>JANOJR010000214.1:0-9012 GCA_031418855.1 Rubrivivax sp.
GCACTAGACGACTACACGGTGGCGCGGCACATCATGGTGAAGATGTAGCGCGCGGTATCGGCTGATTCAAGCCCCGCGCCGCGCACGCGACTGCTCGCGCGCCAGCTCGATGAATTCGCTGGCCGCCGGCTTCAGCCCCGAGCCGCGCCGCCAGACCAGGCCGACGTCGACCGTGGGCACGTCGTCGCGCAGCGGGCGCACCTCCACATGTTCAGCGTCCAGCGTCCACGGGCGGTACAGAAAATCCGGCAAGAGCGCGATGCCCGCGCCCGCGCCGACCAGCGAGCGCACCGCTTCGAGCGACGCGGTGCGCAAGATGCAGCGCGGCTTCAACTGGTGGCGCGTCCACACGCTGCGCATCAGCTCGTCGATGCGGTCGGCCTCGAGCACGATCTGGTCGCATCCGGCGCACTCGGCCAGCGTCAACTGCTCCTGCGCGCACAAGGCGTGGTTCGACGGCAGCCACACGCGGTTGGCACTGCGCGTCAGCGTCTCGGCCACCAGGGCCTGCGGCTCGCTCAGCACGTTGCTGATCATGATGGCGACGTCGAGCTCGCCGTTGATGAGCAGGTGTTCCAGAAAGCGCGGCGAATCCTCGGTGACCAAGACCTCGACCGCCGGGCAGTTGCGCCGGAAGCGGCTGAAGAGCTCGCTCAGGTAGTAGCCGGCCACCAGGCTGCTCACGCCGATGGTGAGCACGCCGCCGAGCACGCTGGCGGCGTCATCGGCGTGCAGCCGTGTGGCGTCGGCCACGGCAGCTAACACTTTACGTGCGCTGACCAGAAAACGGTGGCCGTGGGGGGTGAGCGTCATGCCCTTGGAGCTGCGCTCGAAGAGCTGGCTACCGAGCTCGTCTTCAAGCTCCAGCATGGCCTGGGTGACGGCGCTCTGCGCGATGTTGAGCATGCGCGAGGCGGCCGCCACCGAGCCGCTCTCGGCCACGCTGATGAAGTAGCGAAACTGGCGCAGCGTGACGCGGCGGTGGTTCATGGCGCCATTGTCAGCGAGCGCGCCAGCCCGCCTTGCTGGCGCCGCAGCTCCGACACGTGGCGTTCCGCATGCGGGAACTGCGGTCTTCTATGCTTGACGAGAGGCACAATCGCCAGCAACGGCATTGCCATCTGCGTGCGCAAGGAGAGCCATGTCCACACCCATCACCTTGCGTCTCAATGGCAGCGCGCGCAGCACGACGGCCGACGCGCAAACGCCGCTGCTTTACGTGCTGCGCAACCAGCTCGATCAGCAAGGCCCCCGCTTCGGCTGCGGCCTGGCGCAGTGCGGTGCCTGCACCGTGCACCTGGACGGCCGCGCCACTCGGTCTTGCGTCACACCGGTGAGCGTGGCGGTTGGTACTGCAGGTTCCAAGAGCCCCGAGCTGACCACGCTGGACGGCCTGGCGGCCGCCTGGCGGCGCGAGCAGCGCATCAGCGACCCCAAGGTGCTGCACCCGGTGCAGCAGGCCTTCATCGACGAAGAGGCCGCGCAATGCGGCTACTGCATCAGCGGCTGGATCATGACGGCGGCGGCCTTGCTACCGGCCAAACCACGCGCCACCGACAAGGAGCTGCGTGAAGGACTGTCGGGCCTGAAGTGCCGCTGCGGCACCCAGGTCAGCGTGCTGCGCGCCGTCAAGCGTGCGGCCAAAGTCATGCTGACCGCAAGGGGCATGGCATGACCAACGCTGAAATGGAGCGGCGTGCTTTCATCGCCGGCGGCGCCGCCTTGCTGGTGAGCCTGGCGCTGCCGGCCTCATCACAAACCGCCGCAGGCGAGGGGCCGGCCACGAACGGCTTGCCACGCGAGCGGCTGGACTCCTGGCTGGCGATCGACGCACAGGGGAAGGTGACAGCAGCCGTGGGCAAGATCGACGCCGGCCTGGGCATCCCCACGGCCTTCGCGCAGATCGTGGCCGAAGAGCTGGACGTGCCCTTCGCCAGCGTGCACATCCACATGGGCGACACCGCCAGCACGGTGGACCAGCGCGGCACCGGCTCCAGCAACGGCATCACCGACGGCGGTGGCGCGCTGCGCATGGCTGCGGCGCAAGCACGCGGCTTTCTGGTGGCGCGCGCCGCCGAGCGCCTGGGCGTGGGCGCCGCGCAGTTGGACGTGCGCGACGGCGTGGTGCGGGTCGTGGCCGAGCCCACGCGCCAAGTCAGCTACGCTGCGCTGTTAGCCGGTGGGCGCTTCGAGCTGGCGGTCGACGCCAAAGTGGCGACCAAGGACCCGGCCACTTATCGGCTGGTGGGCCAGCCGGTGCCGCGCAGCGACATCCCGCCGAAGGTCACCGCCGCCTACCAGTTCCTGGTCGATTTCAAGCTGCCGGGCATGGTGCACGCCCGCGTGCTGCGCCCACCCACGGCCGGCGCCAAGCTTCTGGGCGTGGCGGCACTGCCCAACACGCCGGGCTTCATCCGCCTGGTGCAGCAAGGCAACTTCGCCGCAGTGGTGTGCGAAAGCGAAGCGCAGGCGGTGCTCGCGGCGCGTGATATCCAGCTGCAGTGGTCGGCGCCGACGCTCGCCTTCTCGCGCGACTACGACGCGCTCTACGAGACGCTGCGCACGGCGCCCGCCAAGAGCCGCAAGGTCGACCGCCACAACGGCGATGTCGACGTGGCATTGCCCGCAGCCACCAAGCGCATCGAAGCCTGGTACGAGTACCCCTTCCAGTCACACGCCTGCATGGGCCCAGCCTGCGCGCTGGCGCAAGTCGACGTCGACAAAGTCACCGTCTGGATGGGCGGCCAAAAGCCCTATCCCCTGCGCAGCACCGTGGCCGAACTGCTGGGCCGCCCTCGTGAACAGGTGCGCGTGATCTGGCTGCCCGGCTCGGGCTCTTACGGCATGAACGACGCGGACGACGCTGCCGTGGATGCGGTGATCGTGGCGCATGAAGTCGGCCGCCCCGTGCGCTTGCAGTACAGCCGCGCCGACGCCACGGCCTGGGACCCCAAAGGCCCGCCGGGCGTGTTCCGTCTGCGCGGTGGCCTGGACGCTAACGCTCAAGTGACCGTGTTTGACTTCCACTCGCGTGGCTACTCGGGCCGCGTGAGGCCCTCGGGCACACAGCGCTTCAGCGACAGCCTGGCCTCGCAACTGGTGGGCGGGCACGTGACGCGCAGTGAAGATCTCTTTCAGGTCTCGGCCGAGAGCTACCGCTTCGAGCACAAGCGTGTCGGCGGCGAGCTGCTGCCCTGGGAGCACAGCCTGGCCACGGGCTTGCGCACCGCGCACCTGCGCGACCCCGACGGCATGGCCACCTGTTTCGCCAGTGAAAGTTTCATCGACGAGCTGGCGCTGGCCGCCGGCAGCGACCCCGTCGCCTTGCGCGTGAAGCACCTGGCCGACCCACGCCACGTGGCCGTGGTGCGCGCCGCCGCCGAGCGCGCGCTCTGGCAACCGCGTGTCGGCCCCAACCCCGACGCGGCACGAGGCGGTGCGCTGCTGCGTGGCCGCGGCATCGCTTACGCGCCACGCAACGGCGCGGTGGTGGCCATCGTCGCCGAGGTCGAAGTCGAGCGCACTACCGGCCAATGGCGCGCTACACGTTTTGTCGTCGCGCACGACTGCGGCATGGTCATCAACCCACGCAGCCTGGAAGGCGTGGTCGAGTCCAACATCCTGATGTCGCTGAGCCGCGCGCGCCATGAAGAAGTGCGCTTTGACGCCACGCACGTGAGCAGCGTGGACTGGTTGAGCTACCCCATCCTCGACATGACCGAGGTGCCCGACAGCATCGAGCTCGTGATCGTCGGCAACAAGCCCGGTCGCAGCTACGGCGCGGGCGAGCCGAGCACGCGGCCAGTGGCTGCGGCATTGGCTAACGCTTTATTTGACGCCACAGGCGCGCGCCTGCGCCGCGTGCCCTTCACGCCCGAGCGGCTGCTCGCAGCGATGCGCTCGCCGGCGGCGTCCTGAATTTCAACGCTCACGTCTAACCTTCATCATGACTGCACCTACCTTGCCGATTTTGTGCTCGCGTCGCCAGCTTTCACTGCTGGCGCTGGCAGCCATCACATCCGCCGCCGCGCTGACCCCAAGCCTGGCCCTGGCGCAAACCGAGTACCCCGACAAGCCCATCCGCATCGTCGTGCCCTATGCGCCCGGCGGCAGCTCGGACACGCTGGGCCGCTTGATCGGCCGCCACCTGCAAGACGCCTTCAAGCAAACCGTGGTGGTGGAGAACAAGAGTGGTGCAGGCGGCACCATCGGCTCGCGCGAAGTCTCCAAGGCTGCGCCTGACGGCTACACGCTGGTGGTCTCGGGCATCGGCTCGCATGTCATCGCACCCGTGGACACACCGGGTTTGGAGCCGATGAAAGACTTCACCCACATCGCCATGCTGGCCGGCCCGCCGCTGGGCATGGTGGTGAATGCCGAGATGCCGGTGAAAGACGTGAAGGCCTTCATCGCCCACGTGCAAGCCAGCCCCAAAGGCCTGAGCTGGGGCTCGCCAGGGCAGGGCACGCACGGCCACTTGACGGGTGAGCTCTTTCGGCAAGTGCACAAGCTGAACATGGTGCACATCAGCTACAAAGGCGCGGGCCCGGCGGTGGCTGATTTGCTGGGCAACCAGATTCCTGCGGCCTTCATGACGCTGAGCTCATCGAACGCGCATGTCGACACCGGGCGCCTGCGCCTCTTGGCGGTGTCGTCCACCAAGCGTGTGGTGGCCTACCCGAATGTGCCCACACTTGCCGAGTTAGGCATGCCGCAGTTGACGGGCACGACATGGTTCTCCATCTCCGGCCCGGCGGGCATGCCCCAAGCGGTGGTCGACAAGCTCAACGCCGAGATTCGGCGTGGCATGCAATCGGCGGTGGTGGCCAAAGTGCTCGCGGCCGAAAGCATGGAGACGCTGGATCTGGACGCAGCGGCCTTCACACGCTTCGTGGCGGCGGAGATATCGCGCTGGACGCCGGCGGTGAGGTCGGTGGCGGCGCCGAGGTGATGGCGCTTGTGGTTTCGCGGTTGGCGTCAAGGCGCTCTTGGTGTCGTGGCGGCAAAGCCGAGGCTGGGCTGGCCGGTGCGGGCGCAAGCGTCCGTCGGGGTACCGACTGCCCTCCAGAGCTCCGCCCTTGCGTCGCGTCGAACAACTCGCTTCACTCGCTGCGCACTCTTCACTCAAACACGTTCGACGGTTCAGTTGTTGATTCGCATGGGACCACGCGCCGACGCAAGGCCGAATCTCTTCCGGCGCCACTTGCTGACTGCCCGCACCGGCCAGCCCAGACTCGCCTTTGCTGCCACTGCCGCTGCCGTTTCCCCGCCTCCGCCCAACCGCAACCGTTCGAACAGCCGACCTCAAACCTCAATCGACACAAACCCCTCAGCATCCACCACCGTGCGATAGGTCTTGATCGGGATCATGCAAGGCGGCGTCACCACCGCGCCGGTGCGGATGTTGAAGGCGCCATTGTGGAAATCGCACTCGACGACATCGCCTTCAATGAAGCCTTCGGACAGCGAGCCCGGGCCGTGGGTGCAGTTGTCGTCGGTGACGAAGTATTCGCCGTCGAGGTTGAAAACGGCCACGGTCAGCGCGCCGTTTTCGATACGAATCGCGTGGCCGGGTGCGACCTCGTCACCACGGCATAAAGCAACACGCTGACAGGCTTGCGACATGCCCAAAGCTCCGATTGACAATCGATGAGCGCGAATGATATCGTCGTTTTGAATGAAGGAACGTGGTTCCTTTATGAGGAACGGTACCGCGTTAGTCACATTAGCCACCTAAGGCGCACCCAGCCGGTGAGGACGCAGCGATGCTGAGAAAAGAACAAAACGAACTGGTCACGCAAACCGGCCCCGGCACGGCCATGGGCAACTTGTTTCGTCGCTATTGGCTGCCGGCCTTGCTGGCCGAAGAATTGGCCGAGCGCGACGGGCCACCGGTGCGCCTGCAGCTCTTGAGCGAGAAGCTCATCTGCTTTCGCGACAGCGACGGCAAGCTAGGCGCCATCGACGAGTTTTGCGCGCACCGCGGCGTCTCGCTGTGGTTCGGCCGTAATGAAGAAAGCGGCCTGCGCTGCCCCTACCACGGCTGGAAGTACGACGTCACCGGCCAGTGCCTGGAAGTGCCTTCCGAACCCGCCGAGAGCGGCTACTGCGGCACCGTCAAGCTCAAGGGCTATCCGCTCGTGGAGCGCGGTGGCGTGATTTGGATTTACATGGGCCCGAGTGAGCTGCAGCCGCCGCTGCCCGAGTGGGAATTCGCCACCGTGCCGGCCGCGCAAAGCTTCACCAGCAAGCGCTTGCAAGCGTGCAACTGGCTGCAAGCGCTGGAAGGTGGCATCGACAGCAGCCACGTCAGCTTCTTGCACAGCGGTGCGCTCAACAGCGACCCGCTCTTCAAAGGCGCCAAGGGCAACCAGTACAACCTGGCCGACAAGAAGCCGGTGTTCGACGTGGTGCCGGCCGACGGCGGGCTCTTTGTGGGCGCGCGGCGCAACGCCGAAGAGGGGCTGTACTACTGGCGCATCACGCCGTGGATCATGCCCTGCTTCACCATGGTGCCCCCGCGTGGCGACCACCCCATCCACGGCCACTTCTGGGTGCCCATCGACGACCACCACAACTGGGCCTGGAGCTTTGACTACCACCCCACACGCGCGCTGCACAGCGAAGAAGTACAGGCCATGAAAGACGGCCACGGCATCCATGTTCGCTATGTGCCCGGCACCTACATCCCGCTGCAGAACAAAGGCAACGACTACCTGATGGACCGCGCGGCGCAGAAGGCCGGCATCAGCTTCAGCGGCATCGAGGGCATCGCCATGCAAGACGCGTCGCTGCAAGAAAGCATGGGCGCGATTCAAGACCGCACACGCGAGCATTTGGTAGGCACCGACAACGGCATCATCATGATGCGACAGCGATTGATGAAGGCCGCCAAGGCGCTGGCCGAAAAAGGCGAGACGCCCCCCGGCGTGGACCCCGAACACCAGCGCATCCGCTCGGCGGCCGTGGTCATCCCGCGTGAGCAGGCCTTCAAGGAAGCTGCGCGAGATGCGTTGCGTGCCGAGCCGGGCAAGAAGCACGCGTCGGTCTAGGCATGCGTGGACACGCCCGAGGCCGTCAGCTGCTGGACGCGCGAACGCTTTGGCCTGCCGGCGCACGCCGTCGTACTGGTCAACCAGCTCGCGCCCAGCCTGCCCGGCTTTCCGCCGTGGTGCACGGTGATCGTGTTCTGGACCGCTGACATGGCGCGCCGCCACCACTTGAAAATCTTCAAGTCGATGGTCGAGATCACGCCCGAGGATCTGCCGCCCTACTGGATGCGCGACGCACTCATCGTGCCTGCGGGCACGGGTTGCGACTGCTGCTAACGACAAAAACACACGCACGATATTTTGCAACCACGCCATGTACGCACTGAAACTGAACACCGTCACCCGCACCCAGGGCAACAACCAGGACCTGAAAAACGGCAGCGTGCTGCCTGTGGGCTTCGAGTTCGAGTTCGAAGAAGTGCCGGTGCTGATCGACGCCTTTCGGCGCATGGTGCGTGGGCTTGAGTTCGACATCTGCGAGATGGCGCTAACCACCTACCTGAGCGCACGCGAGCACGGCAAGGCGATGACGGCGCTGCCGATCTTCCTGGTGCGCGCGTTTCATCACGGCGCCATCCTTGTCAACCGCCACGCCGGCATCACGCATCCCAAAGACCTGGAAGGCAAGCGCGTGGGCGTGAACCGCGGCTACACCGTGACCACGGGGCTGTGGGCGCGCAGCATCCTGCAGCACCAGTACGGCGTGGACCTGAGCAAGATCACCTGGGTGCTTTCGGGTGACGAGCACGTCGCTGAATTTCGCCCGCCCGCCAATGTCGTGCCCATCGACGCCGGGCGTGACATGGCCGAGATGGTGTCCAGCGGTGAACTCGCCGGCGCCATTGGCGTGGACGTCCATGCCGAACATGTCGGCCCCTTGATCGAAGGCGCCGAGCAAGCCGGCTTCGCTGCCTTCAAAGCCACTGGCCACTACCCCATCAACCACTTGGTGGTGGTGCGCGACGAAGTGCTCGCCGCGCACCCGAAGATCGGCCCCGCCATCTTTGCCGCGTTTGCCGAATCCAAACGCCGCTACGTGGGCCGCCTGCGCGCCGGCGTCATCACCAAACCGACTGCGGTGGACGAGATGCACCGGCGCGTCATGCAGATCACCGGCGAAGACCCCTTGCCTTACGGCGTGGCACCCAACCGGCGCATGCTCGACATGGCCATCCATTCGGCGCACGAGCAGGGCATCATCAAACGCGTGCCCAAGCTCGACGAGCTGTTCCCACTCAACACCTTGTCGCTGCGCGGCTGAAAGTTTTTTGATGAACACTCCCGCCGTTTCTGTGCCGGCCCTGCAGCAGATGAAGCGCGAGGGCCGCAAGATCGTCGCCGTGGTCGCGTGGGACTGGCAGATGGCGCAAATCGTCGACCGCGCCGGCGTCGACATCGTCTCGGTGGGTGACACCGTCGGCATCAACCTGTGGGGCCACGCCAACCCGCTGGAAGTGACGATGGAAGAGATGCTCATTGTCACCAAGGCCGTGCGCCGTGGCGTCAAGCGCGCGCTGGTCAGCGTCGACTTCCCCTTCGGGCCCTTGCAACAAGGCACGCAAGCGGCCTTGGACGCCGCCATCCGATTCGTCAAGGAAGCCGGTGTCGATATGGTCAAGCTCGACGGTGCGGCCGAGTACCCCGAGGCTGTGGCGGCCATCGCGCGCGCTGGCATTCCGGTCTTCGCGCAGTTCGGCATCACGCCGCAAACGGCGCTCAAACACGGCGTGGACTACAAGAGCACGCTCAAGCCCGACGTCGTGCTACCCGCCACCTTGACGGCACAGCTGGTGGCGCAAGCCAAGCAGCTTGAAGCGGCGGGGGCCAGCATGCTCGACTTCACCCACAGCGGCCCGGTGGCCGGCCCGGCGGTGGTGGCGGCCGTGGGCATCCCCGTCATCGGCGGCCTGGGTGGCGGGCCTTGGCTGGACGGGCGCGTGCGCATGATCCACGCTGCGCT
>JANOJR010000215.1:0-13095 GCA_031418855.1 Rubrivivax sp.
CTTGCCCGGGTACGTGTTGATGTCGCCCACGGCAAAGATGCCAGGCACCGAGGTCTGGAATTTTTCGGTGTCGACAACGATTTGCTTGCGCTCCAGCGCCAGGCCCCAGTGCGCAATCGGCCCGAGCTTGGGCGAGAGGCCGAAGAAGACCAGCAACACGTCCAGCGGCATGACACGCGTGACGCCATCGGCACCGGTGACCTTGAGCTGCTGAAGCCGTCCGTCCTGCTCGTCAAACCCCGTGATCTGGCCCACCACGAACTGCATCTCCAAGGCTTCACACAGCGCCTTCATGCGCGCCACGCTGGCCGGCGCGGCGCGAAAGCCGTCGCGCCGGTGCACGAGGATCACGCTCTCGGCCTTGTGGGCTCCGGCCTGCACGAAGTTCAGCGCCCAGTCCAGCGCGGAGTCGCCGCCGCCGTTGATGACGAGGTTCTTGCCGGCGAACTGCGCCGGGTTTTTGACGCGGTAGAAGAGCTGCGTCTCGTTGAATTTGTCGAGACCCTCCACCTTCAACAGCCGCGGCTGGAACGAGCCCACGCCGCCGGCGATGAAGATGGTCTTGGTCAGCAGCCTGGTGCCCTTGGACGTCTCGACGAGGAAGCGGCCGTCGGCCTGCTTGTCGACCACCGCAACCTCCTGGCCGAAGTGAAAGTTCGCACCGAAGGGTTCGATCTGCTTGAGCAGGTTGTCGGTGAGCTCTTGGCCGGTGCACACGGGCACGGCGGGGATGTCGTAGATGGGCTTGTCGGGGTAGAGCTCGATGCACTGGCCGCCGGGGTAAGCGAGTGAATCGATGACGTGTGCCTTGATCTCCAGCAGCCCGAGCTCGAAGACCTGGAACAGGCCCACCGGGCCGGCACCGACGATCACGGCGTCGGTTTCTATCGGTGCAAGGGCGGGGCCATCGTGGCTGCTTGCAGTGGCGATGACCTCGGGGTTCAACGTCGGTTCCATGGCAAGTATGTTGGGCGTTAGCGGATCAGCTCTTTGAGCTTGTCTTTGCGGTCTTTCCACTCGTCGGCGTCGGCCGGTGGTGTTTTGCGCTTGGTGATGCTCTTGAACAGTGGCGTGAGCTCGGCGTTGAGCTTGATGAAGTGCAGTTGGTCGGTCGGCACGTCTTCTTCAGGCACGATGGCGTTGACGGGGCACTCGGGGATGCACACCGCGCAGTCGATGCATTCGTCGGGGTCGATCACCAGCATGTTGGGCCCCTCGCGAAAGCAGTCGACGGGGCAGACATCGACGCAGTCCGTGTACTTGCAGCGGATGCACGATTCGAGGACGACGTGGGTCATGAAGGGGCTCGGTGGGGTTCGAAGTCGGCTTGGGCAGTGCGCAGTCGGCCCGCTGCTGCGAGCCCGTGGCGGGCGCGTGGCCACAAGCGGGAGCGCAGATTTTAAGCGGCTGCGCTCAGCGCCTTGTGCAGCGCCACATCAATGCCATGAGCCCGTGTCGCGATCGATGACACGCCACCCACCGGCCGCGCACCTACGCCGACGGTCACGACCGTGGGCCGCCCAGCGTGCAAGACCGAAGCCTCGGCCAGAACGGCCAGCACGTGGCTCGAGCCCACGCCGTCGGCCATGCCGGCGTGTGAGACCACGCTGGTGGGCGTGTCGGCGGGCCAGCTTGCCGCCAACAAAGCGCGCCCAAGCTTGCCAAGCTGGCGGCCGGCCATGTAGAAGACCTCGGTATCGGCGTGCTGCCCGGCCTGCAGGAGACCATCGCGCGTCATGGCCGTCGTCAGGCTCACGCTGCGGCCGCTGCCGCGCCGGGTCAGCGGGCGCTGTGTCATCGCCGCGGCCGCCAGCGCGGCGGTGACGCCGGGCACGACTTCGCAGGGGATGCCGTGGCGCTGCAAGGCGAGCAACTCTTCTTCGAGGCGGCCAAAGATGCTGGGGTCGCCGCCCTTGAGGCGCACGACCGACAAGCCCTGGCTGGCGTACTTGACCAGCAACGCATCGATCCTGGCCTGGCCAGTGGAGTCGCAAAAGCCGCGTTTGCCCACGTCGAGCCAGCTGGCCTGGGGTGCCAGCCCGCGCAAGCCCGGGTCGGTGAGCGCGTCAAAGAGCACGACCTGCGCCGTGGCCAAAAAGCGCGCACCACGCAGCGTGATGAGGTCGGCCGCGCCAGGGCCGGCGCCGATGAAGATGACATGGCCTGGGTTCATGACAGGTACTCGCTTTCACTGACCAATAACGCGCCACTTGTGCGGTGTGTGCTGGGGTCGACGACGATCAGCGCGCCCGCCGTGCGGTCGTGCGCATAGGCTTGCAGCGGCAGCGGCTGCTGGACGTCGAACCGCACCAGGCCGATGTCATTGACAGCCAGGCTATCGCTGGGCAGTCGCTGCAAGCTGTGGATGTCCAGGCGGTGATCGATGGCCGCCAGTCGGCCATGCACCCAGCGGTTGCCGTGGCGCAGCAGGTACTTGCGGCCGACCACCGCCGGCTCGGTGTCGAGCCAGGCCAGCGTGGCGCTGAAGTGCTGGCGCGCAGGCTGGCTGTTCGGACCGAGGATCCAGTCGCCCCGCGAGACGTCGAGTTGGCGGTTGAGCACGAGGCCTGCTGATTGACCGGCATGCACGGTGTCGACACTGCTTCCAGCCAGATGCAATTCGCTCACCAGCGCGACCTCGCCGCTGGGAAACACCTGCACGGTGTCACCACAGCGCAGCAGCCCGCGTGCGATGCGGCCCCACACGATGCGCGGCTGCTCGCCCACGCCACCACCTTCGCGGGCGACGTATTGAACCGGCATCACGAGTGCGCCGTCAGGCTGTGTGTCGGCGTTGGGCAGGCCTTCAAGCAAGCCCAGCAGTGACGGCCCTTGGTACCAGGGCGCTGCCATCGGCGTGGCAACGTTGGCACCCGTCAAGGCCGATACCGGCACCACGCCTGCGGCGGTGATGCCAGCTTCCTGGCAGAAGTGCAGTAACGCTTGGCGTACTGCGGCAAACGCCGTTGCCGCATCAGCCTCTGTCACCGTATCTAACTTGTTAACGGCGAACACTATGCTTGGCACACGCAGCAGCTGTGCCAGCAGCGCGTGGCGCCGCGTTTGCGGCAGCAGGTGCACCTGCGCCGCGCGCCAGTCGATCTTGGTGATGTCGACCAGCACCACGGCGGCGTCGCTGCCCGCTGCGGCGGTGACCATGTTGCGCGTGTACTGCTCGTGGCCCGGCGCGTCGGCGATGATGAATTTGCGCTTCTTCGTCGTGAAGTAGCGGTAGGCCACGTCGATGGTGATGCCTTGCTCGCGCTCGGCCTCCAGGCCGTCGGTCAGCAGCGAGAGGTCGATCGGCGCGCCCGCCGCGCGGCGCTCCAGTGCGTCGAGCTGGTCGGACAGGATGGCGCGGCACTCAAAGAGCAAGCGCCCTATCAAGGTGCTCTTGCCGTCGTCCACGCTGCCGGCGGTGAGGAATCTCAAGGCGCGCATCAGAAGTAGCCCTCTTTCTTGCGCCGCTCCATCGAAGCCTCGGAGCTGCGGTCGTCCATGCGTGTGGCGCCGCGTTCGCTAACGTCGGCTGTAAGCGTCTCGGCGACGATGTCGACGGCGTTGGCCGCGTCACTTGCCACCGGGCAGGTGCAGGTCATGTCGCCCACGGTGCGAAAGCGCACCTGCACGGTCTCGATCCGTTCACCCGCCAGCACCGGCGTGACGGCGGTCACCGGTACGAGCAGGCCATTGCGCCGCACCACCTCGCGCGGGTGGGCGTAGTACATGCCGGGCAACTGGATGCGTTCGCGCGCGATGTAGAGCCAGACGTCGAGCTCGGTCCAGTTGCTGATGGGGAAGGCGCGGAAATGCTCTCCGGGGCGCAGCCTCGTATTGAAGAGCGTCCACAACTCCGGGCGCTGTTCTTTGGGCAGCCACTGGCCGAAGCTGTCGCGGTGGCTGAAGATGCGCTCTTTGGCGCGCGCTTTCTCTTCGTCGCGCCGCGCGCCGCCGATCAAGGCGTCGAA
The DNA here is from genome assembly GCA_031418855.1 of Rubrivivax sp. Lineage (GTDB taxonomy): Bacteria > Pseudomonadota > Gammaproteobacteria > Burkholderiales > Burkholderiaceae_C > Rubrivivax. The sequence continues at coordinate 3,969 of JANOJR010000215.1, forward strand.
ACGGTGGGCCTCGATGGCTTCGAGTAGGGCCACGGTTTGGTGGCCGTTGCGCGACTCCAGCGGATGTGACAGGCGCACCGTGCCGCGGCGGATCGAGTCTTCCAGATGGCCCACCACCAGGCGCTCGCCCAGTTCAGTGACATGGCGGTCACGGAACTCGATGACTTCGGGGAAGTTGTGGCCGGTGTCGATGTGCAGCAGCGGGAAGAGCAGCCGGCCTGTGTAGCGCTGGCCGTCGGCCGCCGCGCGCTTCTTGAAAGCCTTCTGCGCCAGGTGCAACACGACGCAGGAGTCTTTGCCGCCGGAGAAGAGCAGGGCGGGCCGCTCGAAGCTGGCCGCGACTTCGCGCAGGATGAAGATGGCCTCTTCTTCAAGGCCGTCAAGGTGCTGCTGGTCGAGGGACGGCAGCAAGTGTCGGGTGGCGGTCGGGGCGTTCATGCCGTGGCACCCTCGTGGGTGTCATGGACGTGCAAGCCGCACTCTTTGGCGCTGTCTTGCTCCCACCACCAGCGGCCTGCGCGCGGGTCTTCACCCGCGGCGACGGCGCGTGTGCAGGGCGCGCATCCGATGCTCGGGTAGAAAGCGTCGTGCAGCGGGTTGTAGGGCACCTGGTGCATCGCGATGTAGTGCCACACGTCCTGCAAGCTCCACGCCGCCAGCGGGTTGAACTTGATGCGCGCGGGGTCGCTGGTGTCGACCTGCGGCACATCGGCACGCGCGTCGGACTGCTCGCGGCGCAGGCCCGTGAGCCAGGCGCTGCGGCCATGCAACAGGCGCCCCAGCGGCTCAAGTTTGCGCAGCGCGCAGCAGCTCTTGCGCAGCGCCTGGCTCTCGAACATGGCGCGCTCGCCGTGGTCTTGCACGAAGTGCAGCACCGCTTCGGTGGTCGGCGCCCAGCGCTCGACGCGCAGGCCGTAGTGCGCGTCGATGACGTCGACCAGGGCCAGCGTTTCGTCGTGCAGCGCACCAGTGTCCAGCGTGGCCACGGCGATGCCCAGTTGGTGCCGTGCGATCAGGTCGGTGATGACCATGTCTTCCGCGCCCAGGCTGGTGGCCTGAACGATGGTGCCGGCGTGCTCAAACGCCGCCTGCCGAAGCAGTTGCGTCGTGGCTTGCAGCCGCTGCTCGAAGCCGCCTTGAAGCCGCGCGTGCAGCGTGACGGCGTTCATCGGGACAGGCTGGCGCCGCGCTCGAACGCGGGCAGCTTGCTCAGCAAGTCGGTCTGGTAGTGGCCTTCGAAAAACCCAAGTGCTCGGTTGGCGGCGTCGAAGCTCTGGCCCTCGCGCAGCTGCGCCGCGCTGAAGCCGCTGCGTTGCAGCATCGGCAGCATGTCCACCACCACGTCGCCGGTGGCCCAGAGCTCGCCTTCAAATCGCAGCCGGCTGCGCAGCAAGCGCGCCTGCGAATAGGCGCGGCCGTCGGTCCACTTCGGGAAGCGCAGTGCGATGGCGCGTGTGCCCCTCGCTACGTCGACACGCAAACAAACGTCGTCGGTGTTGTCGAGCAGCAGCACGTCACTGGGCAAAAGCTGGGTCGAGTCGATGAAGTTCATGGTCTGACCTTTCATGCGTGCATGGGGGCAGCGGCGGTGGCGCGGCGCACAGCGTCGGCGGCTACCCGGAAGGGCGGTGTGCCAATGCGCTGCACGGTGTCGATGAAGCGTTCACGGCCCAAGCGCTCGCGCTGGTAGACCCCGATCGCCGCTTCGATCACGTCCGCGACTTCATCAGCTGCGAATGACGGGCCGATGACTTTGCCGGCAATCGGTGCGCCACTGAGCGTCGAGCCGTCGGATCCGCCCAGCGTCACTTGGTACCACTCGCTGCCGTCTTTGTCGACGCCCAGGATGCCGATGTGGCCACTGTGGTGGTGGCCGCAGGAGTTGATGCAGCCGCTGATGTGCAGGTCGACGTCGCCGATGTCGTAGAGCTGGTCGAGGTCGTCAAAGCGCGCGGTGATGTCGGCGGCGATGGGCAGCGAGCGCGCGTTGGCCAGCGCGCACAGGTCGCCGCCGGGGCAGGCAATCATGTCGGTCAAAAGGCCAATGTTGGGCGTGGCAAAACCCTCCGCCTTGGCCGCCAGCCACAGTGCCGGCAGCTGGGTTTCGTGGACCCAGGGCAGCAACAGGTTCTGGTCATGCGTGACGCGCAGCTCGCTGTGGCTGAAGCGCTCGGCGATATCGGCCGCGCGCGCCATTTGATCGGCGGTGACGTCGCCCGGGGGCAGGCCCGCGCGCTTGAGCGAAAGTGTGACGGCGCGGTAGCCGGCGAGCTTGTGGCCTTGCACGTTGCGCTCAAGCCAGCGTTGATAGCCCGGCGCCACAGCGACTTCACCGCTAAGCTTGGAAGTACATGCATCGGTGGCCAGCACCGGGGCGCGAAAGTTCGCGGCGATGCGGTCCAGCTCGGCCTGCGGAATCAGCTGCGTGCCGCTCAGCGCGTCGTCGGCCAGGAGGGCCGCAAATTCGGCGTTGACGGCGTCCACGAACTTGGGGCCTTCGGCCTTGACCAGGATCTTGATGCGCGCCTTGTACATGTTGTCGCGCCGGCCATGCAGGTTGTAGACCCGCACGATGGCTTCGATGAAGACCAGGATCTGCGCCCAGGGCACGAAGTCATTGATGAGGCTGGCGATGACCGGCGTGCGGCCCATGCCGCCGCCCACGAGCACGCGAAACCCGACCTCGCCGGCCGCGTTCTTGTGCAAGTGCAGGCCGATGTCGTGCCAGGCCGTGGCGGCGCGGTCTTCACGCGCGCCGCTCACCGCGATCTTGAATTTGCGCGGCAGGAAAGCGAACTCGGGGTGCAGCGTGCTCCACTGGCGCAGCACTTCGCAGTAAGGCCGCGGGTCGACGATCTCGTCGGGCGCGATACCAGCCAGCGCGTCGCTGGTGATGTTGCGGATGCAGTTGCCGCTGGTCTGGATGCCGTGCATATCCACGTCAGCCAGCAGGTCCATCACGTCGGCCGCTTCGGGCAGCGGGATCCAGTTGAACTGGAGGTTCTGGCGTGTCGTGAAGTGGCCGAAGCCGCCACGTTCTTGCGCCGTGCCGATGTCGCGATGGTCGTGCTCGCGTGCGATGCGTGCCAGCACGCGCAGCTGTGCGCTGGAGAGCTCGCCGTAGGGCACGGCCACACGCAGCATCGGCGCGTGGCGTTGCACGTACCAGCCGTTTTGCAGGCGCAGCGGGCGGAAGTCTTCGTCGGGCAGTTGGCCGGCGAGGTGGCGTTCGAGCTGGTCACGGAACTGCGCGGCGCGCTGGTGCACGAACTGGCGGTCGAAGACGGTGTATTGGTACATGTCAGGTCATCACTTTCACGCCGGCGGTCACGAGCGAGGTGCAAAGCAGGATGCGTATCAGCCGTTCGGGTAGCAGCGTGGTCAGCCGCGCGCCGAGCCAGATGCCGGGCAAGGAGCCGACGAGCAACGCCGCCAGCAAGCTGTAGTCGACATGGCCAAGCCAGGCGTGGCCGGCGGCGGCCACCAGCGTCAGCGGCACGGCGTGGGCGATGTCGGTGCCGACCACGCGCTGTGCGGATAGTTGCGGATGCAGCAAGAGGATCAGGGTGGCGCCGATGGCCCCGGCGCCGATGGAGGTGAGCGTCACCACCACACCCAGCAGCACGCCGCTGGCAACGGTCAAAGGCGTCTGTCGATGCGCTGGGATCCAGCGTTGCAGACGCACACCGAGTTCATGCCAGGCCTTGCGCCAGGCGACCGTGATGGCGGTCAGCAACAGAGCCAAGCCGAGCGTGAAGGTCATTGCCCCAGTGCTGGTTTTGCCCAGATCGGTGGCAAACATCACCGCCAGGGTGGCCAGCGCAGCGGGCAGGCTGCCCGCCAGCAGCAAGCCAGCGACACGGCGGTCCACATGGCCCTGTTGCTGGTGCGCCCAGGCGCCGCCCGCCTTGGTCAGACCGGCAAACGCCAGGTCGGTACCGATGGCCAGGGAAGGATGAAGCTTGAAAACGCCCAGCAAGAGCGGCGTCATCAAAGAGCCCCCGCCCACGCCCGTCAACCCGACAATGGCGCCGACGGCAAAACCGCTGAGTATCGCGAGCAAGTCCATGTCGAATGCAGGTAGCCCATCGCCGCGCCCGGTGGCCCAGCTTGTGAGGCGCGACTCTAGGTAGGCTTCATATGTTTGAGAAGAACAATGAAGTTCATTGCTTATGGCAATACTGAATATGGAAGGCTGAGCAGATGCCGAACTTGAGCCTGAAAGCGCGCTGGACTGCCTACGTGCTGTGCGTCGGCGTGTTGGCCGTGCTCACGGCGTGCCAGACGCCACCCCCGGCCGAGCAGGTCGAGCTTGGCGGCGCGCCGAAGCAGGTGATCGTCAAGCCACCGCCCAAGCCCTTGCGCATGGGCCTGGCGCTGGGCGGCGGCGCGGCACGCGGCTTTGCGCACATCGGCGTCATCCAGGTGCTTGAAGAAGCCGGCTTGCGCCCGGCCATCGTCGTCGGCACCTCAGCCGGTAGCCTGGTGGCTGCCCTCTACGCGTCAGGCAAGAGCGGCGTGGAGATGGCGGCGCTGGCCCTGGCGATGGACGAATCGGCGATCACCGACTGGTCGTTCCCGGGCCGCGGGCTCATTCGCGGCGAGGCGCTGGCGCGCTATGTGCGCGAGCACACGGCGGGGCTCAGGATCGAGCAGATGCGCATGCCGCTGGGCATCGTGGCCACCGATCTGGACAGTGGCGCGGCCACGCTCTTCCAGCGCGGCGACACCGGTGCGGCGGTGCGTGCTTCCAGCGCCGTGCCGGCCCTCTTTCAGCCGGTGAAGATCGGCACGCGCGAGTACGTGGACGGCGGCCTGGTCTCGCCGGTGCCGGTGCGCTTCGTTCGACAAATGGGGGCCGACATCGTGGTGGCAGTGGACATCTCGGCCTCACCCGAAGGCAACGCCACCGGCGACGCGCTGAAGATGCTGCTGCAGACCTTCGCGATCATGGGCCGCAGCATCAACCACTTCGAGCTGCGTGATGCCGACGTGGTGGTGCGGCCCGCACTGGTGGGCGTGTCGGGCGCCGACTTCACCGCGCGCCAGCGTGCGATCCAGGCCGGGCGTGACGCCGCGCTGCGCATGCTGCCGGCGCTCAAGGCACGGCTGGCCACCGTGGACCCCTGAGCTTCAAGCTGGTTGCCGACGTCGACAGTGGATGGACGACATTTGCCGCAACGTCGTCGGCCAATTTGCCCTGCCCACGCCACCGCCGGCCCTCGCGGCAGCCGCATCGAGCAGTTGCTGCTGCATGGCTGGCAGCCCTTGGGTTGAGGAGAACACCTGCGCACGAGTCCATGCGAGCGGTTCGCCGCGCGCCCAGTGGCGTGCCAGCCCGTGCACGCTCATTGCGCCAACAGACCCCGGTCGATTTGTGCCACCCGCGTGACCCCGCACAAGCGCATGGCGCGTTCGAACTCGTCGCGCAGGATGTCCAGCGCACGCTGGGCACCCGGTCCGCCTGCGGCCACCGCGCCGTAGAGCGTGGCGCGGCCGACCAGCACGGCCTGGGCGCCGAGGGCGAGTGCCTTGAGCACGTCGGCCCCGCGGCGCACGCCGCCGTCCACCAGCACGGGGATGCGGCCGTTCACCGCCGCCACCACGGCCGGCAGCAGCTCAAGCGTGGCGGCGCCACCGTCGAGCTGGCGCCCGCCGTGGTTGGACACCACCACGGCGTCAGCGCCCAACGCCACCAGCCGGGCCGCGTCGTCGGGATGGGCCACGCCCTTCACGATCAACAAGCGCTGCCACTGCTCGCGGACCTGGTGCAAGCGCGCCCAATCGAACGACGCGTCGTAGTTGCGCCCCACCGACGACGCGATCGCCGAGGCCGACGGTCGGGCAGCGCTGCCGGTGACCCGCGCCAGGCCGCTGAGCGTTTCCATCTGCGGCATGCCGTAGCGTGCGATGCGTGCGGCCCAGCGCGGGTGCAGGGCGAAGTCGAGAACGTTCTTCGGCGTAAAGCGAAACGGAATCGAAAAGTGATTGCGGAAGTCGCGCTCGCGCTTGCCGCCCACCGGCAGGTCGACCGTGATCATCAGCGCTTCAAAGCCGCAGTCGTGGGCGCGGCGCAGCATCTGTTCGAAGTAGGCGCGGTCGCGCAGCACGTAGGCCTGGAACCACAGCCGGCCAGGGGCGTCGCGGGCGATGGCTTCGATCGACGTGGTGCCCGAACTCGACAGTGAATACGGCACGCCCACCGCCGCCGCAGCGCGGGCGATGGCCACATCGGCGCCAGGCCAGCCGAAGCCCGGGGCGCCGGTTGGCGCGATGGCCAGCGGCATGGCCGATGGCGCGCCCAGCAGCGAGGTGGCGGTGTCGACCTGTGCTACGTCGACCAGCACGCGCGGGCGCAGCCGGCAGTTCTCGAAGGCCTGGCGGTTGGCACGCAGCGTGATCTCGTCTTCCGCGCCACCGTCGTAGAAGTCGAAGAGCGCGCGCGGCAGCCGGGTTTTGGCCATCTGCCGCAGGTCTTCAATGGAGTACGCAGTGTCGGTGCGGCGGCTGAACATCATGGGGATTCGGGGGGTGAGTCGACCAAGGCCCCACCGACGTGATCGCGCGCCTGGTCGCGCAGGACCTCCAAGTCACGCTCGGGCAGACCGTGGTGGTCGAGAACAAGTCGGGCGCCAACGGCAACATCGCCACCGAAGACGTGGCGCGCGCAGCGGCCGACGGCTACACGCTGATCGTCAACACGCTGTCGCACAACGTCAATGCGCTGCTCGGCGCGGGCAAGGTGAAACACGACCCGGCGAAGAGCTTTGCACCGGTCAGCCTGGCGGTGGTGCTGCCGCAAGTGTTGGTGGTGGGCCCTGATTCGAAGTACGCCACGGTGGCCGACTTGCTGAAGGCCGCCAAGGCGCAGCCCGGCACGGTGTCTTACGGCTCGGCCGGCAACGGCGGCTCGGCGCATCTGTCTGCCGCCCTGCTGGAAGTGCGCGGCGGCGCCAAGATGAACCACATCCCGTTCCGCGGCAACGCGCCGGCACTGACCGACGTGATGGCCGGCCGCGTCGACTTCATGTTCTATCCGATGATCGGCGTGGCGGAGCGTGTGACGGCCAAACAGCTGAAGGTGATCGGCATCACGACCAAGCAGCGCCATGCCGACTTCCCTGGTGTTCTGACGATGGCCGAAGCCGGCTTTCCCGGCTTCGAGGATTACATCGGCCCGGTCGGCTTTCTGGCGCCGGCCAACACGCCCGCACCCGTGGTGGCCAAGCTGAGCAGCGCCATCCGCGCGTCGCTGGCCAAGCCGGCGACGCAAGAAAAGCTGCGTGGCCTGGGCGCGGTGGTGGTGGGGTCGTCACCCGACGAGTACCGCGACTGGCTGAAGAAAGACCATGACCGCTGGGCGCAGTTGATCAAGGACGCCGGCGTCACGGCCGAATAACGCTGCAACAGCACGCAGGCGCGCGACTGTCGGACGGCCGTTGCGCGCTTGTTCGTTGGTGGCGGCTATCAAGTGTTCGGGGAACGCCGAGGCTCGCCCGGACAACCGTGATCACTATCCCGCTTCGACCTGCCCAAAAGTCTCGGGCGCCCGGTCCCGCAGCTTTGGTATTGGGTGACTCGCAGCCGATGGGAGCCGGATGTGCGGGCGCCTGAACCGGACGGTCAGGAGTACCCGCTTACGGAAGTCGACAGCCCCTTGCCCGCCGTCGCAAGACAAAAGCCCGCTGAGCCAGGCTTTTGCATTCAACCCCACGTTGCAACACCCCGGAGAAACGGCGTGTCAATCCACCTGCTTCCTCAAAAACGCCGGAGTTTCGATCTCGTCCATCTCGTTACTCGCCAGCGCATCGACCTTCGCCGCCGCCTGCGAACGCGCGCTGCGCCAGACGCTCGGGGTTTTGAGCCCTTCGTAGCTGTGTTGCGGCGCGGCCACGTGCTGCGGCTGCTGGGCTTGCGCCACTTGGTTCAGGCTCGGCAGGTTGTCGGTGCCGGTGCGCAATTGCTGCGCATACATCGGATGCGATTGCGACTGCGGTGTCTGTAGCCCGCTTTGGCCTCGGTGCCTACGATGCTGCCTATTTCGAACTGGCCTGGCGCCGCGGCTTGCCGTTGGCCACGCTGGATGAAGCCTTGCTCGCGGCCATGACCAAGGCCGGTTTGGCATCAGCAGTGCTGCGAGCCTGACTGGCTGATGCGCCAACCGGGCCGGCAGCCGCGACGCCGGCAGTGACAACGAAATCACCCGGCGGCCGCCGGTAACCCTGGCCGTCGCGCCACGGCTCGATGGTCTTCAGGTAGCGTGCGCGCACCAGCGTGCGGACCGGGCCGTCGAAGCGCAACCAGGTCAGTGCAACCGGACCGTCGGCAAAGGCGGCGTTGCAGGCTTCGTCCGCGTCGGCATAGACCAGCATCGTTGCGATGCGGCGCAGCTCAACATTCTGAAGCTGCGCGGCGGCACACACGCGAGCGAGTGCGTCGCCCGACCCCAGGCGAAAGAACAGCGGGCAAACCTCGCTGGCGACCTCGGCATCGACGATGGGGAACAGCGCCGGCCAAGCGCAGTTCAAACATTCACCCCACACGGCGGCGACCAGGCGGCCACCGGGGCGCAAGACGCGCCGCATCTCGGCCGCAGCGCGCTCGGGGTCCGGCAAGTACATCAGACCAAGTGCACACAGCGCGACATCGACGCTGGCCTCGGGCAGCGCCGGCGTCTCGGCATCCATGCGTTGGAACCCGACATTCGACAGCCGTCGTTCCTCTGCGCGCCGCCCGACCGCATCGACCATCTGCCCGGACAGCTCGACGCTAAGCACCTGCCCCTGCGGGCCGACGGCATCGGCAGCGGCAAAGGTGACGAGGCCGGTGCCGCAGGCCACGTCGAGCACCTGTGCGCCCGAGCGCAGCGCGGCGATGTCCAACAGTTCGGCCTGGGCGGGCCGCAACGGCGACTGCCACAGGGCTTCGTAGTCAGCCGCCGCGAGATCCCAGCCATAGCGCTGGAAACGGCGTTGCAGTCGGGGCTCCCGAGTTCGACAGCACGCGACGAATCCGAGCCGTTTTTCCATGCCGCGCTCAATGAAATCAATGACTTGGCGGCAGGAGAAGAAATTCGTGTAGTGGCAATGTATGGGTGTTCAAGTGCTGGCAATAGTTGGCCACGGCG
>JANOJR010000216.1:0-31435 GCA_031418855.1 Rubrivivax sp.
GGGCGCACGACGGTCAGCGGGAAATAGCGGCCGACACGGTCGACCGAGGGCATGAGCACGCCGACATAGCCCGGGCTGTGCGCGAACGGCACATCGGCGCCGAGCGCGAAGCGCCACGTTGGTGCCGCCAGAAAGGTGCGCGGCCAGGCGTCGTCGCCCTGGCGCCAGAAGGCCATGCCGCTGGCCAGCCAATGGTCCCAGGGTTCGACGAAGAGCGGGGGCAGGCGGCGGCCGGCGAAGTCACCCAGCGCCGGCAGCTTGCCGTACCAACCGGGCACGGTGGCAGCGGCCATGTCACAAGGTCTCGGGGCAGCGAAAGGCCTGCATCTCGCGCATGCGCAAGGGGTTCAAGGCGCTGGACGAGATGACCTCGAGCCGCGCCTTTCGCCCATCGACATTGAGCATCACCGTGAAGCGCTCGGGTTGCGGCGAGGCCTGCACTTCGTGTTGACCGATGAGGCGGAACAACGCCCAGGGCCCTTCGAAGAGCTGCGGCGCGCCGCCCAGGCTGAGCTTGATCTGCGAGGCCACGCGCGCGCTGGGCCAGGTGAGGGTTTGGGCCGACGTGCTGCCGGCGGCGAACTTCATCAATTGGCCGTCGATGTCCAGCACCAGTTCCTTGACGCCGGCGTCCATCTCCAGCACGCGCAAGTCAACCTTGAAGCCCGGCGTCTTGCCGCCACTGCGAAAGAAGGCCTCGCGGATCTTGGCCGCGCGCTGGAACTCGGCCAGCGCCGCGCCGCCCGGCGGCTTGGTGCCATCGGGCAGCGGCCGGTAGGCCCAGGGCGTGACGCCGATGTCCACCAGTGCCACGAGCTTGCGCTGGAAGAAGTCGTCGAGCTGGCCGCCGACGCCGAAGACCTGGCCGAAGTCGTCGGGCAGCACATCGGACTTGCTGCCCAGCGCGAACGGGTAGCGCCCGGCAATCGTCTTCGTGCATTGTTCGGACACCGGCCTGATCTCGGCGCTCAGGCCCTGGCGTTCGGCAACGCGCCCCTGCACCGCGCCCGCATCGGCCAGCGCCATCAGCATCGACTTGATCGGCTCGGGCTGCATGCCCGCGGCGGCCTTGGCCGCGGCGCCACCACCGCCGGCGGGCGGCGCGGTCTTGGTCTTCTGCGCGGCGTCGATGGCCGTGAGCTGCACGAAGATCTCGTTGAAGAGTTTCATCGTGTCGTCGATCGGTGCCGGCGTGCCGCTGACCATGCGGTGCAAGGCCGCGAAGTGGTCGTCGACCATCATCTCCAGCGGCCGGCCCGGCGCCTTGGTGGCGTCGACGCCGGTGGCGCGGCCGACCACCGCGGCCATGTCGCGCTTGGCCGCCTCGAGCCGGTTCAGCGTGGCGTTGTTCACCGGTGTCCTCGCGGTGCCGGTGCCGGCGGCCGCCGCGGCGGTGGCGCCGAGCTGGGTTTCGCGCGCCACCGCACGCAGGTACGAAGCCAGCGGCGAGTCGGGCGCGGCGATGAGGCCCGCCACCGTGAGGCTGCGCTCGAGCGCGCCCAGGCGCACCAGGCGCACGTCGGCCAGGTACTGGTCCCACTGCTTGATGTATTCCTGCAGGTACAGGCGCCGCACCCGAGTTTCAAGTTCACTGCTGCCGCTGCCGAGCAGGCTGCCAGCCGTCTGCTTGATGGAATCGGTGGGGGTGTTGACGTCCAGCACCCAGCGTTCTTCGGCCGCGAGCACCGGTGCCACCTTGGCGATGGATGACTTGAAGGCCTTGAAGTAGCCGTCGCGTGTGAACAGGCCGGGAATGCCTTTGGTCAGCGGCTGGCCGCTGGCGCGTGCGAACACGCGAATGGCGTTGGGGCCGCCGGCGCCCGCGGCCGTGAAGTCGGGGAACTCGGCGCCGACGCGGGAGCGCTTCAGGCGGCTGAAGATGCGGTATTCCAGCGGATAGGCGATGAGCATCTCGCGCACGTTGGCCACCAGCGTCTTGTCCATCGGCGTGGGTGCCTGCGGCGCGCCGTTTGCCAGCGCGGCGTCGAGGTGCTGGGCGAGTGCGTCGCGCTGCTCTGCCGAGAGCGTCGCCGCGAGGTTGGTGTCCCAGTCGAGTGCGACCCAGGCCTTGAACGACTCGGGCTCGAAGTGCTCGGGCGTGTAGAGCATCAGGTAGCCCTTCAGCGCTTCGTAGGCCAGCTCGAGGTCGTCGCGGTTGGCCGCGCGCAGCCGTTCTTCGAGCCGGCGCGTGACGCGTGGCATCAAGGCGTTGTCGAGCAGCTTGCGGTAACCGATCTCGGTGCCCGCAGCGACGTACGGGCCCTGGTACAGGCCGAGCGCATTCAGCAGCGGCGGATCGTCCAGCTTGAAGGCGGCAGGTGTGGGCACGGCCACCACCCGGTCCAGCGCATTGGGCAGGAGCGAGAGCTCGGCACCCGTGGCCGGCGGCACCGCGGCCACGGCCGCTTGCGCCTCGGGGATGCGCGTTTGTACTTCGGCCAGGTAGGCCAGGTTGCGCGTATAGGCCACGGCCCAGCCCGCCACCAGGCCCACCGCCGCCAGCAGCATCGTGGCCAGCGCCGCCAGCCGCAGCCGCCGCCGCCGCGTCTCGGCCTTGCGGTTCACGCCGACCAGGCCTTGCTCGGCGAAGACCACCTCTTTCATCAGCCGCGTTAGGAAGAAGGCCTTGCCGCGCCATGACGGCACTGCCGGCGCGCGCTGCTCGACGCCGAAGGTGCGGCTCAGCGTGCCCAGCACGCGGTCGATGGGTGAACCCTCTTGCGTGCCGCTGGTGAAGTAGACGCCGCGCAGTAGCGGCGCCTCCTCAAGCTCGCCGCCACCCTGGAACACCTGTTCGAGGAAGCCGCCGAGCAGGCCCTTCAGGCCTTCGAACTGCTGCGGGAAGGCAAACACTGCGGCGCGGCGCAGCACGTCGGGCTCGCGCTGCATGCGTTCGATCAGGCTGTCGCGCAGGCGCTTGCCCAGGGCCGTGAATTCGCTGGCGAAGTCCTGCAGCGGTGTGGCGTCGGCAGGCTTGGGGTCGTTCGGATCGTGCGGAAACGAGAAGCCCCAGACCTGCTCGCGCTCTTCGCGGCTGAATTCACCGAAGCTTTCATTGAAGCCGGCGATCAGGTCGCACTTGGTCACCAGCACGTACACCGGCGGCCGCACGCCCAGGTGCGACTGCAGCTCCTGCAGCCGCAGGCGCAACTTCTGCGCATGCTCCTTGCGGTTGGCCGGGCCTTGCTGCAGCAGGTCTTCAACGTTGATGGTGAGCAGCAGGCCGTTGAGCGGCCTGCGTGGCCGCGACTTGCGCAGCAGCGCGAGGAAGGTCTCCCAGGCCGCGGCGTCGTCGGCGCTGTCGGAGTCTTGTGAGGTGTAGCGCCCGGCGGTGTCGATGAGCACGGCTTCGTCGGTGAACCACCACTCGCAGTTGCGCGTGCCGCCGACGCCGCGCACCGAGGCCTGGCCCATCTTGCCGGCGAGCGGGAAGGTCAGCCCGGCGTTGAGCAGTGCCGTGGTCTTGCCCGAACCCGGCAGGCCGATGAACATGTACCAGGGCAGCTCGTACAGGAACTGGCCGCGCTTGAGCCATGACGACTTGCCATGCTCGCGTGCACTGTCGCCGAGCACTTTGAGTGCCTGGCTGAAGCGCTCCTGCAGCGCCTGGGCTTCACGCTCGGCGCTGCTCGGGCCTGCCGCCAGCCCAGCCACCAGCCGCTTGTTGGTGCGCCTTCGGCGCCAGGCCTGCACGCCCAGTACCAGCGCGAACACCAGCAGCAGCACCAGCAGCGCCAGCAGCCGCTCGCCGGTGCCGTCCAGCGGATGGCGGCCGCCGAAGGACAGCAGCGGGCCGGCCCACCACAGCAGCGCCGCCAGCAGCAGCAGGCCCATCACTGCCAATGCGGTTGGCGTGTGCAGCGCGGCAAAAACCCGCTTCATGGTGGCGTCGCCTCGGCGGCCACGAACAAGGTGATCTCGACGCGGCGGTTGCGCGCGCGCCCGGCAGGCGAGGTGTTGTCAACCAGGGGCTGCGTATCGGCGCGGCCTTCGGCACGCAGCCGCGCCGGCTCGACCAGCTTGCCCAGTTCGCCGCGCACGACATCGGCGCGCTCTTGCGACAGGTGCCAGTTCGACGGGAAGCGCGCTGTGCGGATGGGCTGGTTGTCGGTGTGGCCGGCGATCACCACGCGGCCCTTGAGCGTGGCCAGCGACTGGCCGATGCGCGGCAACAGCGGCTGGTAGACCGAAGCGATCTGCGCACTGCCGGGCTCGAAGAAGCCGTCACCTTTGATGACCACCAGGGAGCGGTCGGCCAGGTCCAGCACTTCCAGCTGCCCGGCCTTGATCTCGGGCGCGAGCAGGCCGGCCAGCCGCGGTGTGGGCGCCGGCGGCGGGGGCGGTGGCGGTGCCGCCTGTTGCACCTTCTTCGCATCCAGCGCGGCCAGGCTGGCGAAGATCGAGTCGGCCGAATTCGCCAGCGACCAGCGCAGGCCGACATACACGATGGCCAGCAGCACCAGCAGGGCCGTGCCGATGACCCACAGCGGCAGCCCGTCGACGAGGCGCTGGCCACGCGCGGCCACGCCTTGCCAGCGCGGCGAGAGTGCGCGTTCAGGCGCACGGCCCTGGCCGAGCATCTGCGCCAGGCGCTGGCGCACGCTGTCGAGCTGCGCCGCGCCGTTGTCGATGACGCGGTAGCGGCCCTGGAAGCCCAGGCCGAGCACGACGTAGAGCAGCTCCAGCAGATGGCGGTTGGCGTCGACGTTCTCGCTCAGCTTGCTCATCAGCTGGAATACCTTCTCGCCGCCCCAGGTCTCGTTGTGGAACTGCACCAGCAGGCTGTTGCCCGACCACGCACCTGAGCCGCCCCAGGGTGTGCTGGCGGCCGACTCGTCGAGCAGCGTGCACAGGATGTAGCGCCCGGCCACCACCTGCTCATTGGGCAGGCCCTGCGTGCGCGCCTGCGACTCGAACTTGCGTATGCCATCGGCCAGCGCATCGCGCAGCGCCGCCGGGTTGGGGTGGCGCGCGGTGTGGCGCACACGCGGTGCCGCGGCCAGCAGCGGCATGGCGGCATTGACCAGCGGGTTCAGGCTGCCGCTCATCATCGTGTCCAGCGACAGCGGCACCTCCCGGCCAGCTAACGCCTGAGGTATAGGCACAAGGGCCGGCGCCGCGGGCGCGCCGGCCAGGCCAGCGCGCCCGGCACTGGGTTTGATGATGGTGCGGTCGGAGCCGAAGTCGGCGAAGGGATCGACGGGCTCGCTCATCGGGCTGCCTTACGCGCGCACGGCCCAGAACTCGATCTCGAGGCCAGGGAAGTCACCAGCCACGAACAAGGCCATACCGCCCGAGCTTTCGAGCTGCTTCCACATCTCGTTGCCGCGCGTTTCGAGTTCGAAATAGGTGAAGCCGGCGTGGAACGGAATCTGCCGTGGCGCCACCGGCAGCGGCCGCAGCGACACGCCCGGCAGCTGCAGGTTGACGAGATCGCGGATGCGCTCGACCGTGCCGATCTTCACCTGTGTCGGGAAGCGCGCGCGCAGCGCATCACCGGGCAGCTGCGAGTTCACGGCCAGCACGAACTGCGCGTTGCGCTGCAACTCCAGGTCGGCAATGATGGCCACGCGCACGCCGTGCTTGCGGTCTTGCAGCTCGATCGGGATGGCGGTCTGCTCCATCACCATCGACAGCGACTGCCGCATCTCGTCCATCGCTGGCTTGAAACACAGCGCGAGGTTGTCGTGCACATAGGCCGGCAGCTTGGCCGGGCGGCGGCTCTCGCGGAAGGTGGCCAGCTCGCCCACCATGCTGGCGATTACGTAGTACAGGTCCTTGGGATGCAGCAGCGAGGCCTGGCGCAGCTGCGACACTAGCGGCTCGTGGCGGTTGATCATCTCCAGCATCAGGAAGTCGGCGATCTCGCCCACGCCGGCGCGGCCCGGTTGCGCCAGCCGCGCGGCCAGCGCCTCACCGCGCTGGTGCAGCAGGCCATGCAGCTCGCGCAGGTACGCGGCCAACAACTCGTTGCCGGCGCAGTGCAGGGTTGGCGGGATGTAGCTTGCGTCGAGCACGAGCTTGTGGTCGGCGCGGCGTTCGACCACTTTGCACAGGCCGATCGTGACCACGCCTTCGCCGGCATCACGTGCCAGCATGATGCGCAGGTTGATGCGCCCGACCTGCAGCGGCGCCACGCGCTGGCCGCTGACGTTGCTGTCACCGACCTCGACCTCAGCGCTGTGAAAGCGCGGCGGCATCGAGCCGGCATCGGACTCGGCGTCGGTTTCGGCCACACCCGGGCGCTGCAGCGTGAGGGCCAGCACCACGAGCTGGTCGCGCGCATCGGCGGGCACATCGAAGGCGGCGGGCGCCGGGTCCTGCCCGGGCACGTCGAAGGCCAGGCCGTCGGGCATCAGGCCCTGGGCTGCGGTGATCGCCACCTTGCCCAGGTTGAGCGCGGCGCTGTCCAGGGTCAACGACAGGTGGCCCCAGGCATAAGGCACGGTGGCTGCCAAGCGCAGCTGCGCCTGCTGGCTGAGGAAGCGGTCGTGCTGCTGAAAGTGCTGGGGCTGGAGGAACATGCCCTCCGTCCAGATCACCTTGTTGGTCCAGGTCATGGTGGCGGCGGCGTCAGGGTACGTTGTGCGTGATCTGCGCCGGGAAGGTGATGCTGATCACCCCCCCCAGTGCGCAGACTAGCTTGGAGTTGTTGTCGAGCACCGGGATGCCGGTGATGAGCACGTTGGGCGCGCCTGGCGCCCAGGGGCCGGTCGGCATGGGTGTGCATGGCACCGGCACCGGCACCCCCAGCGCCGCCGCGGTGGCGGCGATGAAGGCCGGGTTCGCCGGCGAGCAGCACAGCGGGAAGGGCACGATGTTGGTGAACGGGATGATGTCGGTAATAACGCCATTGATGAGCGCACTGCTGAAGATGGGGCGCGGCGTCGGGTTGAAGACCGAAGGCGCGCCGCCGAGCGAGAAGATGCAGTTGGTGATGGCGGTACCGGCGACTTGTTGTGGCATCTCGTTCCCCTCTCAGCGTTTACCGACCCAGACGGCGATGCCGCTGAAGTTGTCGTGGCTGGTCTTGCCACTTTCGGCCACGTGCTGCAGCACCAGCGTCTCAAGTTGTGCCAGCCACGTACTGGGGTCGGGCGCACGGCTCAGGCTGGCACACATCTCGGCCTCGTCGACATACTCCCACAGGCCGTCGGTGCACAGCAGGAAGACGTCGCGCGGCTGCAGCGGCCAGGGGCGCGCGTTGGTGGCCACGAGCAGGTCTTCGGGCCGACTGCCCAGCGCCGACTGCAGCTCGCTGCGCTGCGGATGCGTGCGCATCTGATCGGGGCTGAGCAGGCCGGCGTCGACCATGGCCTGCACCACGCTGTGGTCGCGCGTGTGCGTCAGCATCAGGCCGTCGCGAAACAGGTACAGGCGCGAATCACCGGCGTGGCCCCACAGCGCTTCCTGGCTGGCGAGGTCGACGAACAGTGCTACCACGGTGCTGTGCATGTCGCGCGTGCTGTCGCCATCGGACTGGTGGCGGCGCACCTGCGCGTTGGTGTCGAGCAGCAGGTCGTGCACTTCGTCGGCGCGCGCCAGTGGCGCCGCCGCGACTTGGTCGATGATGTGGCGCACCACCAGCTTCGAGGCGATGTCGCCGCCACCATGGCCGCCGGCGCCGTCGGCGACGACGCAGCACAGCCTCCGCTCGCTGTGCCAGTGGCCGCAGGCGTCTTCGTTGCAGGCGCGGCCGCCCTGGCGCGACAGGATCGCCAGCTCGATCTGCGGCATGGCGACGTCGCCTTCGGACCGAACATCATTCACCGCTGGCCCCCGGAATCATCCGCGCCAGGCCGGGTCGCGTAGCGCTTCACATGCTCATCATAGGCGGTGAGGAAGGCATCGCCGAAGAGCGTGTGGAAGTCGTCGTTGGCGTCGTCGCGCACGCGCGCATAGTGCTGCGTGAAGGCGTCCCACAGCTGCGCCTTGCGGCTCGACGGCAGCAGCCGCTGCAGCAGCGGGGCCTCGACCAGCTGCTCGTCCAGCCGGGCCGGGTCGAAGCGTTGCAGCACCGCCTCCAGTGCTGCCTGCATGCCCGCGACGACGCCGAACTGATGCGCGCGCAGGTCGTCGTAGGCGTCGCGCATGGCCGGCGCTGCGGCGACGAAGCCACGTACCGCGGGCGTCAGCATGTGCTGCAGTGCGACCTCTGCATTGGGCGAGAACTTCAGCGGGTTGTTGTGGTTGGGCACGATGTTCGTGCCCTGCGCGCGCAGCTCACGCTTGACGGTGGCGCGCGCGCCGAGCAAGTCGACGGTGCCGCGCGCGGCTACGTGCAGCAGCTGGCCGATGAGTTCCATCAGCTCGGGCGTGAGCGCTGGTAGGTCCAGCGCCGGGACGTTGAGGCCGCGACGAAAGGCAGCCAACAACGCCGCGCTGGCGGCCGTTGGTGTCGCCGGCGCCGACGCCGGCGCGGCCATCACGGCCGGTGCTGCCGGCGCCGGTGCTGGCCGCACCGCCGGTGCGCGGATCAGGGCATGGGCGGCGCTGTGGTCGGCGTCCCAGGACAGCACCGCGCCGGCCACCGGTGGCAGCGCGGTTGCCGGCGCGGCGGCCTCGATGATCGTCGGTGGGATGAACGCGCGCTGCAGGTCGGGCAGATGGTCGGGCTCGGTGGCGGCGCTGGCGCGCGGTGCGCTCTTCAGTGCGCGCAGCGGGTCGGCGTCGGCGGCCATGTTAGGCTGCGCCATCGGTGCGTCCAGCACCGAATTGGCCAGGGGGTCACCACCGCTGGAACGCGGCAGTCCGAAAAGCTGGTCGAGCGAGCTCGGCGCCGCCGCCGACGGCGGCAGTTCGGGGATCAGCGCCGCCGGGGCGGCCGCGCCGAGCTCCAGCCCCAGTGCGCTGCGCCGCAGTGGTGCCCCCGCGCCGCCCTTGTCCAGGCGCAGCGATGGCGCGAACGGGTTCCAGTCGGTGGGGATGCCGCCGGCCAGCGCCGCACCCACACCCGCCGCCAGCGGTGTGGCGGCGATGCCGGCGCCAGTCTTGAGCAGCGGATCCACCAACTGCGCACGCGGTGCGGGTGTGGCCGCCGCAGGACCGAGTAGCCCCGAGAACGGGTCGCCCGCAGCCGCAGTGGTGGCTGCGCCGAGCTTGACGCTAAGTTCATAGCCGCCGATGCGCAAGCGGTCGCCCGCAGCCAGCGGTGCTTCACGCCCGCTGCCCAGTGCACGGCCGTTGAGGTTGATCGGGTTGCTGCCACGGTCGACGATAGCGAAGCTGCCATTGCGGAACACCACCTGCGCGGCCACGCGCGAGATCATGCGTTCCGGGTCCGGCAGCATCAGCTGGTTGCTGTCGGCGCGGCCAATGGTGCCGCCGATTTCGTCGAAGTGAACTTGCAGCGTGCCATCGGTAGGCGCGTCGTTGAAGGCGATAACGGTGAGGGTGATCACGCTGCTCAAACTTTCATCGCAACACGTAGAACCGGCCCTCGACCACCGAGAGCTTCAGTGGCAACGCCACCGTGTTGCCCGCTTTGTCGGGCATCGTGGTCAGCGCCGCGCGGCCATCCATGCCCAGGCATTCCAGCAGCCGGCCATCGACCAGCGGCCGCAGTTGCATTTCTTCAGGCGTCCAAGCTTGCCACACCAGGCGCGATGAAGCATACATCTGCTCCAGCGACTCGCGCAGCCGCGCCGCTTCGGACTCGGGGCTTCGTTGATAGGCCAGCGCCAACTCTTCGGTGCGCAGGCGCGTCGCGGCCATGAAGCTTTCGGTCTGGCCACGTGCCAGGTCGCGCGCCAGGCCGGTGACAAAAGCATGGGCTTGCTGGGCCAGCGCGGGCGTGAGCTGCACCACAGGCGCATCGAGCCAGCGCCAGCGCGGGAAGCGGATCGGCAACTCGGTCTCTTGCACGCGCCGTGCTGGCAACTCCAGCGGCGCACCGGCATCGCACGACCAGTCGAGCTGCGCCAGCACGCGCGCCTGCGTCTCGTCGATGACGCCGCCCATGCGCGGCAGCAGCAGGTGCAGCTGTGCGGCCATCACGTGCGCCGCCGTCGGCGGCGTGGCGGCACCGGGCTCGGCGCTGACCACGAGTTCGAGCCGGTTCGCGCCGACCAGCGCCGCTTCATGCGTCGGCACCACCACCAGCGGCGCCTGCGGCGTGACGCGGGCCATCGGCAAACCATTGAACCAGGCCTGCGCGCAGCAGCCCTGGGCCACGAGTTTGATGACCATCAGGCGTTCCATCAGGCCTGACTCCAGTCGACCAGCGCCTGCGCCGGCAACAGCGGTTGCTGCAAGGTCTGCACGCCGAGCAGCGGGTCGATGACGCGCATCTGCGCCACCACCGGCTCGACGTTCAGGCGCACGAACCAGCGCAACCCCGGCCCGTCCGGCCGCTGCTCGAGCCCGACCGCGCCACTGATGGCGCCGCGCAGCAGCCTGTGGCCGCCGAGCACGGCCAGGCCGGGGCCGGCCAGTGGCTGCACCGCCAGCACGAAGCCCTGCCGCACGGGCGACTGCCACCTGGCGGCGACGGTGAACAAGGCGGCATCCTCGGGCCCACGCTGCCAGGCGCCAGCCAAGGGCACGCTGGCGTCGGTCGACAAGCTCAACACCGAGCGCGAGCCGGCGCGCACCAGCGTGCCGGTGAAGCGCAAGGCGAGGCGGCAGGCGACGAGGTCGAACAGGCCTTCCAGGCGCATGTACGGCGGCACGCCAATGCCCTCGGGTTTCTCGGCCCAGCCCCAGGTAATGCCGGCGCTGCCGACGAGCACGGCGGCCTCGACCTCCAGCTTGCCGTCGCTCACGCCGCTCTCGCGTTCCCATGCTGTGCACAAGCGCGCCAGGGCTTGCTGCAGCTGTGCATCAAGCGCCTGAAAGCCGCGTGGCCAGGCCGACGCATCGACGAGCTGGCCGTCGGCTTCGCGCCGGCAGCGCGCCAGCGCAGTCGCCGGTGCGGTTTCGGCCGGCAGCTGCCAGCTCGCTGCTGCCTCGCGACGCCAGGCGATGAGGTGCTGCGTGGCGTCGTAAGCGGCGAGCAGGGTCGAGACGCCGCCGATGGGCAGACCGCGCGCGCGCAGGCCGCAACTGGCCACCGTCAACACCGAAAACTGCGGCGAGTCTTCTTCGCCGATGTGCGCCAGCATGCCGGCGTCCGTTGCCGCGGCCTGGGCCTGCACGCTGAAGGTGGCGTCGCCGGCCATGTCGCCACGCAGCGCCCGCGCACCCGACGGGCCCTGGCATTGCAGCAGCGGGTGCAACTGGCCGTCGCAGCGGTGTTCGGCCTTGACGCGCACGCGCAGCCGGGCGGCGGCGTCGCCATAGGCCGCGCGGCTGAGCAGCGTGATCTGCGCCGGCAGCTGCGGCGCGGCGTCGGCCAGCGGGTCCTGCACCAGCGCCACGCTGGCCACCTGCGGCGCGCTGGCCACGCGTCGCCAGGGGCCGCCCATGGCGGTGTAGTGCTGGCGCCAAGCCTGGTCGACCAGACGCAGTTCCACCGCGTCGACATCGCAGGCCGCGCCGAGCTGGATCGGCTCGCGCGGCAACAGGCTGGCCAGCACGCCGGCGCGTGCGAGCTGCTGGTCGATATGCTGCAGTGCCTGCGCGAACTCGGCCGCCGTGGGCTGCCCGGTTTGCGGCGCGCTGCGCAGTTGTTCGAGCACGCGCACACACAGCTGGTAGACCTTCGCGCCCTGGTGGCGCTTGTCGTTCGTGAGGATCGCCGCAGCCCAGGGCTGGCGCGTGTCGAACTCGGCCCCGCAGACGACCCAGCTGGCGAGGTAGCGCGCCACGCACACCATGTGCGTCAAGCCGCAGGCTGCCCCCCGAGTGGCGCCGTGCGCCACGAACTCGTCGTAGCGTGCGCCGAGCCGCACCGGCGCGTCCGGCAAGGCGCTGGCGAGCACGGCTGCCAGGCGTTGCAGATCGCGCTGCCGCTGCAACGCGCTCAGCCGATGCGTCTGCTCCTGGCTCAAGCGCCACATGCTGTTTCACCGGTCATGCCACGCCCGTGGTGTCGCGCATCAGGCGGCCCGCGCTCATCGACCACCGCGTCCAGTGGCCGGGGCTGAGCGTGACCAGCGCATCGAAGCCGGCGTAGACCTGCGCCAGCTGGTCGGGTGCAGCCACGGGCAACAGGGCCTCCAGCACCTCGGGGTCCATCCAGTCGATGCGCATCGCCTGGCCGTTGGGCAGATGCGCCTTGCACAGCGCACGGCCATGCGTGCGCATCGCCAGGAACGGCAAGCGGCTCTGGGCGAGGGCACCCCAGCTGCCGAAGCCGGCCGCGGCCTCCTGCAGCAGCCAGTCGGTGAAGGCCGACTGCGGGCGCAGCGACACCAGCACCGGTGCGGCGACGCGTTCCTCGGCGTCGAGCTCGCCGGTCCACAGGCCGTCCCAGTCGTCGACATCGCCCTGGGCCAGGCGCTCGCGCAAACCTGGCACCTTGGTCGCCACGAGCACGGCGTAGACGCGCTGACGCGCATCGGCCCACAGTGACTCCCGCTGTTGCGCATACGACAGCGTGCCCGGCGGCGCAGACCCTGGCGCGCTCATCGCCATCAGGCCAGCGGGTCGTCCTTGTGGACGGTGTTGGCCGGCGCTTGCGGCGCGGTGGGGTTGGCCTTGCTGGCGGCACTGGCGCTGCCGCCCGAGCCGCCGGAGTTGTTCTTCACCATCGGGCCGACGATCGACACGCCGCTCGGGTCGAGCACGATGAAGGTGCCGCCGACTTTGATCGAGAGCGACGTGCCGCCGTCGATGACGATGCCGGTGGTGGCCTTGATGTGCACCGAGCCGGTGGCGCTGATGGTCAACGAGCCGCCGGCATCGACATCCATCGCGCCGCCCGAGGTCACGGCCATCGCGCCGTCGCTCTTGATGTCGAGCGCACCGCCGACCTTCAGCCCGGTGGCGCCGATGACGCCGACGTTCAGGTCACCCAGTACCTTGGCGCTGGCGTCGGTGCCGACCTCGAGCTTGGCGGTCTTACCGATCTTCAGGTCGAAAGCTTCGCCCACGGCTGCGGTGTGGTTCTTGCCGATGTCGACCTGGTTGTTGCGTATGACCTCGTCGGTGGCGTCGTTCTTCACCAGGCTGTGGCGGTTCTTCTCGGCCTGGAACCAGACGTACTCGCTGCCCTTCTTGTCGTCGAAGCGCAGCTCGTTGAAGTTGGTGGCGGCGCCACCTTTGCTCGAGCGTGAGCGGATGCCGTAGACGGTGGCCTGCGCCGGCAACTCGTATGGCGGCAGGTTGTCGCCGTTGTAGACGCTGCCGGTGATGAGCGGCCGGTCCGGGTTGCCTTCGAGAAAGCTGACCACGACCTCGTCGCCGATGCGTGGCGTGGTGATCATGCCGTAGCCTTTGCTCGCCCAGGGCGTGGCGACGCGGATGTAGCAGGTACTTCGTTCATTCTTCGGGCCGACACGGTCCCAGCGGAACCAGACCTTGACGCGGCCGAGCCGGTCGACGTGGATCTCGTCGCCGGCAGGGCCGACCACCACCGCCGTCTGCGGGCCGCGCACGATCGGCTTGGGTGTGAGCGCTTCGCTGGCGAAGGGTGCCGCCTGCGGCACGAGCTTCATCGTCGCCCGGAAGCCGAAGCCGCGTTCCGCCTGCGTGGCTTCCTCGTCGCCGAAATCGACCGCGAACCTGACACTGGTGATGAGGTAGCCACCGGCGTACTTGGGGTGATCGATGAAATCGAAGGACATGCCGGCGCCGACCGAGCGGCACGGCGTGGCCGACGTGGTGACCACATGCCCGGTCTCGAAGCGACGCACTTCGAGCTTGGCGTTGGTGGTGCCTTGTGCCGCATTGTTGGCGTCGCCGGGGTAGGCATAGGTGCCCGGCCAGTCGTAGACCTCGAGGTCACCTGGTTTGGGGTAGCCCACGGTGCGCTGGTCGGTCTTCTCGAGCTTGCTCGCGGGCGATTCGTAGTCGTAGTCGTCGTGCGTGAACTTCAGCGAGCGCAACTGCTGCGTCTGGCGCCACTGGGAGATGACGTCTTCGCGCACCTGCTCGGACTGCCGAAATGACCAGGCCAGCTTGCCCTCAGGCACCCTGGCATGACCCCCTGGACCATTGGCAAGCACCAGCGTGTGCCGCCCCTCGACATGGCTGAAGTAGTACCAGATGCCCTCTTCCTCCATCAAGCGGCTGACGAAGTTGAAGTCGCTCTCGCGGTACTGCACGCAGTACGGGCGCGTGCGCGGCGTGCCACTGAGCTTGGACGCGTCGAGCTGCGCGCTGCTGTAGTCGCCGAACACCGCCTGAATGATCTGCAGTGCGTTCTTGTCCTGGAAGATGCGGCAGTCGGCGCCCAGCGTGAGGTGCCATAACCAGGGCCGCAGCATGACGTGGTAGATGTCGTAACGGCCAACCGCGCCGCCGAGCTCCACCGACGTGATCCAGCCGTTGATGTAGCGGAACTGCGCGCCGGCTCGAAGCAACTTCACGGTGGCCAGCGTGCCCAGAAGTTTGGCAGGATCGATAGCCTCGAGCTGTTGCAAACGCGTCAGCTCGACGCGGTACTCGGGCAGCCGGCCAAGCTCCTCGCGGCCGTTCATGCGCCGAAAGCGCAAGGCGTCGTCGCCGAGCGTGCAGATGAACCAGCCTTCTGACGATGTGGCCATGGCAGTTTCTCCTGGCGTCCTGGTGCTCGGTCCGCGGCTCAGTCGAAGCGGTAGGCGAAGTCGCCGTCCGCCGTGGTCAGCTCGATGCCGCGCAACTCGTCGCCGCGGCTCGTGCGCGTGAGGTATTCGACAGAGATCCTGGGCAGCACAGTGTTGGTGAGAATCGAGTCGATGATGCGGCCACCGGCATCGGCGTTGTTGCAGCGCTTGACGATCAGCGCAACGGCTTCCTCGCTGTAGGTGAACGGAATGCGGTGGTTGGTTTCGACGCGCTTCTTGATGCGGCCCAATTGCAGCCGCACGATGCGCCCGAGCATGTCGTCGGTGAGCGGGTAGTAGGGAACCGTCACCAGCCGCCCCAGCAGCGCCGCCGGGAAGACCTTCAGCAGCGGCGTCTGCAAGGCGTCGGCCAGCGCCGCGGGTTCAGGCAGCAGCTCGGGATCCTTGCACATGTTCATGATCAGCTCGGAGCCGACGTTGGACGTGAGCAGGATGATGGTGTTCTTAAAGTTGATCTGCCGCCCTTCGCCGTCTTCCATGCGGCCCTTGTCGAAGACCTGGAAGAAGAGCTCGTGCACGTCACTGTGCGCCTTCTCCACCTCGTCCAGCAAGACCACGCTGTAGGGCCGGCGGCGCACAGCTTCGGTGAGCACGCCACCTTCGCCATAGCCCACATACCCCGGCGGCGCACCCTTGAGTGTGGAGACGGTGTGCGCTTCCTGGAACTCGCTCATGTTGATGGTGATGACGTTGTGTTCACCACCATACAGCGCCTCGGCCAGCGCCAGCGCCGTCTCGGTCTTGCCCACGCCCGAGGTGCCGCAAAGCATAAACACACCGATCGGCTTGTTTGGGTTGTCGAGCCTGGCGCGCGCGGTCTGGATGCGCCGCGCGATCATGTCCAGCGCATGCTGCTGGCCGATGACACGCTGGCCCAATGTTTCACCAAGGCGAAGCACTGCCTCCAGCTCGTTCTTCACCATGCGGCCGACGGGAATGCCGGTCCAGTCGGCCACCACGCTGGCCACCGCCTGCGCATCCACCGAGGGCATGATCAGCGGCGACTCGCCTTGCAGTTCGGCGAGCTTGTGCTGTTCGACCCTCAAGGCCGCAAGCAGCGTTTCGCGCTCCGGATGCGGCGCGGCGCTTGCACCGTCGACGGCGAGGCTGCCTTCGCGCAGCTTGGCGCGCAGGGAGAGCACGGCGTCGACGATGGCCTTCTCACCCTGCCAGCGCGCCTGCAACGTCGCCAGGCGGGCGCGCTCGACGCCGAGCTTGTCGGCCACGTTGCTGCCGCGCGTGCCGATCACCACCCCCACCATGGCTTCGCGCTCGACGATGCCGGCCTCGATCTCCAGTGACTCGATGCGGCGCTGGCAGTCTTCCACCTCTGCCGGTGTCGCGTGCTGGCTCACGGCAACGCGGGCGCAGGCCGTGTCGAGCAGGCTGATCGCCTTGTCGGGCAACTGGCGCGCCGGGATGTAGCGGTGCGACAGCGCCACGGCCGACTCGATGGCTTCGTCGAGCAACTGCACCCGATGGTGCGCCTCAAGCACACTGGCCACGCCGCGCAGCATCAGGATCGCCTTGGGCTCGTCAGGCTCCTCCACCTTCACGACCTGAAAGCGCCGCGTCAACGCAGCGTCCTTCTCGATGTACTTCTTGTACTCGGCCCAGGTGGTGGCGCCGATGGTGCGCAGGGTGCCGCGCGCAAGCGCGGGTTTGAGCAGGTTGGCCGCGTCGCCCGTGCCGGCCGCGCCGCCGGCACCCACCAGCGTGTGCATCTCGTCGATGAACAGGATGATGGGCTTGGGCGCCGCCTGGACCTCGTCCATGACCTGGCGCAGGCGCTGCTCGAACTCGCCCTTCATGCTGGCGCCGGCCTGCAGCAAGCCCAGGTCCAGCGACAGCAGCGAGACCTCGGCCAACTGCGGCGGCACGTCGCCGCGCGCCAGCCGCTGCGCGAAGCCTTCCACCACCGCGGTCTTGCCGACACCGGCTTCGCCGGTGAGGATGGGATTGTTCTGGCGCCGGCGCATGAGGATGTCGATGATTTGGCGGATCTCTTCGTCGCGCCCGCTCACCGGGTCGGTCTTGCCGTCGCGGGCGCGCGCCGTGAGGTCGACGCAATACTTCTTCAGCGCCTCCTGCTTGCCCATAGCGGCGGGGGCCATCGCGGCGTTCTCGGCAGCGGGATCGCCGCCGATGCCAGCCGCCAGGCCCGATCCGTCTTGTGCGCCCAAAGGTGCTTCCGCGGTGCCGCCACAGATCGCGACGAAGTTTTCTGTCAAATCGTCAGCACGGATGCGTTCGAACTGGCGCGATATCCCCAGCAGCAGGTCGTGCAGGTGCTTGGTCTTCAAGATGCCGATCAGCAGGTAGCCAGAACGCACCTGCGGCTGGCCGAAAATCAAGGTGCCGTACAACCAGCCGTTCTTGATGCTCTCTTCGATGTGATCAGACAGGTCGACGATCGCGGTGGAGCCACGAGGCAGGCGATCCAGCGCAGTGGTGATGTCGCGCGCCAGCGTCGAAGTTTCGACCTGGTAGTGGCGTATGACGGCTTCGAGATCGGTGCCAGCCGTTTGCACCAGTTGGGCCAGCCAGTGCACCAGTTCGACATAGGGGTTGCCGCGCATCTTGCAAAAGACGAACGCGCTCTCGATCGACTGGTAGGCGATGGGGTTGAGCCTGCCGAACAACACACCACGGCTGATTCCACTCATGCTGATCGACCTCGGGTTGCGGCGCTGGCCAACGCGCGCTCGACGTCGATGCGCAGATCGTCGGCATCGCGTTGGCGGCGGTAGGGGCCAAGCCAGGATGTATGACCAAGCGTTGTGCCGAGCGCTGCGAGCACGGTACGCGGCACCTCATGACGCGCCAGGATCAGCTTGAGATCCCACGCGAACTCGATGCCCACCCAATGCCGCACCAGCGCCTGTAGCCGCGCCAGTGTCTTGCCACCTGGCAGGAAGCGCCGGTACTGGTCGAGCGTTAGCGGGCCCATCGTGATGCGGAATTTGTGCTGCACGTCCCAGACGCTGCGGCCCAGCACCGTGCTGCGGCCCAGCACCGCGCCCTCACGCCGGCCGAGCCGGCTGCGTTCGCCGCGCGTCAGCGGCATCCAGTGGCCGCGCCACTGTTCGATGGCCACCGGGACGTCGAATTCGATGCGCAGCCAAGACAGCAAACCTTCGGCGTCGCGCACTTGCCGCGACAGGCGCCCGGCGAAATACAGCTTGCTGGTGTCGGGCAGCGCGTCGCGATCCTGCAAGCTGGGCAGGCCTGTGCCCACCAGCGCACCGATTCGGTTGAAGTAAGTCTTGCTACCGGCACGGTCCAGGCTGACGGCGGGCTGCGCATCGGCCCAGGCACGGTAAAACAGCAGCGCGAAGCGGTGCGTCAGCGTATCGAGGAAACGCTGCAAAGTCGGATCGGCATGGTGCAGTGCGCGGTCCCGTGTGTATTCGGTCAGGTGCAGCGGCAACGCTCCGTTCGAACCGAGCAAGCCGAAGATGCGTTGCATCAGCCGCGGTGGCGAACCCGCCTGGCGCAGCAGGCTGTGCAGCGATGCGGGCGCGAAGTCGAGCTCGGCCGGCTGCCCGACGCGCACGGGTTCCTCCTGTGGACGCAGGGCCTCGCCCAGCGGCGGCAGGTGGGGGTGGGCGCTGGCGATGCGCCGCAGCGTCTGGTAGAAGTCAAAACTGAAGGGCTGCGCCGCCACTTGCTCGAGCCATGCCTCGTGCCGTTGTGTGCGGTCTGTTGGGTTGAGGTCGGCTGTCATGACTTATCCCGCAGGCCGCGCGCCGAGCTCCGGCCGCCAGCGCATCAGTTCGCCTCGCGTGAGCGAGTGCAGTGTCGTCTCGACAAAGCTGTTCAGCGACGCGTGGCGCGTGAAAAAACGGTGCAGCACACCCGCGAACATGACGGCACTGCCACCTTCGTGGCCGAGCTCGTCCATCGTTAGTTCGATACTCAGGCCACGCGAAAACGCCACGGGCCCGGGCACCGGATGCCGGCGCACGACCGCCCGGGCGTCGAGCTTCTGAATCGATTCGATCATGCGCCGTTGCGCGGGCTCGCCGCCCATGGGCAGGCGACCGAGCAAGTCGTGCAGAGCTGCTGCACCTTCGCCACTGCCGGGGTCGAGCAGCGACAGATAGTTCAGCGACAACAGGTTCAGCAGTCGCCATGCGACCCCGCCTTCACGCAGCGCGCTGTAGGGCCGCGACGGGCCAGCGATGGCACGCACGCCCTCCACCGGGATCCCGGCTTCGAGGGTGAACGGCGACACCGAACCGCCGGCTGACAAGAACACGGGCAAGTCGCGGTTCGTGCACCGCAGCTGCACACTGAGCTGGCGCAGCGCGTGCGGAATAGGCGCGTCATCGGGGTCGACCAGCGACAGAAAAACCTCCGAACCGATATAGCCCGACCGCGGGCCGTCGCGACGGGCTTTCTCGGACAGCAGCCGCGGCTCGCGCCAGATGCCGTAATAGGCGCTTTGGTACGGCGACGGGTGATGGTTCGGCGCGAACAGCGGCAGGAAGCGCCGCTCTTGCCCGAGCTCGTCGAAGCCGCTGGCAGCCTGCACGTCGTAGACCTCGTAGTCCAGCGGCGCCGTGCGCTCGGGAACGACATGGAACTCATGATGGCCGTCGTCGACGGCGATGCGGTCGGCGCGCTTGCCGAACAAGTTGATCGCAGGCACGCAATGCAGGCTGAAGTTTGCGGCTTCGACCAGGCCGTCAAGATCGATACCGGGACGCGAGAACAGGAACTGCAGTTCCAGATCGCCACCCGGCAAGGCCGGCAAGACCGCCGCGAGACCACCCAGATCGAAGAATCGAAAACGCGCCGGGAACGCGAAGTACTCCTGCAGCAGCCGCAAGCCCGACATCATGCGCAGTTGCACCGGCAGCATGGCGTCGGCGTCGTCGTAGCCAACCGCACGCAGCTGCTCGGCGGCGATCAGTCGTCGCGTTTCGGGCTTGCCCTGGGCGCTTGCGAGCACGCCGACAAGCGACGTGGTGAGCAGTTCGTGCAGGCGCAGTGCGACGTCGTTCTGCCCCCCGATGTAGAAGCGCAGTTCCGCCGCTTCAAGCTTGGCCAACACCATGTCATCCGGCAATTTGAGGCGTACACGAACGCCGCAGCGTGGACGCTCGGGCATTGCGAGTGTCGAGAGTTTCAGATCGGCGAGGTTCAGAAAGTACTCCGCCGACTCCGTCACCAGCGGCGTGAGCTGCAGTTCCTGTGCGGTGCGGAACTCGCATCGAGTACGGGTATGGGTTGGCGGCGTCGCCAATAGCGGCGTGTCGCGCGGTATTCGCGGCGCGCGCAACAGGTTGGCGTCGGTGCGCACCGGGTCGACTTGCGCCACCAGCATCGCCGGAAGCGGCGCGAGCAGGTTCGGATACAGCAGTTCGAGCAGGCGATGCGAGAGCCGCGGGAACTCGGCGTCCTGCTTGAGCTGCACTCGGGCCGCGAGGAAGGCGCAACCTTCGAGTAGCCGTTCGACATAGGGGTCTGCGACCTCGAGCGATTCCATGCCGAGGCGCGATGCAATCTTCGGAAACTCGCGTGCGAACTCGCCACCCATCTCGCGCAGATAGCGCAATTCCTGGTTGTAGTAGCGCAGCAGGCGCGGGTCCATGGTTCAGCGCATGTCACGCAGTTGCGTGTCGCCCGTCTCGAGCTCGACGTCGGCCGCGAGCAGCAACTCCAGTGGCATGGGCTGCGCCCAGAGCTGGCCGCGGATCATGAGCTGCAGACAGTTGTGATGCTGCTGGGAATCAATCTGCAACGTCACCGTCAGCGACTTGGCGTCGATGCGCGGCTCGAAGGTCGCGATCGCCTGCTTCAGTGCGGCCTCCATCGTTGGCAGGTCGAGCGTGGACTTGGTGACCCCGGCGAAGGCCGGCATGCCGTAGTTCAGCACCGAGCGTCGCGCGTGTTCGTTCGGCCGCCACATCTCGAGTTCGTCCTTACGCGTGGACGCCGGCTCGGGCTCAGGCCGCGTGCTGTTGAACAGCCAAGACAGGTCGCGCAGCACCGCCGCACGTAACTGCTGGCGCGACAGCACACGCTCTTCGGCGGTCTCGCGGCTGGCCTCGGGATGTTGGTCGGTCAGCCGGTCAAGCAGCGAAGGTTGCAGGCGGTCTCGCGCAGCGATCTCAGCCATCGGCGCGCACCAGTTCGATAGTGCGTACCGACAACAAGTCGTGCTCGTCAAGGTCGGTCACCAGCACCCGCTGCCCGAGGCCGAGCCAACGCTCGGGCCCGTCTTCGTGCCACTCGGTCTTGCGTGCCATCAGGATTTTCTCATCGTCGCTCTTCTCGGAGCCCGGATAGCGTGTGGGCAGCATCGCGACGGCCTCGCCGCCGTTGGTGAATTGAAGTTGCGCGGGCAGCCAGACGAAGTCGCGCAGGTCGACGGGGGCTTCGATGTCGACGCGGGCGAGGCGGTTGAACGGGATCCAGTAGTAGCGGCCGTTGATCATCGCTTCGAGCACGGGGCCGAGCCGCGAGTCGGCGTCGGCGATCCACGCGAAAGGCGCGCCGTCGATCGTGCCGCAGGTCGCAGGCGCTGCTTCCAGGGCCTTGCCGGCGAGGCTGCGCGCGAGATCGAATTCGCCGGCAGCGCAGCGCAGCAGCGACTCGATCAAGCCGGCGAGCCAGGCTTCGGGCTCACCGAAGATCATCGGGCTGCGGCGGCCTTCGAAGACCGCCGCGCGAAGCTTTTCGCAGCGCAGCGCGTGGCCGACCATTTCGCGCATCGGCACGGTGGCAGCGTCCATCTCGGCGACGACGTTGAGCTGAGTGTGGGCGCGCTCCCACTGCCCCAGCACGCACAACAACTGGGCCAGGAAGATGCGCAATTGCGGCTTCGTGGGCGCCGCCTTGACTGCGGCGGTGAGCGGCGCGAGCGCGGCCATGGGCTGGCCGGCGCGAACCGCGGCTTCTGCGGCGGCCAGCGGTTCGCCGGAATCAGAAGCCATGGCCGCAGTCGGTGCAGAAGCGCGCCGCACGCGTGCACAGCGTGCCGCATCCCGGGCATGACTTGTGCGTCGAGGCCATGTCGAATCCACACTCCTCGCAGAAGCGCCCGCCACCGATTGCAGCACTGCAGTTGGGGCACTTCATCGCGCCACCGACGGCGGCGGCAGCGCGCGCGCCGTGCGCTGCCCCGGCCTGGGCCTGGGCCTGATCGTCGTCCCGTGGAGTCGGCGAACGTGCGCCTTTGCCAGCGCACGGCTCGCAGAGCTTGCTGCGCTCGTCCCAGCAGTTCTCACAGACGGCCTTTTCGCATGCAGGGCACTCGATGTAGCGCTGCTCGGCCAAGCCCAACGCCCGCTCGAGCGCACCTCGGCGAGCGCGATCGGCACCGGCATCGGCGACCGTGCTTGAAGCTCGAAACAGCAAACCCCGACCGCCCAGATAACGGGCAAACCCGTAGACGAAACCGGCCAGTTGCCCCCTGCGGTAAGGCTCGAACGGGCTCTTCCATTTGCGCGAGCAATTCCCGCAATGGAACTCGAACTGGAAGCCTGCATGCGTGTCAGAGCCAGCCTTGCCGATATCGTGGTAGTTGGTGAGGCCCATCGCTGTCGTCTCGTGGCGCGCGGAAGCGTCAGGTCTTGCCCGGAGGCTTCCAGCCATTGCGCCTGGCCCAATCCTCCATCGCCTTGTCCGAAGCGTCCGTTTTCTCGCCTTTCGAAAGAGGCGACTTCTCGCTCGCACCTGCGTCGGCCTCCGCGGTCTTGGTGAAGATCGACTGGATAGTTGGCGTGCCACGCCAGTCATACCTGATGTTGACGGTGCGGTAGTTGAGTTGCCATTTTTCTTCCATGTCGGCGCGGGTATCGGTGGCGCTGACGTCCCAGTCGAACTGCACGACGGTGACGTCGGTGAGAATGACTTCCATCTTGAAGCGCATCGGCGACTCTTCGAATTCCTCCTGCATCAACATGACCGCGCAAGGGAACATAGCGCCCCTGTTCATCGCACCAAGGAGCTGGGTGGTCGACTTGTCGGTCGCCTTCGAGAAGCCGAAGGTCGATAGTTTGACTACGCCATCGGCCTCGCCCTCGGTGTTCGCACTGGATTTGCTCGCGCCACTGCTATTGGCGGCCTTGGCATCCTTCTTGGCGGCCTTTTTGATCCTGGCCGAGGGCTCCTGGGCGTCCCAACTCCAGGCAGTGCACTCGATCTCGTTGCGATGTTCGACGTCTATGGACTCGCCCTCGATCAATAGTCGTCCACCGTATTTGTCGGCGAACTTGAGGAACTGGCTCGACTTGGCTGCCATCGATCAGGCCTTCTGTACTTCGCGCTCGGTCTTGAACCCGAATGCCAGCGGGCGCCAGTTCGAGCGGTCCGCCTGAATGCCTGACTCGTCGCGTTGCTCCGCGTAGTAGGTGATCTCGAAGTTGTGGAACGACAACTCGATGTCCTCCCTTATTGACGCCCCGGCCCCAGACTCGCTCGTGCGAAGCGACGACTTGACGATGTAACCGTCGTAGAGGCTGAAGATGACGACCTCGTTGCGGTACTTGCCAGTCCGCTCGAACTGGACGTATTGCTGGTCGAC
Organism: Rubrivivax sp.; assembly: GCA_031418855.1. Taxonomy (GTDB): domain Bacteria; phylum Pseudomonadota; class Gammaproteobacteria; order Burkholderiales; family Burkholderiaceae_C; genus Rubrivivax. The sequence continues at coordinate 23,185 of JANOJR010000216.1, forward strand.
GGAGATCGTGGCCTCTGTGAAACTTTTGCGCTTGCGCCCCGTGCCCGCTCCCTGGGACGTGTCGTTGTCCCCCATGGCCATGGCCAACTGTAGCGAAGCCCGGTCCAAGACCTTGGAGATCGATACCGAGTCGAAGTCGAGGTTGGCTTCAATCTGCTTGGCCCCGGTGCCTTTGACGGCCTGCGGCTTTGCGCTGACGCTGAAGCTGAAGCTGTCGATGTCAATTTGGCCCTCGTAGCCGGCCGCGCTCGAGTCGCCCTCAACGGACCCGCCTCCCTTCAGCATGATCTTCAAGTAGATCTGGGTAGTGGTGTCCATGTTCGGCCGTTAGCGCACCTGCGCGTCGTCGCAACGAAGGCCACGCACAGATGCCTTCGGCAACTCCGCGCTAGCTTGAAAGTCTTCCGCTACTTGACGCCAAGATTCATCTTTGTGACATCGGTCTTCATCTTGCCGATGTCCCAGGTGAAATCCTGTACCTTGTCCAATGCACCGCCAACCTCCGCCTGCGGCGCGTAGGCTACGGCGATAGTCTTGAAGACCACCTCGACGTCCTGTGTCACCGAGCCGTCTTCTGCGCCCTTGCTCGACACCTTGGTGATGAATGCTTCCTCCATCGTGATGCCGAAGTAGGGCTTGCCTTTGCCCGACTCATCGCCGACCTGCTTGAGCATCACGATGTGCACCAACGGAAAGTGCTTTCCCTGGACGATCTTCATCATGATGACTGGCGACGAAGTGTCGTAGTAATGCGAGAACGACAACGAACCGGGCTGAGGCTTGCCGACCGAGGCGCCGGCGCCCTTGAGGAAACTTGTATCGGCTTCGATGTCCCAGCTCCAGTCGCTGATCTCGATCCAGCCTTGCTTGCCGTGATGTGTCTCGTGGGTCGACTCGCCGTCTTTAACGGCGTCCGCAAACTTGATAAACGCATTGCCTGGCATGTTGAATCACTCCTCTAAGGTGATGCGCCGAACCGAAGGGGGGCCGGCAGCGACACAGTGGATAAACGACAGAGACCGCGTGACAGTGACACGCGGTACTCAGCCCTTCTCGGTCGGAAGCTTCGACACAAGTCGAAGTGAAACGGTGAGCCCTTCGAGCTGGTAATGAGGTTTTAAGAAGAACTTTGATGAGTAATAGCCGGGAGCGCCCTCGACTTCCTCGACCACGACTTGCGCAGCGGCGAGCGGCCGCTGCGCCTTGATACTCTCGGACGAATTCAGCGGGTCGCCATCGACATAGTTAAGGATCCACTGATTCAACCAGCGCTCCATCGCCTCGCGCGACTTGAACGAGCCGATCTTGTCGCGCACCATCATTTTGAGATAGTGAGCGAAGCGATTGCACGCAAAGAGGTAAGGCAGCCGCGCCGCCAGCGCGGCATTTGCGGTGGCATCCGGATCGTCGTACTCAAATGGCTTCTGCAGGGACTGAGACCCGATGAATGCCGCGAAGTCAGAGTTCTTGCGATGGATCATCGCCAGGAAGCCGCTCTTCGACAACTCGGCCTCGCGCCGGTCCGATATGGCGATTTCGGTCGGGCACTTCATGTCGACGCCGCCGTCGTCGGTAGGGAAGGTGTGCGTGGGCAGGTTTTCGACCGAGCCGCCGGATTCGACGCCGCGGATGCGCGAGCACCAGCCGTAGAGTTTGAACGAGCGATTGATGTTGGTGGCCATGGCGTAGGCCGCGTTGCACCAGGCGTACTTGTCGTGGTCGGCGCCGACCGTGTCTTCCTCGAAATTGAAAGCCTCGACAGGACTCGTCTTGGGCCCGTAAGGCAGCCGGCCGAGGAAACGCGGCATGCACATCGCGAGGTACTTCGCGTCGTCGCTTTCGCGCAGCGAGCGCCAGCCGGCGTAGTCGGGCGTCGTGAAGATCTTCGTCAGGTCACGTGGGTTGGCCAATTCGCTCCACGACTCCATCTGCATCACCGTCGGCGCCACGCCGGTGATAAAAGGCGCGTGCCCGGCAGCGGCGATCTTCGACATCTCGCCCAGCAACTCGACATCGGGCGGTGAATGGTCGAAGTGGTAGTCGCCGACGATCGCACCGAAGGGGTGGCCGCCGAACTGGCCATACTCTTCTTCGTAGAGTTTCTTGAACAGCGGCGACTGGTCCCAGGCCGTGCCCTTGTAGCGCCTGAGTGTCTTGCCAAGTTCAAGCTTGGAGATCGACATCACACGAATCTTCAGGAACTCGTCGGTCTCGGTGTTGTTCACCATGTAGCTCAGGCCGCGCCAGGCCGACTCGAGTTTCTGGAACTCGGCATGGTGCAGCACGACGTTGACCTGCTCGCTCAACTTGCGGTCGATCGCGGCGATCATCGCCTCGATCGTCTGCACGGTGTCGGTGCCGATCAGCCGGGTGTGGGCCAGCGCCTGCTGCGCCAGCGTCTGCACCGCAGCCTCGACCGCCGAGCGTGCCTCATCAGACTTCGGCTTGAATTCCTTCTTCAGCAAGTTGGCGAAGTCATTGCCTTCCAGCGTGACGCCGGCAAACGAGGGACTTGCAGCTTGTTGTTCAGGCATGGATGTGCTCCGTCTGGGGGTTCTCAGGCTTGATCGGCAGGCTTGGCGGTTGCACCCAGGCTTTGCAGCAGCGCCGGGTCGTTCAACACTTTGGCAATCAACTCTTCAGCGCCGCCTTTGCCATCCATGTAGGTGACGAGGTTGGCCAACTGGCCGCGCGCATGCAGCAACTGCTTGAGACCCTCGACCTTCCCTGCCACCGCCGCCGGCGAGAAGTCGTCCATGGTCTCGAACGTCAGATCCACCGCGAGGTTGCCTTCGCCGGTGAGCGTGTTGGGCACCATGAAGGCCACGCGCGGCTTCATGGCCTTCATGCGGCTGTCGAAATTGTCGATATCGAACTCGAGGAACTTGCGGTCGGCCACTGGCGGCAGGGGTTCCTCGGGTTTGCCGGCCAGGTCGGCCATCACGCCCATGACGAAGGGAAGCTGCACCTTCTTTTCGGCGCCGTAGAGCTCGACGTCGTATTCGATCTGCACCCGCGGAGCGCGATTTCGAGCAATGAATTTCTGGCTGCTTCCCATGAGGTTCTCCGTTATCGGAACAAGGATCCACGCGCCGGCTGGCGCCGCTGGCAAATTCTTTGTGCCCAGGCGCTTGGTGCCCAGGGCCAACCACGAGGCATCATGCCATTGGCGCGTTCATCTGCAATGCTATCAATTCTGATCGTTGATCGTAGCGGGGTCGACCCCCATGATTCGGGCCACGTCCTTGACTGCGTCGGGCGCGAGCTCGCGCACCAGCTGCAGGAAATTCTTGTCAATCACCCTTGCCGCCCGCCGAAGCAGCAGCTGGGCCGGATTGGTAGGTTCGTGCCGCTCAAGATAGGTACACACCAACTCGATGGCGTGCAGCGCTTCCTGGCGGGTGTCGATGCTGTGCACGCCGCCACCCGGGCGCGGGTGTGCAGCAACGTGGGTCGCCGCCGCATCAAGCACATCGGCGCCAGCGTCGCTGCCGGCGGGCAGCACGGACATCAGGCTGGCCAACATGCCGCGCAGTGCCGTCAGGTCGACGCCCATGTCCGGGCTGAAGTGCTGAGCCATCACAGCCTGGATCTGCTGGAGCACATGCAGCGCGGCCCTGACCTGAGCGCGCAAGGCAACGGCGAGGTCGACGTTGCTCGCCAGCATGGCGACGACCTGCCCCTTGGTGCGTGTCGTCTCATCGGGCCGCGCCGGCAACTTCTCCAGGGCGACTTCAATATCGCGCAGGCGCAAGCCGTCCAGTCGAGGGTCGCTTGACAGTCGCGCGATGCGAATGTCGCCAAGCAGGCTGTTGAGCTTGCCCAGGCTGCCCATCACCGACTGTCGCGCGAGGTTCTCGGGATCGTCAGCGTCGGCCACCGGGTGCAACTGTTTCCAGTAGCGTTCGAGCAGGCCGTGCAGCAGCGCAAGCACCCCGGGCAAAGCACCAAAACCGTCGAGGTTGAGCTTGGCGCGGCCCCAGCCGAGGGCCACGCGCAAATCGCGCGTGCGTGTGAACAGCGACTCGGCGAGTTCACGTGAGCGCCCCCAATCGGGTGGTTCGGCCGGCGCGAATTGCGATTCGGGCTTGCCGGCGACGGCCTGCGCGAGTTCGAGTGACTCGGTGTCGTAGGCGAGATCGGGGCCACAAGCCAGGTCGTCGCTTAACGGCAACAACCAAGCCTCGACTTGGGATGGCAGGACAAAACCTTGTGGGTTGGTTTCCGGCATGGGTGGTCTCGCAGCCGCTTCAATGTACCACCGGCATGGGACACAGCCGCCATGCAGCCTTGTCCAACGAGGTGTGAGCCTGAACGGGGCGCGCGTTTCCATCGAGGAATGAGCCTGATGGCGTGTAAGAGGGGTGAATCGGTGGCGAGTTGATCATCATAAGGATGGTGATCGACATGGACGAGACAAGGCTGCGCACGATCGAGCAGTTGCAACAATTTCTCAGCGCAACGCCCGAGGTGGCGTTCACAGCGCCGCCCGCAGGCAGTGCGGCCGACAACCAGCGCTACGAGCACATCAGCCGCGTGCTGGCTCGGTTTGACTACCCACAGCGTAGCAAGCGCGAACGCGGCGTGGTGCTGGCCTATCTGCGACGCACCAGCGGCTATGGCCGCGCGCAGCTCACGCGCTTGGTCGCGCGCTGGACCGACAACCGTGTCGCGCAGCATCCACGGGTCAAGCGATACCGTGCCCCGGCCGCGCCCTTCGCACGCAAGTACACAGCCACCGCCACCGCCACCGACGTGGAGCTGCTGGTGGAGATGGACCGTGCCCACGAGGACGTGTGCGGCCCGGCCGTCGCGCACCTCTTGCAACGCGCCCACACCGTCTATGGCGACCCGCGCTATGAACGCCTGGCCGACCTGTCGGTTTCGCACCTGTACAACCTGCGCAAGCGCGCTGACTACCAGGCGCGCCGGCTTCGTGCGCATCGACACCGTCCATCAAGGCGACCTGGACGGCGTCAAGGGCGTGTACCACATCACCTGCGTGGATGAGGTCAGCCAGTGGCAGGTGCAGGCCGGCGTGCAGGGCATCAGCGAGGCATTTCTGTTGCCGGTGCTGGCCTTGATCCTGCAGCAGTTCCCGTTTGAGATCGTGGGATTTCACTCCGACAACGGCTCGGAGTACATCAACGGCCGGGTGGCCAAGCTGCTGCAGAAGTTGCTCGTCGTAGAACGAAGCAAAGTCGTCACAGCCCACGGGGCTCTTCGCTCCAGGTAGAGGACGCGCCAGAGTGACAACTTTCCCGTCGCAGCAAGCGAAGCAAACCTGTCACTTCCTAGCTTTCCAGCTGAAGCTCATGCGTAAAGTGTTGATTCATGCAGGAATCTTCACTGCGATTTGTGACGCCAATGAGCACGGCGCGTCCGCGCGGTGCGCGGCTGCTGACGGCCTTCAGCCCCAAGCTCGGCAGGACTGTCCGCGCCTTCGACCGCGCCACTTTCGAGCAGTGGATTCGCCTGGAAGCGGACCCCGGCGTCATCTCGTTCTGTGAGCATCCGTGCCGCGCCGGCTCCAAGGACGACGGCCCGCTGATCGACTTCTGGGTGGCCCGCCGCAGCCAGGAAGAGATGCTTATTGTGGAGCGCGGGCGCGAGCCGGCGACGCTACCTGGGTCCATCCAAGGGCTTCCACTTCGGGTTGTGCCGGCCGCAGATCAGGCTGCCGCTTCGGTCTGGGTCACCAACTGGCTGCGCATGATCCCGGTCATCAATGTGACTCGCGGCCTGGTGCCCAAGGCCTTGCTCAAGTCGGTGTTGGGCCTGGTGCGCCGGCCGCTGGCGCTTTCCTTCGTCGAGCATGAACTGGCCGTCGGCGATCCTGCCATCGTGCGGGGCGCGATCTGCGAGCTGCTGCGCACGGGTCAGTTCTCGGCGCCGACCCTGCACACGCAGCCTCTGTCGCTGCACACCACCATGGAGCCCATGTCATGAGTCAGCGCCGCACGGGGCTTCGCCCGGACACCTCAGACTGGCCAGAGTTTGATCCGGGTACGTTGACGGCGGCACAGCGCAAGACCTTCGGCGACCGCCGCCATGCGGTTGAGCTGTTTGTCCGCAACACAAGCCTGGCCGAGATCGAAGCCCAGACCGGCGTCAACCGCCGACAGGTCTATCGAGCTCTGGAGAGCGCCGCCGCGCTGCACGCCGACGGCCGGCCCTACGGCTGGCGTGCACTGGTGCCCCACACCGGCGTCGGTGGCTATCACCGCTTGGCCAAGGTGCACCGCCACCCTGTCGGCCTGGGCACGGCCGGCGCCTTGGTCTCCTCCTGCAGGCCCACCCTCCCCTGTCCCAATGGATCACCGAGCAGGTCCGCGCCAAGCGGGTGTCAGTCGACCAGATCAGCACCGACGACGGTCTGCGCCTTCGAGTGCGTTCGTTGACCAAGCTCCACCTGGCGTTCCTCGATCGGTGCCGGACCCTGGGGCTTGCCTCGGCCGACTACCCCTTCAACACCGACCACATGGGCATCCGCTCGCTGGCCCGCACGGTGCGCGCCGAGTGCCTGCGGACCTTCGAGCGTGGCGCCCGGCTCGCTGGCGCCAGTCACTTCAAGGGGCTGCCGAGCGATAGCCCATCTGCCCCGGCGGCTCGCCAAGCCCTGGACGTCGTCGAGTTCGATGGCCACCGCCTGGACGTGCGGCTGAAGGTTGTCGTGCGCGACCCCCTGGGCTTTGAGCAGGAGTTCGAGATCGAGCGCATCTGGCTGTTGGTCATCGTGGACGTGTGGAGCCGCGCGGTGCTGGGCTACGCCACCTGGCAATGGTTCAAGCTGGACAACGCCAAGGCCAACCTGGCCGGTGACGTGCAGTACGCCCTGGCCGACTTCATCGGTTGCTTCATCGACGCGGGCCCCGCGCACTCGCCCGACGACAGGCCCTACATCGAACGCTTCTTCGGCACCGTGGCCAGCAGCCTGTCCAGCCGGCTGCCTGGCTACACCGGCACCAACGCCCGAGACATCCGCAGGGCCCTGGCCGACCCCAAGGGCAATCTGCGCCTGTATGTCTCGCTGGACGAGTTGGAGGACCTGCTTGAAGCAGCGCTGGCCCAGTACAACGCCAGCCCGCACAACGGCCTGAACGGCCGCACGCCGCTCGAAGCGGTCGAGCACTCTGTGCGCGGGCGTGGCGCCATGCTCAACTGGCTGCCCGAGGCCAAGCGACGCACGCTGTGCCTGATGCACACGCCCTACACCGCCACCGTGCGCGGCTACCTTGACCAGGGTCAGCGCCCGCACGTCAACTTCCACGGCGTGCGTTACACGAACACGCTGTTGGCCAGCACGGCATTTCTCCTGGGCACGAAGCTGCGCCTGTACTACAACAGCCAGGATCTGCGCACCGTGCGGGCCTTCGCCGACGACGGTGCCGAGATCGGCGTGCTCAAGGCTCAGGGTGCCTGGGGCGAGATCCTGCACGACTTCAAGCTGCGCCAGGAAGTGGTCCGGCTGCGCGGGCGCAAGCACTTGGCAGGCGCGATGAACCACGAGGGGCTGACCAGGTTCATCGAGGATAAGCTGGCCAAGGCCAAGCGCAGCCGCAAGGGCGCCAGCGAGTTGACCCAGACACTGCGTGCGCTGGCCGCCGCGCCGACCAGCGTCTCACCGCCAGTACCGGTACCGCCCGCAGGGCACGACGAGCCGGCGACGTCGGCTTCACCCTCAGCGACCGCGCGCGTGAAGCCTCGCCGGCTGTCCATCCCCTCGGGCTACGTCGGCAGCCTGCCCTGAACGGAGCCCTACGATGACACGATCTATCCATCGCGAGAGCGCCGACCGGCGTCCCATCGCCCGCGACCTCCATCCGCTGGAGGTCGGCAACTACCGCATCGGCACGCCGGCCATCGAGGCCTTCTACGAGCTCGTCAAGAGTTGCATAGACCACAAGATCACCGTCGCGCTGATCTACGGGCCCTCGCGGATCGGCAAGACACGCGCCATCGAGTACCTGCGCCTGGCGATGGCGCAGAGTTTTGCCAAGGTCACGACCTATCACGTGCAGGCGGAACACAAGCCCAAGCATGCCGAGGGCCCGTTCTTCACGAGCCTGTTGGAGGCCGTCGGCTGCCCCGAGCCGGACAAGGGCAGCAAACCGTCCAAGCGGCTGAAGCTGATCGACCGGATCAAGGATGCGTGTGCCCGCAACGGCAGCGGCGTCGTGGCGATGTTCTTTGACGAGGCGCAGCGCTACGGCGAGAACGAGTACGAGTGGTTGCGCGACGTGCACGACCA
>JANOJR010000217.1:0-1599 GCA_031418855.1 Rubrivivax sp.
GACCCCCCACAGCTCGCGGTGAGCGCGGCATCGACAAGATCGACCTGCGCATCCTGCGTGTGTTGCAAGCCGACGGCCGCATCAGCAAGCGCAGGCTGGCCGAAGAAGCGCACCTGGTGGCCGGTGGGTTTGACTACCTGCTGAAGCCGCGCGTGTCCGACATGGCGGCCTACCGCGAGTTCATCGGCAGCGTGATCTGGACGCTACCGGGCGTGCGCGAGACGCGCACTTACGTGGTGATGGAAGAGGTCAAGCACAGCGCGCTACTGGCGGTTTGATGGCCGCTCAGGCCGGCACCGGCTCGTCGCTTGACGCCAGCGACAAGGCCTCCAACTGGGTCGCGCCGAAGTGTCGCGGGTTGACGCGCTCCAGGTAGTCGTCGTGGTACGTGCGCAGCCACTGCGCCAGCTGGGGTGCGGGCACGGGACGCGACAGCCAGTAGCCTTGCATCTCGTCGCACCCGAGCTTGCGCAGAAAGTCGGCCTGATCTTCGGTTTCAACGCCTTCGGCCACGACTTTCATTTGCAGGCTGCGCCCGAGTGCCACCACGGCGGTGGCAATGGCGCAATCTTCTGCATCGTGCGGCAACTCGTTGACGAACGAGCGGTCGATCTTGAGTGTGTCGACGTCGAGCCGGCGCAAATAGCTTAGCGACGAGTGGCCCGTGCCGAAGTCGTCGATGGCCAGGCGCACACCGATGCGCGATAAGCCGGCGAGCACGCCGCGGTTGGCTTCAGTGTCTTCCATCAGCAGGCTTTCCGTGAGCTCGAATTCAAGCCGGGCCGGGTCGATCTGGGTTTCGCGCAGCGTATCTTCGACTAACGCCAACAAGTAGGGTTGGCGCAATTGCCGCGCCGACAGGTTGACCGCCATACCAATGGGTGGCAAGCCCGCGCGGTCCCACTCAGCCAGTTGCTCAATTGCCGTACGGATCACCCACGCACCCACAGGCAGGATCAGCCCGGTGTCTTCAAGCACAGCGATGAAACGATCGGGCGGCACCATGCCGCGCCCGGGGCAATGCCATCGGATCAGCGCCTCGACGCCGGTGATCTGCCCAGTGCGCAGGTCGGCCTTGGGCTGGTAGTTCAGGCAGAACTCGTTGCGCTCGATAGCGCGGCGCAGGCTGCCTTCCAGCGACAGGCGCGTGCTCACCGCCTGGTTCAGGTCGTCGCTGAAAAAGCTGAAGGTATTGCGCCCGAGTGACTTAGCGCGGTACATCGCCATGTCGGTGTGGCGGATCATGCCGTCCAGGTCGACATCGTCCGTCGGGAACAGCGAGATACCAATGCTGGCCGAGATGTGGATGTCTTCTTCGCCCACCGTGAACGGCACCGCCAGGGCTTCGAGCAGGCGCCGCGCAATCGCCCCGGCCTGCTCGGCGTTGCCCACGTTCTCGGCAATGACGGTGAACTCGTCACCGCCCAGTCGCGACAGCGTGAAGGGGTCATCGCCCGCCGGGCGGGCCAGGGTGTCGACCGTGCGCAGCGAACGCGTGAGCGTTTGCGCCACGTGGCACAGCAGGCGGTCACCGACCTCGTGGCCAAGGCTGTCGTTGACGACCTTGAAGCGGTCGAGGTCGAGAAACATCAACGCCAT
>JANOJR010000218.1:0-4195 GCA_031418855.1 Rubrivivax sp.
GACGAGCCCACGCTGACGATGAACTTCTGCGTCAACAACTCACCCCTGGCCGGGCGCGAAGGCAAGTTCGTGACCAGCCGCCAGATCCGCGACCGCTTGGATCGCGAGCTGCAAAGCAACGTCGCGCTGCGCGTGACCGACACCGACGAAGACGGCATCTTTGAAGTTTCGGGCCGGGGCGAGTTGCACCTCACCATCCTCTTGGAAAACATGCGCCGCGAAGGCTACGAGCTGGCCGTATCGCGCCCGCGTGTGGTGCTGCGTGACGTCAACGGCGAAAAACACGAACCGATGGAGCTGCTGACGGTCGACGTCGAAGACAGCCACCAAGGCGGCGTGATGCAAGAGCTGGGCATGCGCAAAGGCGAGCTCACCGACATGCAGCCCGACGGCCGGGGCCGCGTGCGATTGGAATACCGCGTGCCCGCGCGCGGCTTGATCGGCCTGCAAACCGACTTCCAGAACCTGACGCGCGGCACCGGGCTGATGAGCCACATCTTTGACGGCTACGAGGCCTTCAAGGGCGAGATCGGCGGCCGCAAGCAGGGTGTGCTGATCAGCATGGACGAAGGTGAAATCGTGACCTACGCGCTGGGCAAGCTCGACGACCGCGGCCGCATGTTTGTGCGCGCGGGCGACCCGGTTTACGAAGGCATGATCGTGGGCATCCACAGCCGCGACAACGACCTCGTGGTCAACGCCGTGCGCCAAAAGCAGCTCACCAACTTCCGCGTCAGCGGTAAAGAAGACGCCATCAAGATCACGCCGGCGATCGACTTGACTCTCGAATATGCCGTTGAGTTCATCGCCGACGACGAGCTGGTGGAGATCACGCCCAAGAGCATCCGGGTGCGCAAGCGCTGGCTGAAAGAGCACGACAGAAAGCGCGCGGCACGCGAAGCCCCGTAGTCGGGCGCAGCCCGACTGCGGGGCTTGCGCCCGAAACTGGGCTCCCCCCTGCCCCCCTCCGGGAGGGGGGTGCTGTCTGGTTGGACGTCCGGCTTGCTGCGCAAGCCTCGAAACCTGCTTACGTTGAACGTTATGACGCATCGCAAAGCCGTCTTGGTGATGATCCTGGTCACGCTGATGTGGAGCATCGCGGGCGTGGTCTCACGCCAGCTTGAGACGGCGCGTGGCTTTGAGATGACGTTCTGGCGCAGCGCCTTCAATGCGCTGGCGCTGGTGGTGCTGCTGTGCTGGCTGCGTGGGCCGGGGCCGCTGTGGGCTTCGCTGCGGGGCGGTGGGCGTGCGCTGTGGTTGTCGGGTGTGTGCTGGTGCGTGATGTTCACGGCCTTCATGGTGGCATTGGGTTTGACGACGGTGGCCAATGTGCTCGTCACCATGGCCGTGGCGCCGCTCTTCACCTCGCTCACGGCGCGTGTGGTGCTTGGCCACCGCCTGGCGCTGCGCACCTGGCTGGCCATCGTGGCGGCGGGTGCGGGCATTGCGTGGATGTACGGACATGAGGTCAGTGGTGCCGATCCACGCCACTTGATGGGCACCCTGGTGGCCCTGGGTGTGCCGGTGGCGGCCGCCATCAACTGGACGCTCTTGCAGCACTTGCGCCACCGCCAAGACGCCGCCAGCGACATGCTGCCCGCCGTGCTGATCGGCGCGTGCCTGTCGGCGCTGCTGACGCTACCGCTGGCGTGGCCGTTTGTGGCCACGCAAGCTGATCTGGCCTGGCTCGCGCTGTTGGGTGTCGTGCAACTTGCGATCCCGTGTTTGATCGCCGTGGCGATGTCGCGCCACCTGGCAGCGCCTGAGATCTCACTGCTGGCTTTGCTTGAGGTGCTTTTTGGCGTGGCCTGGGCCTGGCTAGCGGCAAGCGAAGCGCCGTCGCTACACGTGCTGGGGGGAGGTGCCCTGGTGCTTGGCGCACTGGCGCTCAACGAAATGTTGGCGCTGCGTGAGCGCGCCTCGTCGCAAGCGGCTTAGGGACACCCCGGGGCTGTGCGCTCACGCGGGCGACCTAGCATGCGGCCACACCCTTGACGGGAGCACGCATGAAACAACTCTCAGGTCTGGACGCCACCTTCCTGTACATGGAAACACCGCAGATGCCCATGCATGTGGGCGCGCTGCATGTGCTGGAGCTGCCTGCAGGCTTCAAGGGTAAGTTCGTGACGGCCTTGCGCGCGCACATGGCGCGGCGCTTGCCGCTCACGCCTGCGCTTCGGCGCAAGCTGTGGTGGATGCCGCTGAACCTGGCCAACCCGGCCTGGGTCGACGCCGAGCCCGACCTCAAGCAGCACATCGTGGAAATCAAGCTGAGCAAAGGTGCTGGCCTGCCCGAGCTTGAAGCCGAGGTGGCGCGGCTGCACCCGGTCTTGCTGGACCGCAAGAAGCCGCTGTGGAAGTTTCACGTTTTCGAAGGCATGGCGCCGGGTGCCAACGGCCTCAAGCGTGTGGGCCTGTACAGCCAGCTGCACCACGCGGCGGTGGACGGGCAGGCGGCCGTGGCCCTGGCTAACGCCATCCTTGACCTGACACCGGAACCACGCCAGCCCGACATCAAACCTTCCGCGCGGCAGAAGGCCTTTCGCCTGGGCATGACCGAAATGCTGCGTGGCGTGCTGGGCTCGCAGGCGCAAAAGGTGGCCGGCATCATTCGCGAGTTGCCGGCCACGGTAGGCACGCTGAAGGACGCGGCCTCTTTGGTCATCGGTGGCTCATCACTGTTTGGCGGCAAAGCGACCAAGGGCCCGAGCAACCTGACGATGGCACCGCGCACCGCGCTCAACGTCTCGGTGAGCGAAGGCCGCGCCTTCGCCAGCGTCACGCTGCCGCTGCCCGAGCTCAAGGCGCTGGGCCGCGCGCACGACGCGACCATCAACGACATGGTGCTGATGCTGTGCAGCACCGCGCTGCGCCGCTACTTCGCCAAGCACCGCGCGTTGCCACGTAAGTCGCTCATCGCCGCTGTGCCGATCTCGCTGCGCGAAAAGGGCGACACCGCCAGCAACAACCAGGCCTCGATGAGCCTGGTCAGCCTGGGTACGCACATTGCCGATGCGAACAAACGCCTGGCGCATGTGATGGCCGCCACCGCCGCCATGAAGTCGAGCATGGGCAGCGTCAAGAGCATCCTGCCGACGGACTTTCCTTCGCTGGGTGTGCCGTGGTTGATTGAAGCGGCCACCGCGCTCTATGGCCGCGCCAAGGTGGCCGAGCGCATCCCGCTGGTGGCCAACGTCGTCATCTCCAACGTGCCAGGCCCGCCGGTGCAGCTGTACATGGCCGGCGCGCGCATGCTCACCAACTACCCGACCTCCATCGTCGTGCATGGTCTCGCGCTGAACATCACGGTGCAGAGCTACGGCCCATCGCTGGACTTTGGCCTGATGGCCGATGCCGCCGCCATGCCCGATGTGCGCGAGCTTGCGGATGCCATCCGTGTCGCCTTTGATGACATGCGCGCGCTGGCGCAGCCGGGTGAGCCCGGGCACCCCGACACCCCCGAGCCACAAAGCCTGCTGCAACGCGCCAGCCGGGGCCTGACCGCCGCCGTGGGCATGGCAGCCAAGACGATGGCCGGGGCGGCCGTGGACGCCGCCGTGTCGCAAGTCAGCCGCCGCGCCCGGCCGGCTGCCGCCAAGCGAAAGCGCTGAATGCGCATCGTCGCCAACGGCATCGGTATTGAAGTCGACGACCAGGGCCTGCCTTCGGGCGAGCCCTTGCTTTTGATCATGGGTCTGGGCATGCAGCTCGTGGGCTGGCCCGACGAGCTGGTGCAGATGCTCGTCTCGCGCGGCTTTCGCGTCATCCGCATCGACAACCGCGACATCGGCCTGAGCCAGCACTTTGACCACTTGGGCGTGCCCAACTTGCCTTGGGCGATGCTGCGCTATGCCATGCACCTGCCAGTGCGTGCACCTTACGCGTTAGCCGACATGGCGGCTGACGCGCTGGGTGTGCTCGATGCGCTGGGCATCGCACGCGCGCATGTCTGCGGCGCCTCGATGGGCGGCATGGTGGCGCAGCACGTGGCTGCACAGCACCCCGAGCGCGTGAAGAGCCTGACGCTGTTGATGACGAGCTCAGGCTCGCGCCACTTGCCGCAAGCCAGCATGACTGTCCGCCGCATGCTGATGTCGCGGCCTGATGGCAGCGACAAGGCCGCAGTGGTGGCCCACATGGTGCGCCTGCTCGGCGTCATCGGCAGCCCCGCCTACCCGAGTGAGCCCGAGCGCTT
>JANOJR010000219.1:0-4663 GCA_031418855.1 Rubrivivax sp.
CGCGCTGCGGAGCAGTTGCCAAAGCTTGACCGCTGGCGTGCGCTTGTGGGCTACATCTGCCAACGCATCGTCGGTCAAATGGCACTGCCTATCCCGCCTGCGGCGCTCGCCGCGACCGGGTAGCTGCTGTTTTTAGGTTCACTGGCCCCTGGAATGCAACGCCACGGTTCTGTGCCAGCAGGCCGGCTGTCGTCACGTCGAACCCGTTCGCAGTCAGATCAGGTGCAATTTTTCCGACAGCCTCGCCATTCAGCATGGCCTGCGCGGTTCCTGCACCAAATGCGACCATTGATACCCGAACTGCGGCGCCGTTGTTGATCCACGGTTCGTCTGCCCAAGCGTCGAAAATTGGCACCGCGTCAAGAATGGCGTTGAGCACTGTACGGTTGGCCCCGCTGCGAATCGCTTGCGTCGCCACCAACCCCGCCCGCAACAACCGCCCAGCCTCAATCTCCGCGCGCCCCCGCTCAAACCAATAGCAAACAAGATCAGCGCCACCCGGCACACGTCCTTTGTAGGCCGCACGCAGCGCTTCGGTGTACACGTCACCCAACTCGCCGCGCATCTTCTTGTCGCCCACAAACGGCGGATTCCCCACCACCGCATCCGCCTTCGGCCACAGCGCCTCGCGCCCATCCGCGCCCAGCACCGCATCACGGCACTCGATGTGATCCAGCGGCTCCAGCACCGGTTGCGTCTTGAAGCCATAGCCGCGCTGGATGCGCCATTGCAGCTCGCCGATCCACACCGTGACGCGCGCCAGCTCGGCGGCGTATTCGTTGAGCTCGATGCCCAGCACGTTGTGCGGGCCGGTGACGTCAAGCTGCCTCTCCAGCCCCAAGGTTTCGGCGTCGAGGTTGACCTGGTGTTCGATGTCTTTCAAACACTTCAATGCGAGGTAGAGGAAGTTGCCACTGCCGCAAGCCGGGTCGAGCACGCGGTAGCTTGAGAGCCGTTCGAGGAAACCCACAAAGGCCGCTTGCGCGTCGCGCCAGGCCTTGTCGCCGTGGCGTTTGCTCTTGGCCAGCGCGGCCGCCACCGTGGCCTTGTGGCCCGCCCACTCCGCGAGCAAAGACCGCTGCACCACCGGCTCCACCAGCCGCATGATCGTCGCCGGGTCGGTGTAATGCGCGCCGAGCTGGCTGCGCTTGGACGGGTCCAGGCCGCGCTCGAAAAGCGTGCCGAAGATACTCGGGTCGATGGCGCTCCAGTTCAGGTTGCTGGCGGCCTTGAGTGCCGCCACGTCTTGCGCCACCAGCGCCGGCACATCGATGTGCTGGAAGAGGCCGCCGTTGAACCAGGGCACGGCGTCCACGCCAAAGAGACCGCCTTCACGCATGGCCTCGAAGAGCTTGCCCAGCTGTGCGCGCATCAGCTCGGGCGAAATAGTGATGCCGACCAGGCGCTCGAATAGGCGGGCGGGCAGCAGGCCCACGTCTTCGGCGAAGAAGCAGAACAGGCACTGCGTGAGAAAGTGGCTCACCTGCGCCGGCGCCACGCCACTGGCGCGCAGACGCTCGGCCGTGCCGGCGAAGGTGCGCGCGGCTTCTTCGGTGATGTCGCGCGTGCTGCGCTTGGGCTTGAACGCGTCCGGCTCCAGCCACAGCGCACGCAGCCGCTGCTGCACGTCGGGGCGTGTGGTGTCTTCGAGCGTGAAGACATGGCGCTCGCTGGGTGTGCCGGTGAAGTGCGTGTGCACCTCGATGCTGTGGCGGTCGCTAACGACCAAAAGGGGCGGGTTCTCCAGCGGCAGCGCGTACATCATGAGCTGCTTGAGCGCGCCCTCCAGGCTACGCCCCGGCGCCTTGTATTCCCAGGCGAAATGGCCACGCAGCCAGACGTCGGCGAAGCCGTCGGTGCGCGTGCTGGCCGTGCCCGTCTTGGTCACGCCGCGCTCGAAACAGTAGCGCTCGGGGTCGCCCGGCTCGATTACCCCGCCCACGCGGCACCGGTCGATGAAATGCGCTTGCGCGCCGGCGCGTTCGTTCAGCTCGGCGGCCGCCGAGCCGGCGCGCCACTTGCGCACGAAGTCGCTGGCGTGCAGGGTGGCGAGGGTGGCGTGGGTGGTGTCAGACGGGGTCAACGCTGCCGCTCCCGGGGTGATGTGGCGGGGCATTGGAGCATGGCGCCGGCTCGCGTCGACGGCACACTCGGCGCGGCCTCAACGCTCTCGCGCGTAGCCAGCCTCGCGCTGCCCACGAAAGGCCAGCACGACCACGATGTCGTCAAGCTCTTCGAAGCGATACAGCGCAAGGTAGCCGCGCGTGCTGCGGCCGATCACCAGTTCACGCAGGGCCGGCGGCGCGGGCCGGCCGATGAGCGGGTGGCGTGCAAGGACATCGATGGCGGAAACGATGTCTGCAACACGTTCACCGGCGTCCTCGACGCCGCTTTCGACCAGGTGGCTGAGGATGCGCTCCAGGTCGTCTAGCGCGCCTTCAGCAAGAACGATGCGGGCCATGCCTACGCGGGCAAGCGTCAGCGCGCGAGCTTGCGCGCTTGCGGCCGCGCTACGGGCTTGCCGGCGGCGCGGTCCAGCAGGTACTGGCGGGCGTCCTCCCAGGGAACGGCCGCGCCGCTTTGCGTCACGCTGCGCAAGCGCTTGCTGGCCAGTCGATGGAAAGCCGCCTGCGCTTCAGCCTCCATGGTTTGCGCTTCGATGGCTTGCAGGATGAAGCCGTGCGGCGTGACGCCAGCGGCCTGCGCCACGCGCGCCAGGCGGGTTTTCAGGGCCTCGGGCAGACGAATCGTGGTGGTGCTCATGGTGGCCTCCTGGTTCAATGTAGCACATAGGTGCTACGACCAAGGCGGGCCGTTGACGCCACGCCGCAGGTCAACGCGCGAGCTCATCCACGGCGGCCGCAACGTCGCCCCGCTGCCGCAGCACGATCCAGTGTGGCGCGCCACTGTCGGCAGCCGCACGCAGCGCCGCAAACTCGCGCCGCTTCCTGCCATGCGTGGTCAAGGCCCACAGCACGATCGACTCGCGCGAGAAGAGCGCCTTGCGCCAGCTCTCGCGGTTGCCATGCCATAGCGTTTGCCCGGAGGTGGCACGCCACCAGGTACGCCACCCCACCTGCCACATCACACGCGGCAGGCTCAGGTCGAGCCAGACGATGTGCGTGGCTCGCGCCCACACCACGTTGCGCACGGCCTTGTAGTTGCCGTTGATGACCCAGCGCTCACCCGCACCCGCGTGCGCGGCCAGGGCCTTGAACTGCTCGGGTGGCTTGGGCCGCCACTGCGGGCCCCAAAAGAGCTCGTCGAGCTCGACGTGCGGGCAGTCGTCAAAGCGTTCGGCCAGCCGCGCGGCCAGCGCACGCGCAAAGGTGGTCTTGCCGCTGCCGCTGCAGCCAATGACCACCACGCGCATGGGCGGCGCCGAACTCACGCGCTCACACGCTCAACTGTCGATCTTGACCTTGGCCTCGGTGACCACCTTGGTCCACTTCGCCGTTTCACTCTGGATGAACTGCACGAATTTTTCGGGCGTGCCGCCGCCGTCTTCGGCACCGAAAGCATCCATGCGCTCTTGCACGTCGGGCATGGCCAGCGCCGTGTTCACGTCGGCGTTGATCTTGCGAACTATTGCCGCCGGCAGCTTGCCCGGGCCGGCCAGGCCGTACCAGGTGGTGGCCTCGAAGCCGGGGTAGCCCAGCTCCTGCATCGTGGGCACATCGGGGTAGCCCTTGGCGCGCTTGGCGCGAGTCTGCGCGATGGCCAGCACCTTGCCGCTCTTCACGTGCGGCGTGGCCGCCGTCATGGTCTCGAAGCTGTATTGAATCTGGCCGCCGATGAGGTCGACCAGCAGCGGCCCGCTGCCCTTGTACGGAATGTGCAGCGCGTCCACCTTGGCTTGCAGCTTGAAGAGTTCCAGCGCCAGGTGCTGCGCTGAGCCGGCACCGGCCGAGCCGAACGAAACCGCACCGGGCTGCGCCTTGCACAGCGCCACGATGTCCTTCACCGTCTGCGCTTTTTGCATGGTGCCGGCAATCAGTAAATTGGGCGTGACACCCACCAGCGCGATGGGCGTGAAGTCGCGCTCGACCTGGTAGCGCGTCTTCTGCTGCAAGGCCGGCGCCAGTGCGTGGCTGTTGATGTGCGCCATCAAGAGCGTGCTGCCGTCGCTGGGCTGTTGCGCCACGTATTCGGCGGCCAGCACACCCGCGACGCCGGCCTTGTTTTCCACCAGCACCTGCTGGCCCCACATCGCCTGCAACTTGGCGCCGACCACACGCGCCAGGATGTCGGTGCCGCCACCGGGCGGGAAGCCGACGATGATCTTCACCGGGCCGCTCGGCCAACTCTGCGCGAAGACACGCGGCACGCCCAGCGTGGCAGCAGCGGCCAGGGAACTTTGGATCAGGGTTCTGCGTTGCATGGTCGTCTTCCTTGATTGGTTGGGTCAGACCGCGTGGGCGGCAAAGTAGTCCATCGCCGCAGCCACACCGCTGCCCCGGAGTTTGACGCCGGCCAGATTCAAGCCCATCTCGACGCCGCCGAGTGTGGCCACCAAGGTGAGGTCGTTGCAGTCGCCCAAGTGGCCGATGCGGAACATGCGCCCCTTCACGCGGCCCAGGCCCGTGCCGAGGGACAGGTCGAAACGCGTGTGGATGAGCTTGCGCAGCGCGTCGGCGTCTAACCCTACAGGGGTGATGACACC
>JANOJR010000220.1:0-4966 GCA_031418855.1 Rubrivivax sp.
TGCAAAGCAAACCCGACGTGCTGGTGACGGTCGACAACGGCATCGCCAGCTTCGCCGGCGTGGCGCACGCGCGCGCGCTGGGTCTGGCCGTGCTCGTCACCGACCACCACCTGCCGGCCCTGGTGGGCGACGCCGTGGCGCTGCCCGAGGCCAGCGTCATCGTGAACCCCAACCAGCCCGACTGCACCTTCACCAGCAAGTGCATTGCTGGCGTGGGCGTGATGTTCTACGTGCTGCTGGCCACGCGTGCCGAGCTGCGCGCGCGCGGTGCCTTCGACGCGGCCACGCAGCCGCGCTTGGACGCCTTGCTCGACCTGGTGGCGCTGGGCACGGTGGCCGATGTGGTGAAGCTCGACGCCAACAACCGCCGCCTGGTGGCGCAGGGCTTGAAGCGCATTCGCAGCGGGCGCATGCAGCCGGGTGTGGCGGCACTGTTCACCGCAGCGGGGCGGGACCCCAAGCGCGCGGCGGCGTTTGACTTCGGCTTCGCGCTGGGCCCGCGCATCAACGCAGCGGGCCGCCTGGCCGACATGACACTGGGCATTGAATGCCTGGTCACCGACGACGCTGGCCGCGCGGCCGAGTTGGCCAGCCAGCTCGACACCATCAACCGCGAGCGCCGTGTCGTCGAAGCTGACATGCGCGACGTGGCGCAGTTGGCGCTGGACACGTTGCTGCTGACCGTGGGCAGCTCGGCTGAGCATTTACCTGGTGCGTTAGCACTCTTTGACGAAAGCTTCCACGAAGGCGTGGTGGGCATCGTCGCCGGGCGCATCAAAGACCGCTTTCACCGCCCGACGTTCGTCTTCGCGCGTGGCGCCGACGGCGTGCTCAAAGGCTCGGGCCGCTCCATTCCCGGCTTTCATCTGCGTGACGCGCTGGACCTCGTGAGCAAGCGTGAGCCCGGCCTCATGCAGCGCTTTGGCGGCCACGCCATGGCGGCGGGTTGCACGCTCAGCGGTGATGGCTTCGAGGCCTTCAGCGCGGCCTTGCAAAAGGTCGCTACCGAAACGCTGGACGCCGCCACGCTGACACGCACGCTGCGCACCGACGGCGCGCTGGACATGCAGTGGTTCAACGCCAAGACCGTGGCGCTCTTGGACGAGCAGGTCTGGGGCCAGGGTTTCGAAGCGCCGGTGTTTTTTGATGAAGTGAAGATCCTGCAACAGCGCCTGGTCGGCGAGAAGCACCTCAAGCTGCGCGTCCAGCACGGCGGCACGCAGCGTGACGCCATCTGGTTCGGCCACACCGAGCCGCTACCTGCGACCGTGCGGTTGGCCTATCGGCTGGCGCTGGACGAGTGGAATGGCCAGCAGCGTGTGCAGATGATGGTGGAAGCGGCGCTGTAAGCGTTTGATACGAATTTGCAATCGTTCAGGTAGGACCAAAGCGGCGACCTCGCGCCGTTAGGGCCGTGCCCGGTTGGGCACTCGGGTCCGGGGCGCTTGCGCCCCTTCCTGCGATCGAGGTGCTCTGTGCTGCTCGGCGCTGCTCGGTTGCGCATGCTTACCCCGGCGTCCAGCCGGGCACGGCTTCGGCGTTGCCGCTGCACAAGATCAAGGTCACGCCGAGCACTGGGCTCGCGTACCTTGCCGCTGTCACGGGGCCATATGAGGCCTATCACAGCCCGGCGAAAGCCGGCGTGGTCGAAGCCTTAGGGCCGTCACATGGCGCGCCCTCTGCCCCGTGTCATGCGCGGGCCGCGCAAACCTGCTACGGTGCCACCCTTCACGAAGAAACCGGCCCGACCATGAGCTCCAACAAATCCCACAACGGTTTGCACGAACGACTGACGCAACTCAGCGCCACGCGCCTGCAAGGCATGCGCCGTGGCGTCGAGAAAGAAAGTCTTCGCGTGCTGGCCAATGGCAAGCTGGCGGCGACACCGCACCCGCTGGGCCTGGGCTCGGCGCTGACGCACGAGCACATCACCACCGACTACAGCGAGTCGCAGCTGGAGCTCATCACCGGCGTGCATGCCAGCGTGCAGGGCTGCGAGGACGAGCTGACGCAGCTGCACCAGTTTGTCTACCGCCAGCTGGGCGACGAGATGATGTGGGTGGGCAGCATGCCGTGCGGCCTGCCGGCCGACGAGAACATCCCCATCGCCACCTTTGGCTCGTCGAACATCGGCCGCGCCAAGAGCGTCTACCGCATGGGCCTCGCGCACCGCTACGGGCGGCGCATGCAAACCATCTCGGGCATTCACTACAACTGGTCGCTGCCGGGGCTTAGCAGCGAGGAGTACTTTGCGCTCATCCGCAACTTTCGCCGCCACTCGTTTATCTTGTTAGTGCTCTTTGGTGCGTCGCCTGCGGTGTGCCCGAGTTTTGTGGCCGGCCGCGAGCATGGGCTGGAGCGTTTGTCGGAGTACACGCTGGCGCTGCCGAATGCGACCTCGCTGCGCATGGGCCGGCTGGGTTACCAAAGCGACGCGCAGTCGAAGATCGCCGCGAGCTTCAACAACCTCGACAGCTACGCCGCCTCACTGCACGGCGCACTGACGCAGCCGCACGCCGACTACGAGCGCATCGGTGTGCGCAATCTGGGCGGCGACTACAACCAGCTGTCGACCACGCTGCTGCAGATTGAGAACGAGTTCTACGGCACGATCCGCCCCAAGCGTGTGATCCGCCCCGGCGAGCGCCCGCTGCATGCGCTGCGCGAGCGTGGTGTCGAGTACGTTGAAGTGCGCTGCATGGACCTCGACCCGTTTGTGCCGGTGGGCATCACGGCGCAGACGATGCGAGTCATCGACATCTTCTTGCTGCACTGTTTGCTGAGCAACAGCCTGCCCGATTCGCCTGAAGAAATTGCGCAGCTTGCGCGCAACCAACAGCTCGCCGCTTCGCGTGGCCGCGAGCCGGGTTTAATGCTGGAACGCGGCGCACAGCAGGTCAGCTTGCAAGACTGGGCGCGTGAGGTGCTGGAGCCTTGCCACGCCATCGCCGCGACGCTTGATGAAGTGCTGCACCCCGGCGCCGAGAAGCTATACGGCCGCGCGCTGGAAGCCGCGCTCGCGACACTCGACGCGCCGGCACACCTGCCCTCGGCACGCGTCATCGACAGCGTGCTGCGTGAGCATGACGGCCGCTACACGCGCTTTGTGCGTCAGCAGTCCGAAGCCACCAAGGCGGCGCTGTTGGCGCTGCCGTACGGTGACGACTTGCACGCCGGCATGGTGGCCGCCGCGCGCGCTTCGATCGACGCGCAAGCGCGTGTGGAAGCCGCCGACACCTTGCCCTTCGAGACCTGGCGCCAACGCTACCTGGCGCCGACGACCTTGACACCGTTGCAGCTTGAAGACCAGACGGCGATGGACAGCGGCGTGGCGGTTTGAGGCCGGCCTAAGCCGCCCCCTTGCCGTCGACGCCGCTTGCCCTGGGCTGCCATCAGCCCAGTTCGGCTCAGCTCAACGGACCTTGCCCGCCTTCCACGCACTCAGCAACGTGTCGTAAGCAATCGTCTCGCCCTTGGGCTTCTCGTTGGCCAGCTTCTTCCACGGTGCACCCTTGTCGCTCAGGTACTTGTTGGGGTCTCCCTTGGGGTTGAGCTTAGGCGGGCAGTTGGCCATGCCGGCGCGCTCGAGCCGGCCCATCACGTCGTCCATCTCGTTGGCCAGGTTGTCCATCGCCTGCTGCGGAGTCTTCTCGCCCGTCACCGCCACGGCCACGTTCTTCCACCACAGCTGCGCCAGCTTCGGGTAGTCGGGCACATTGCTGCCGGTGGGCGTCCAGGCCACGCGGGCCGGGCTGCGATAGAACTCGACCAGACCACCGAGCTTGGGCGCCAGGTCGGTCATCGCCTGAGACTGGATGTCGCTTTCACGGATGGGCGTCAGGCCGACGACGGTCTTCTTCAGGCTGGTGGTCTTGGCCGTGATGAACTGGGCGTAGAGCCAGGCCGCCGCCGTCTTGTTGGGGTCATGGTCCTTGAAGAAGGTCCACGAGCCGACATCCTGGTAGCCGTTTTGCATGCCTTGCTTCCAGTACGGGCCATTGGGGCCAGGTGCCATGCGCCACTTCGGGGTGCCGTCGGCGTTCACCACCGGCAGACCCGGTTTGATCATGTCGGCGGTAAAGGCCGTGTACCAGAAGATCTGCTGCGCGATCTGGCCTTGCGCCGGCACGGGGCCGGCTTCGCCGAAGGTCATGCCGATGGCTTCCTTGGGCGAGTACTTCTTCATCCAGTCGATGTACTTCGTCAGGGCATACACCGCGGCTGGCGAGTTGGTGGCGCCGCCGCGCGCGACCGAAGCCCCGACCGGTGTGCACTTGTCATCGGCCACGCGAATACCCCACTCATCGACCGGCAGGCCGTTGGGGATGCCGATGTCGGCCGTGCCCGCCATCGACAGCCAGGCGTCGGTGAAGCGCCAGCCGAGTGATGGGTCCTTCTTGCCGTAGTCCATGTGGCCATAAATAGGCTTGCCGTCGATCTGCTTGACGTCATTGGTGAAGAACGCAGCGATGTCTTCATAGGCGCTCCAATTCAGCGGCACGCCCAGCTCGTAGCCGTACTTGGCCTTGAACTTTTCCTTCAGCTCAGGCTTGGCGAAGAGGTCGGCGCGGAACCAGTAGAGGTTGGCGAACTGCTGGTCGGGCAACTGGTACAGCTTGCCGTCCGGCGCGGTGGTGAAGCTGGTGCCGATGAAGTCCTTCAGATCGAGGCCGGGGTTGGTGAACTCCTTGCCCGCACCTTCCATGTAGTCCGACAGCGCCAGGATCTTGCCGTAGCGGTAGTGCGTGCCGATGAGGTCGGAGTCGCTGATCCAGCCGTCGTAGATCGACTTGCCCGACTGCATCGAGGTCTGCAGCTTCTCGACCACGTCACCCTCTTGAATGAGGTCGTGCTTGACCGTGATGCCGGTGATCTCGGCGAAGGCCTTGGCCATCGTCTTGCTCTCGTACTCGTGCGTGGTGATGGTCTCGGACACCACCGAGATCTCGGTCACGCCCTTGGCCTT
>JANOJR010000221.1:0-5952 GCA_031418855.1 Rubrivivax sp.
CTGCAAGACGAGATCGCCGAGCACCATGAGCGCGGCGGCGAGCGCCAACTCGCGCGCGACGCCTGGCACCGCGCTGCCGACCACGCACGGCTGCGGTTTGCCAACCCGCAGGCGCTGGCGCACGCCGAGCGCGCGCTGGCCTTGACCGAAGCGCACGAGCTGCCGCGCCGTCTGGCCCTGGCTCTGCTGAACATGCGCGTGCTTCAAACCTTAGGCTATCGGCCACACATGGCCCAAGCGCTGGCCGTGATGGAAGCGCTGGCCGAGACTTCAGGTGACGACGGCTGGCGCAGCGAAGCCGCCGAGTGGCGCGCCAAGTTCGAGTTCCACGGCGGCAACGCGCAGGCTGCACTCGAGAGCGCGCGGCGTGCGGTGGCGCTGGCACCTGCCGACGACGCCGAGCGCCAGGCGCGCGCGCACTGCCAGGCGTCTTACGCGCTGGGGCGGCTGGGCCGTTACGACGACGCGCAGCCAGCCTTCGAGGCAGCGTTGCGGCTGGCGCAAGCTGCTGGCCAGGCCGGGCTGGAAGCCAGCATCGTCAACCACCAGGGCATGCTGGAACAGGGCCGCGGAGACGTGCTGGCTGCCTGCGCGCACTTCAACCGGGCCTTGGCCATCCATCGTCGCGAGGGCCACCTCGTCAACATCGGCGGCACGCTGGCCAATCTGGCTTTCACGGCGATGTCGGTGGGCGACTTCGAACAGGCGAAGACGCAATTTGAAGAAGCCCGCGAACTCAGCGAGCGCGTGGGTCAGCAGCGCAACGTCGGCATCATCGACATCAACTTGGGGCTGGTGCTGCTGCACCTTGCGCAGCCCGAAGCGGCACTGGTACGCGCAGAGCATGCGCTGGAGCCGCTGCGTGCCACCGGTGACCGCTGGGCCGAAGCGGCGGCGCTGCGTGTGGCTGGGCAGGCCGAGCTGGCGCTGGGCCGCCATGCGGCCGCGCGACCGCACTTTGTGGCCTCACGCGACTTGTTTGACACCTTGAAGATGGGCCACCTTGCCATGGAGGCCATCGCCGCCATGGCCGAAGAAGCGCTGTCGCGCGGAGATGTGGGCGAGGCGTTGGTGCACGCGCAAGACATCATGGCGCGCCGCGAACAGGGTGCCAGCATTGAAGGCGCGGACGAGCCGATGCGCATTCCGCTGGCGGTGTGGCGCGCGCTCAATGCGGCGGGTGATACGCGCGCCGATACCGTCCTGGCCGATGCGCAGCGCGAGCTGCAGGCGCGCGCCGATCGTTTGTGCGACCCGGTGCAGCGCCAGCGTTTCCTCACCGCGGTGGCGCCGCATCGCGAGATCATGGCGGCGCGCGCGCGGGCTTAGTTGTCGTTGACGATCAGCGGGTCGATCAGCCCGACATCGCCGGCGCTGTTTTGCACCATGACCCAGAAGTCGTAGGTCGCCGTGCTGTTGGCCGGCCCCTTGTTGTCGTCTTGCAGCTTGAGCGTGGTGCTGCCGTCGTTGGCGACGTTGATGTCGACGTTGGGGAAGTTCGCGCCACCTGAGCCGCCGCTGCCCATGTTCTTCAAGGCCACACCGCCTAGCGCGTAGGTGCTGGTGACGCCCGAGGCGTCGCAGACGATGAAACTAAAGGTCGGCTTCTTGTTCTTCTGCACGGTCAACGTCGCACCCGCTGAAGGGTAGGTGGTGTAGGTCGTGCCTTTGTAGTTAAAGGCCGAGTTGTTGGGCGTGCCGCTGATGACCACGTCGTTGCCGCCGTTGTCGATCAAGGCCATGTCGGGCGTGCAAAAGCCTGTGCTGGCGGTGGTGCCGGTGAGTGGCACAAACTGTGTGCTCGGTGCGGTGAAGATGAAGAGGACGTTGGGTGTGCCCATGTGGGTGGCTCCTGTGAAGTGAAGGGTGGTGTCCCTGATTGTCTTGTTGTGGCTCGACTGTGTGCCCACGAAGCCGCCGCTGCACGGCGCCGATGCGCACGGCCTACGCGGCCTATGCACTTGCATTTGGCCTTGGCCTGTGCTGACGCCACCTAAACTGGCCTGATGGGAGGCGTACTGTGCGCATTGGCTTGGCTGGCCGGCGTGGCGCTGCAATTGCAGCAGCCACGCTTGTGGCCGCACGAGCTCTACGCCGCAATCGGGGTGGCAGCGCTGGCTTTGGGGGTGGCGGTGTGGTGGCGGGTCAAGCCCGGTCGGTTGCGTCTGGCCACGCTGCTGTTGGCCGTTAGTACCCTGGCCTTCAGCAGCACGGCCTTGCGCGCCGGCTGGCGCCTGGCGCAGGCCTTGCCAAGCGCGATGGAGGGCAAAGACCTGCTCGTCACCGGCGTCATCACCAGCCTGCCGCAGACCGACCTTTACGGTTCACGCTTTGTCTTCACGGCCGACAGCGCCACGCGCGAAGGCCAGCCCGTGGCCATACCGTCGCGCATCAGCCTGGGCTGGTACCGCGGCTTTGATCTGGACGCATTGCTCGCCAGCCCCGGCGTGGAGCTGCGCGCCGGCCAGCGCTGGCAGCTCACCGTGCGCTTGCGCCAACCACATGGCTTGATGAACCCGCATGGCTTCGACTTGGAGCTGTGGCTCTTCGAGCAAGGCATCCGCGCCAGCGGCTATGTGCGCTCGCATGCCAGTGCGGTCAACGTCAAGCTCGCCGAGCACGACGGCCAGCACATCCAGCGCTGGCGGCAATGGGTACGTGATGGCATCGAGCAGCAGGTCGGCCAGCGCACGGTAGCCGGCGTGCTGGCGGCGCTGGCCATCGGCGACCAGGCGGCCATCACGCGCGACGACTGGGACCTGTTTCGTGCCACCGGTGTCGCGCACTTGATGAGCATCTCGGGCCTGCACGTGACGATGTTCGCGTGGCTCGCCGGCCTCATCGTCGCGCGGCTGTGGCGCCACTCGACGCGCCTGATGCTGTGGCTGCCGGTGCCCGCAGCCGCGCGCTGGGGTGGCCTGGTGGCCGCGCTCTTGTACGCGCTGGTCTCGGGCTTTGGCGTGCCGGCGCAGCGCACGGTGTGGATGATCGCCACGGTGGTGCTCTTGCGCAGCCTGGGCTGGCGTTGGCCGCAGGGGCTGGTGCTGCTAACGGCGGGAGTGGTGGTGAGCCTGGCCGACCCCTGGGCGCTATTGCAACCTGGGTTTTGGCTGTCGTTTGTGGCGGTGGCCATGCTTATCAATTCGGAAGCGGTGTTCGCGCCGCGCGCTGCGCTGGTGGGCTTCAAAGCGCGCGCGCTGACTGTCGTGCGCGGCGGGCTGCGCACACAACTCATCGCCACGGTGGGCCTGACGCCCTTGACGATGGTCTTCTTCCAGCAGGTCTCGGTGGTGGGTTTCATCGCCAACCTGGTGGCCATTCCATTGGTCACCCTGCTCGTCACGCCGCTGGCCTTGCTCGGCGTCGTGTTGCCTTGGTTGTGGCTGGCGGGCGCAGCGGTGGTGCGTGCCATGACGGCGGGCTTGGGCTGGTTGTCGCAGGCGCCCTGGGCCGTGTGGTCGGCGGCGGCGGCACCGGCGTGGGCCGTGGCTCTGGGCTTACTCGGGGGCGCTCTCCTAGTGCTGCGGCTGCCGTGGCGGCTGCGCTTACTCGGTCTGCCTTTGATGCTGCCGCTGCTGGCGCCACCCGTGCATCGCCCAGCCGAGGGCAGCTTCGAAGTCGTGGCGGCCGATGTCGGTCAGGGCACGGCGGTGCTGGTGCGCACGCGCCAGCACCTGCTGGTCTATGACGCCGGGCCGGAGTATTCACGCGAGAGTGACGCCGGCCAGCGTGTGCTGTTGCCACTGCTGGGGGCGCGTGGTGAGCGCCAGATCAATACGCTGATGCTCAGCCACCGCGACACAGACCACGTCGGCGGCGCCGTCAGCCTGCTCGTGCATGGCGACGTGCGCGAGCTGCGCAGCTCACTCGCACCCGGGCATGCTTTGCTCAGCGGCGACGTGCCGCACCTGCCTTGCGCCGCCGGCCAGTCGTGGACGTGGGACGGTGTGCGCTTTGACGTGCTGCACCCTTTGCCTGGTGACGAGACACGCGACATCAAGCCCAACCACCTGAGCTGCGTGCTGCGCGTGCAAGGCGCGACGCAAAGCCTCTTGCTCACCGGCGACATCGAAGCCGCGCAAGAAGCCGCGCTGGTGCAGCGCGTGGGCACAGGCCTGAAGAGCGACGTGCTGCTGGTGCCGCACCACGGCAGCCGCACCTCAAGCACGCCGGCCTTCATCGACGCCGTGGCGCCACGTGTGGCCGTCGTGCAAGTGGCCTACCGCAGCCGCTTTGGCCATCCTGTGCCGGACGTGATGCAGCGTTACGCCGAGCGCGGCATCGAAGTCCAGCGCTCAGATCGCTGCGGCGCATGGAGCTGGCAAGTTGACGGCAGCATGCAGTGCCAGCGCCAAGCCGCGCCGCGCTACTGGCATCATCAATTCGACCCCACCAAGCCCTGAACCCGGACCCGACATGAGCCGTATGAAGCATCGCACCACCCTGGCCGTCGCGCTGTGCGCCGTCAGCGTTTTCACGACACCGGCGATGGCTAACAAACCAGATACGCGCAACCGCGCCGAGATCCCGGCGGAGTTCCGCTGGGACTTCACGGCCATCTACGCCGACTGGGCCGCGTGGGAGAAGGGCCTGGCGCAGATGGAAGCGCAGATGGACGCCTTCGCCAAGCTCAAGGGCACGCTGTCAGCCGGCCCGGCCGCGCTGCTCAAGGCCTACCAGGGCTATGACGAGATCGGCAAGCTGTCGTACCTTGTCTACCGCTACCCGCAGCTGCAACGCGACGCCGACACACGTGACCAGGCTGTGGCCGGGCGTTTCCAGCGCGTGAGCGCGGCCTTCGCCAAGTTCACAACGGCAACCTCGTGGTTTACGCCCGAGCTCTTGAAGCTGCCGCAAGCCACGGTGGAAAAGTGGCTCGCCGAGACACCCGCGCTGGCGCCTTACCGCTTCACCATCCTCGACAACTACCGCCAACAAAAGCACGTGCTCGACGAAGCCGGCGAGCGGCTGCTGGCGCTGGCAGGCCCCTTCAGTCGCACCCCGCAGACGGCCTACCAGGAGCTCAGCACCTCGGACATCAAGTACCCCAGCATGCAGCTTGCCGACGGCAAGAGCGTGACGCTGAGCCCGGGCAACTACGCCGCGCTGCTGGAAGGCAACCCGAGCCAGGCCGAGCGCGCCAAGGCTGCGGCCGCCCACCTGGGCGCCTATGGCGCCAGCGCCAACACCTTCGCTGCGCTCTACAACGGAGTGGCCCAGCGCAACTGGTTCTTGGCGCAGGCCCGCAGTCACCTGAGCACATTGGCCGCAGCGCTGGACCGCAACCACATCCCCACGGCGGTAGTAGACACGCTGGTTGAAACGACCCGCGCCGGCACCGCACCTTTGCAGCGTTATATGCGGCTGAAGAAGCGCCTGCTCGGTCTGAGCGAGATGCACCTTTACGACAGCTTCGTGCCGGTGGTCCGCAGTGACAAGCGCTACCCCTATGCCCAGGCGCGCGACGTGGTGCTGGCCTCGGTGGCGCCCTTGGGTGCCGACTACGTGGCCAAGTACAAGCGCTTCGTGGCCGGTGGCCGCATTGACGTGTATGAAAACGACGGCAAGAAGAGCGGCGCCTACGTCGCCGGTGTCTTCGGTGTCGGGCCCTACATGCTGCTCAACCACAACGACACGCTGGACGCCATGTTCACGCTGGCCCATGAAGGCGGGCACGCCATGCACACGGTGCTGTCGTATGAGGCGCAGCCCTTCAATACGTCGAGCTACACCATCTTTGTGGCCGAGGTGGCTTCCACCACCAACGAGCGCTTTCTGCTTGAGCACCTACTGGCGAAAACGAGCGACCCCAAAGAGCGCTTCTTGCTGCTGCAACACTCGGTGCAGGCCATCGTCAACACCTTCTACACGCAGGTGATGTTTGCCGACTTCGAGCTGCAAGCGCACCGCCTCGTCGAACAGGGCAAGCCCGTCACCACCGAGGTGCTGAAC
>JANOJR010000222.1:0-5222 GCA_031418855.1 Rubrivivax sp.
ATTGATGCGGCGAGGAACCATGAGCTCGACAAACCACGACTTTGCGCGTAATTCGGCCCTCGCGATGGCGTTGCTCGCCATGTTCGCATTCGCGGGCCTTGCACGCGCAAGCGACGCACGCGAGGACGCCGTTCGCATCAACGCAGGTGCGGGCCAGTTCGTGTTTGTCGATGAGAAGGGCGACGCGACGAAGCGCATGGCCGTCTACACCTACCTTCCCGCGCGCTTGAAGGCCGACACCGCGCCCATCGTGTTCGTGATGCACGGCAAAGGCAAGAACGCCAAGGGCTATCGCGACGTGTGGGCCCAGCACGCCGAGGCCCGCGGCTACATGGTGGTCGCACCGCTCTTTGATGACGCGGCCTGGGGCGGCAGCTATGCGGGTGACAAGGTCTTCGCGCAGGGTGGCAAGCCGAGCGATGCGTCGCGCTGGTCCTTCAGCGTCATCGAACATCTGTTCGACGCCATCAAGGCCGCCACCGGCAATCGACACGCCACGTACTTGCTGTACGGCCACTCCGAAGGCGCGCAATTCGTGCACCGCCTGGTGTGGTTTTTGCCCGAGGCGCGATTCGCCATGGCCGTGGCCGCCAACCCGGGCTGGACCACGATGCCCGACCTGGCCGTGGCGTTTCCGTATGGCCTTGCCAACTCGCCGGCCACCGAGCATTCGCTCAAGCAAAGCCTGGAGCGCAAGCTCACGGTCTTGCTCGGCGAACTCGACATCGACCCCAACCATGCGCAACTGCGCAAGACGCCGCAGGCCATGGCGCAGGGGCGCCACCGCATGGAGCGCGGGCAGACTTTCTATCGTCAAGCGCTTGAGCGCTGCACGGCCATGAAATGCCAGTTCGGCTGGCAATTGAAAACCGTGCCCGGCGCGGCGCATTCGAATGCGCAGATGGCGGGTGACGCGGCGGCGGTGTTGATCGATGGCGTTGCTGCGCAGACGCCGACCGCCAAGTAGCCAGATAGGTTTCACGATCGCCGTGTCCCCGAGAATGAGCGTGATGGTCGAGACGATCCGACGAGCCGCTGCCACCGCCGCGCTGTGCCTGCTGGCGCTTGCCGCCGCCGGCTGCGCCTCGTGGCGGCCCGAGGTGGTGCGCCAGCCTTCCTACGCCATGGCCAGCTCAGGGCACACCACACTGGGCCGCACGATGGCGGCGCAGGCCGCCGCGCATCCTGGCATGTCCGGCTTTCAGGTCATCGCCAGCGGCCAGTCCGCCTTCATGGCGCGTGTGGCGTTGGCCGGCGCCGCCGAGCGCACACTCGACTTGCAGTACTACAGCGCTGATGACGATGCGAGCAGCGACCTGCTGCTGGGCCGCCTGGTCAGCGCCGCGCAACGAGGCGTGCGTGTGCGCATCTTGCTCGACGACATCCACGCGCAGTCGCGGCTGTTCGCCCGGCGTGCCCTGGCCTTGCATCCCGGCATCCAGGTGCGGCTGTTCAACCCGTTTTACTTCGGCGGCACGACCAGCCTGGGCCGACTGGCCGAGTTCGCCTTCGACGCCGGGCGCTTGAACCGCCGCATGCACAACAAGCTCTGGGTGACGGACAACGCCGTCGCCATTGTCGGCAGCCGCAACCTCGGCGACGAATACTTCGATGTGCACCAGTCGGCCAACTTTGCCGACATCGACCTGTTGGCCGCAGGCCCGATCGTGGCCGAGCTATCCAGCGCCTTTGACGTCTACTGGAACAGCCCCTCCGCCGTGCCTGCGCAGGCCTTCGTCGCCGCGCCAGCGGCGCTGGACGCGGCCTCGGCGCTGCAGGCTTTGCGTCAGCGCACGGCCGCCTGCGAGGGCGTGGCACCTTGCCTTTGGTTGACCGCAGACGGCGTGGCCGCAGCCTTGCGCGCCACCACGCGGTCGCTGACCTGGGCGCGCGCGCAGTTCGTGTTTGACGAGCCCGATGGCCCCAAGCGGGCGCTGGCCCACGACATCGAGCATGGGTCGGCTGACGACTACCCGGGTGGCGTGCGCACGCAAAGCGAGCTGCTCATCGTGTCGCCGTACTTCATACCCAGTGCGCAAGGGCGCGTGCACCTGGGCCAGATGCGCGAGCGCGGCGTGCGCGTGGCGGTGCTGACGAACTCGCTGGCCTCCACCGACTCGCCGGCCGCGCACGCGGGCTACGCGCGCCACCGCGTCGGCCTGCTGCGCGAGGGTGTCGAGCTGTATGAAGCGCGGCTGACACCCGGTGTGCGGCACCGTCTCACGCACCGCTGGGGCGAGGCCTCACCGTCTAGCCTGCACGCCAAGCTCGTCGTGCGCGATCGTCGGCACGCGATCGTCGGCTCGTTGAACCAGGATCCGCGCTCGCGGCTGCACAACACCGAAGCCTGGATCGCCGTCGACAGCGCTGAGCTCGCGGCTGATCTGGCGGCGTTTTTCGAGGCCGCTGCCGACGCCCATCACGCGTTCAAGGTCGAACTGAACGAAGCCGCTGGCGCAGGCCGCCTGAGATGGAGCACCGAAGAAGGCGGCGGCATCGAGCGTTACGACGTGGAGCCTGCGGCTGCGCCCTGGTTGCGTCTGTGGCGCCGGGTGCTGGGCGTGCTGGTGCCTGAGCACATGCTGTAGCCGGGCGCACCCATGTCAGGCGGCGTTCAGCCTGCCTCGCGACAGGCCTGTGCGCTAAGGCCTGGCCAAGCGCACGCTGAGCGAGGCCGCACCCGTGCCTTTGTTCGTCCACATCCAGCAATAGTCCTGCTCCAGCGTCGTTTCCAGGGTCTCGCGCGCGCTCGCCACGGCGCTCATCTTGAACGGGTAGACGACCTTCTCGCCCACGTGGTAGTGCACGTTGAAGTCGGTCGGCGCGCTGGTCTCGAACTCCCATCGCAGCTTGAGGCCGGCGGGCAGCTTGCCGCAGACCTCGACAAATTTACCGGCCGCGATCTTGGCTTGGTGCGTAAACGCGCCGTCGGCCGACCAGCGGATGTCGACGATCTCCGCGTGTGCGCTGGACAGGGTGGCTAGCAGCAGCGTGGCCATCAGGGTTGAAGTTCGCATGAGGTGGTCTCCAGGTTGCATGTCAATGTGATTCGCAGCCGGCATGCAACAGGGCCGATGCGGCTGCGGTGGCCAGACGCCAGCCGGCCCACAGCATCGCCATCGCGACGGCCGCTACGAACAAACAGGGTGCCAGTGCCCACCCGGTGCGCTGCGCCTCGACCGCGATGGCGGCAGCACCGAGCAGGCACAGCCAAAACCGAAATTCGTCGGCCGCTTCTTCGCGCCCGATGCGCGACGAGCAACACCACGCGGCGCCCAAACTCAACACCAGCAGCGAGGCCGCAGCATGCTCGCTCGCGGGCCGCCACCAGCCCAGCCACGCAGCCGCGATGGCGGCGATCAAGGCCAGGCCAGCGAGCACCGTCAACACGCCCGCAGAGAGCGCGTTGACCGCCGCAGTGATGGCGCGCCAGGGCGCGCGTCGGTCCATGTGCAGCAAGAAGAGCCGGTAGCTCAGCACCGTGCTCAAGGCCAGCAGCATGCAGTCGCGCCAGGCCCACGCAGCCCCGGCCACGAGCACCACCAGCGTGGCGCTTGCAGGGCCCCAAAGCCGTTGCAGTGTCATCGCACGGCGCGCTCGCTCATCGCGCCGGCTGGATGTCCGTCACGGTGTACTTGCCGGCGTCGTTGATGGCCTTGAACTTCACCTTGTCACCGGCCTTGAGCGTGTCGAGCATGGCCTTGTCTTTGACGACGAAAACCATGGTCATCCCGGGCATGTCCAGGCTCTTGATCTCGGCGTGCTTGAGCGTGAGCTTGCCGGCTTCTTTGTCGACCTTGCGCACTTCAGCGTCGGTCATCTCCGCTGCAGGTGTGGCTTGGGCGTGAACCACGGGTGTCAGTACGAGGGCGGCAACAACTGCGACAGCGAGTTTCTTGAGGTTCTTCACGGCTTCGATTCCTTTTCAGTCCAATGTGTCGGGGTGGTTTGGTGCAACTCAGTGTTTGTGATGGCCATGGCCGTCGCCCTTGCCGGCGGCGACAGCCACAGCGCCCTTCATGCCCGCTTCATAGTGCCCGGGCTGCAGGCAGGCGAAGTCGATGCTGCCGGCCTTGGTGAAGCGCCAGATCACCTGGCCCGTCTTGCCCGGTGCGACGGTGACCATGTTGGGGTCGTCGTGCTCCATCTCCGGGAACTTCTTCATCACCTCGTAGTGCTCCTTGAGTTCCTTCTCGGTGCCCAGCACGAGTTCATGTTTGAGCTTGCCCGAGTTCTTCACCACAAAGCGGATCGTCTCGCCTTGTTTCGCGTCGATGCGGGCCGGCGTGAAGCGCATGGTGTCGGTCATGTCGATGTGCACGGTGCGTGTGACCTGGGCCGCCTTGCCGGGCTCGCCAATGGCGGCGTCGGCGTGGCCACCGGCGTGTTTGCCGGCGGCTTGGGCGCTGTGTGCCACGACGGCCAAGGCCAGGGCGAGCGCGTGAACGGTGATGGAGCGGTTCATAGAATTTCCTTCGGTGTTGCGGTGGGTTGCGGTGGGTTCGGTTGCGCGACATCGATCAATGCTGTTTGTGCTGGCTCGCACCGGCGCCCGGTTTGCGCACAGTGACTTCGGTGTCGGCCGCGGGGCGTGCCAGCGGCGGCATCGAGCCGCTGCCTTCGGCCTTGAAACGCGCCGGGTCGGGCAAGGCGCCGGTGAATTCATAGGCCACCGTGCCCGGCGGGTGCTTGTACCAACCGGGGTCGCTGTAGTCGCCACGTTTTTGTTCTTTGCGCACCTTCACCACGCTGAACATGCCGCCCATGCCGACGGCACCAAAGGGGCCCTGGCCGGCCATCATCGCGGCGGTGTTGTCGGGCAGCGGCATCTCCATCTCGGTCATGTCTTTCATGCCGCGCTCGCCCATCACCATGTAGTCGGGGATCAGCTTGGTGATCTGACGGGCCAGGCCGCGGTGGTCGACCCCGATCATGGTCGGCACGTCGTGCCCCATGGCGTTCATGGTGTGGTGGCTCTTGTGACAGTGGAAGGCCCAGTCGCCTTCTTCGTCGGCCAGGAAGTCGAGCTGGCGCATCTGGCCCACGGCGATGTCGGCGGTGACCTCGTACTGGCGCGCGCTCTTGGGTGTGGGCCCGCCGTCGGTGCCAGTGATCAGGAATTCATGCCCGTGCAGATGGATCGGGTGGTTGGTCATCGTCAAGTTGCCGATGCGCAGGCGCACGCGGTCCATGTGCTTCACGACGAGTGGGTCGATGCCGGG
>JANOJR010000223.1:0-1588 GCA_031418855.1 Rubrivivax sp.
ATGCACCCGAGGCGCTCTACAACAAGCGCTTGCAGCGTGGTTGGACGCTGGGTCTGACGCAGGAGCTCAAGCTGCTGCAAGGCGTGATCCGCATGGCGCACAAGCCCATGCTCGCCGCGTTGCAGCGGCACTGGGCGAGCACCGAGCCCGACCTTGTGGTCTCGCTGGTACCCAACTTCAACCGCGCCTTGTGTGCGTCTTTGGCCAGCGCGTTGCCGGGCGTGCCGTTCACGACGGTGATGACGGACATGGCTGACCACCCGCCGCACTTCTGGATCGAGCCCGGTCTGGAGCAGACCATCGTCTGCGGTACGCCGCGCGCGCTGCAGCAGGCCAATGCGGCAGGCTCTCGCGACGAGCAACTGATGCTCGCTTCGGGCATGGTGTTGCGCCCTGCGTTCTACGCGCCGCCGGGGGGCAGTCGCATGCGCGAGATGGCGGCACTCGGCCTGGACCCGATGCGCCCCACCGGCGTGGTGATGTTTGGCGGCCAGGGTTCGCCGCAGATGCTGCGCATCGCGCAGCGCCTACCCGATGTGCAGCTGCTGCTGCTGTGTGGCCACAACCAGGTGTTGGCGCAACGCTTGCAGGCCTTGCGCCGCCGCGCGCCGCATGCTGTGCTGGGCTTCACCGAGGACATCTGCAGCACCATGCGCCTGGGTGACTTCTTCATCGGTAAACCCGGCCCGGGTGCGATCAGCGAAGCGGTGCAGCTCGGTCTGCCGGTGTTGACCTGGCGTAATACCTGGACGATGCCGCAAGAGCGCTACAACACCGACTGGGTGCGTGAGCAAGGCGCGGGCGTCGTGGCGTCGTCTTTGGTCGAGCTTGCGCCCGCGCTGGCCCAGCTGCTGGCCGCGCTGCCGCAGCTGCGCGCGGCGACACGGCGCGTTCGCAACCGCGCGGTCTTCGAGGTCATCGGCTTGTTTGCACGCCAGCTGGCTCAGGCGCCAAGGGTTCATGGGCGCTGGGCCGCGTGGCCTGCCAACTCGGCGGCCTGAACTTCGGCGCTGACGGGGCTACGGTGTCGGTCTCGGCAAGTGCCGTTGCGAGCGCCGTTGCAAGCACCTGTGGCGCCGCGCCTGGTGTGCTGCGGTCGATGATCTCCAGCCGCCCGTCGTGGTGCTCCACCAGCGCCGTGAGGCTTTCGACCCAGTCGCCATCGTTGCAATAGAGCACGCCGTCGATCATGCGCATCTCGGCATGGTGGATGTGCCCACACACGACGCCTTGTGCGCCACGGCGCTGGGCCTCGCGTGCCACGGCGGTTTCGAACTCGCCCACGTAGCTCAGCGCGCGCTTGACCTTGTGTTTGAGGTACTTCGAGAGGCTCCAGTACGGCAGCCCCAGGCGCGCGCGCACGAGGTTGAACCAGCGGTTGACCTTCAAGGTGAACTCGTAAGCCATGTCGCCCATGTAGGCCAGCCACTTGGCGCACTGGATCACACCGTCAAAGAGGTCGCCATGGGTGACCCACAAGACGCGGCCATCGGCGGTGGTGTGCAGGCAGTCGTCGACGACGTCGATACCGCCAAAGTTGTGCTGCACGTAGCGCCGCGCAAACTCATCGTGGTTGCCGGGCACGAAG
>JANOJR010000224.1:0-6720 GCA_031418855.1 Rubrivivax sp.
AACACCGCCAGCATGATCGACGATCTGTGGCACGCCACCATCAACGGCCGCGGCCAGATGTACCTGGCCACCGACGCCCTGGGCACGGCCACCGCCGTGCAAGCGGGCCTGAACGACATCATCAGCCAGACCAGCGCGCAAAGCGGTGTGGCGGTGAGCACGGTGAACCTGGTGCGGGGCGATTCACGCGCCTACTTCGGCCAGTACAACCCTTCGGGCTGGACGGGTGACGTGGTGGCCAAAGCCATCAACACCGGCACCGGCGTCATCAGCTCAGCCACCACCTGGTCGGCGAATACCTTGCTGACCGCACGCGACTGGACCACACGTGTGATCGCCAGCTCCAACGGCATCAGCGGTGTCGGCTTCACCGCCGCCGCCGTGGGCGCAACGGTCAACCCCGGTGGCGTGTACGGCACCAACACCAACGTCATCAACTACCTGCGTGGCGAGCGCACGAACGAGGGCACGATGTTTCGCAAACGCGTGGGCTTGATGGGGGCGGTGATCAACTCCGAGCCCTACATCAGCAACGACGACGGCGTGCTCTACGTGGCCTCGGGCGAAGGCATGCTGCACGCCATCGACATCCGCAGCACAGGCAGCCCCGGCAAGGAGCTGTGGGCCTTTGTGCCGCGTCAGGCCCTGGTCGACATCGGCTCGACCACCGCGCGTGCCTACTCGTTCAAGACCCAGCTCGACGGCTCACCGGTGGTGGGCACCCTGAGCAGCGGGAAGAAGGTGCTGGTCGCCGGCATGGGTGCCGCCGCCGGCAGCTTCTACGCGCTGGATGTGAGCGCGCCGCGCACCCTGGACGAAGCCACGCTGGCAGCGAAGGTGATGTGGGAGTTCCCGGCCATGGGTGACGCCACCATGCAGGCCAAGGTCGGCCTGGCGCTGGGTATCCCGGTCATCGTCAAGACCGAGCTCGACGGTGATGTGGTGCTGGTGACTTCGGGCTACAACAGCACCTCGGACGGCAAAGGCCGGATGTGGATGCTCAACGCCAACACCGGCGCTGTCATCAAGGAGTTCGTGGTCAGCGCAGGCACCTTGGCCAACGAGTCAGGGTTGGCGCATGTCACCGCCTATGACGACGGCGACGGCCTGGCGCAGTTCGCCTACGGGGGCGACCTCTTGGGCAACGTCTGGAAGTTCGACCTCAAGGCCAAAACCGCCCCCGCGCTGCTGGCTACGCTCACCGGCCCTGCCGGCGACGCGCAAGCCGTGACCACCGCGCCCGAGCTGACCAAGGTTGACGGCAGCCGCGTGGTCATTGTGCCCACCGGTCGTTTGTTAGGCATCACCGACTTTGCCAACAACAAGGTGCAAAGCATCTACGCCATCAAGGACGGCGTGACACTGAGCCCGGCGCGCACCTCGCTGGTGGCGCAGACCTACAACGCCGGCGCCGACACCCTGACGGCGAACGCCGTCGACTGGAAAACACAGCGCGGCTGGTACATGGACTTGCCGGCGGGCCAGCACGCCAATACGCAGCCGGCCATCACCTATGGCGGCGTGGCCTTCGTGACCAACACCAACGGCGGCACCGACTGCGCGGCGTCGAGCTTCCTTTACCTGATCGACGTGAAGAGCGGCAGCAAGTTCCCCGGCGCCACCTTCGTCGGCTCGGCCGTGTCCACCGTGGCCGGCGCCACCGCCGTCACCACCGTCATCACCAGCGACGGCAAGGCGCGTGGCCTGGTCCAGGACTACAACGGCGGCGCGGGTGCGCCCAAGAGCTGGAACCCGCCGCCCCTGCCCCCCAGCAAGACCTCGTGGCGCGAGGTGCGGCGGCAGTAGTTGGGGCTCAGCTGGGCTCGGCGAGCGGTAGCGCCAGGTGCGCGTCGTCGCTCCAGCCCACCAGCGTGAAGCCGCGGCCGGTGTAGAGCAGCCGGTTGATGCTGGCGTTGCCCAGCAACCAGCTGCGCGGCGCGTTCAGCGCCACGCCCACGGCCGCGCGGTACAGGCAATCCAGCACGCCGCCGTGGCTGACGATGGCGATGGCCTCACCCGCGTGGCGCGCGGCCAATAGCATCACAGCCGAGAGCACACGCGCGTTGAACTGCGCCAGCGTCTCACCGCCCGGTGGCGCGAAGTCGAGCTCACGCTGGCGCCAGCTTTGCGCGGCTTGCGGCCACTGCGTGTCAATCTCGTGGAAGGTCGCGCCCTCGAAGCTGCCGAAGTGGCGTTCGCGCAAGTCCGGTACATCCACTGGCGCCACCGCCACGGGTTGCGTGCGCGCCAGCGCCAAGGCGGTGTCGCGCGCACGCAGCAAGTCGCTGGTGTAGATGGCGGCAAGCTCAGCGTCGGCGAGCACCTGCGCGGTTTGCGCCGCCTGCCAGCGGCCCCGTTCGTTGAGCGGCTCGTCGGTGTGGCCCTGAATGCGCGTGGCCACGTTCCAGGCCGTTTGGCCATGGCGGATGAGCACAAGGCGCGTGGGCTCTTGCGCCCCTTCCATCACACGCCCCAGACGATAGGCACACGCCCGGCCAGCGAGCGTTCGAGCATCTGCAGCATCGGCCACAAGCGCTGGCGCAGGCCGACTTTGGCGGGTGCGGCAGTGTCGGCGTCGGCATCGGCATCCGTATCGGCGTCCGCCTTGGCGTCTGCATTGGCGTCATCCGGGGGTGCTTCGGCGGCCGCCACGGCGGCCTTGATGAGGGCGATAGCCTGCACCATGGCGTCGACCTCGACGATGCCGCGCGCGGCGGGCTCACGCTGCAAGACACGCATCAACTCGTCGCCATGGGCTGCCAGCATGATGAGGTCGCCGCTGGCGGCAGATTTGAATTTGTAGAGCATGGCGGCATTGTCGCCGCCGCGTGCCATGCCGTGAATGGCCCGCGAAAGCTCAGCCGTGCACGAGCCGCACGCGCGGCTGCAACGCAGGGTCGGGCGCGGCCAGCAGCCGGCGCTCGAAGCTCAGGTTGTCGAGTGCCGGCGCGAATAGGAAGCCCTGGAACATGTCGCAGCGCTCGTCCAGCAAGAACTGGCGCTGCATCTCGGTCTCTACGCCTTCAGCCACCACCTTCATCTTCAGCGCGCGCGCCATCTGAAGCACGGCACGCACGATGCCGGCGTCGCTCTCGTCCTTAGGCAGGCCCTTGACGAAGCTGCGGTCGATCTTGAGCTTGTCGATCGGGAAGCGCTTGAGGTAGGCCAGGCTGGAGTAACCCGTGCCGAAGTCGTCGATCGACAAACGCACGCCTAACTTCGAGAGTGCGCGCAGTCGCAGCAGCGCCTCTTCGGCGTCGCGCACGAGGATGGACTCGGTGAGCTCAAGCTCCAAGAGCGAAGGCGGCAGCCCGCTCACTGCCAGCACGCCAGCCACACGTTCGACGAACTGCGCCTGCTGGAACTGCAAGGCCGAGACGTTGACGGCAATCGGAATCGGCGTCTTGCGCTCGTGCCAGAGTGCCGCCTGGCGCACCGCCTGCGACAACACCCAGTCGCCGATGGCGATGATGTAGCCCGTCTCTTCGGCCACGGGGATGAACTCGCCCGGTGCCACGTCACCCAGCTCGGGGTCACGCCAGCGGATCAATGCCTCGGCACCCGTCAGCGCGCCGGTGACGAGGTCGATCTGCGGCTGGTAGTGCAGGCGAAAGCGCCCGCTCACCAGCGCCTGGCGCATGGCGTGGTCCAGCGTCATCTGCTTGCGCAAGTCAACGCCGCTGCGGCCCTGGTGCAGCCGGTAGCCGGCGCGGCCACCGTCTTTGGCCTGGCGCATGGCGCCTTCAGCGTGTGAGATGAGTTGCTCAAGCGCGCTGCCGTGGCCGGGGAACATGGCCACGCCGATGCTGCATGTCAGCGTGAATTGCAGGCCTTCAAGCTCGCAGGGCTGAGCCACGAGCGTGAGCACGCGCCTTGCGGTGGCTTCGGCGGCTTGCGCGTCAGCACCGTCGATGAGCAGCGCGAACTGGTCGCCGCCGATGCGCGCGAGCCGGTCGTCACCACGCAGGCAGGCCTGGATGCGCCGCGCCACGTCCACCAGCACCAAGTCGCCGGTGGCATGCCCCAGGGTGTCGTTGATGTGGCGGAAGTGGTCGAGGTCGATCACCAAGAGCGCAAAGCTGCGGCTGTCGCGCCGCGCCATGGCCGCAGCGGCGGCCACGTTGTCGGCCATCAGGCGACGGTTGGGCAAGCCGGTCAGCGCGTCGGTAGTGGCCAGCTCGGTCAGGCGCTGGTCCTGGGCCAGGCTGGCGGTGAGGTCGCGAAACGAATAGACACGGCCCTGCGGGCGTCCGCGGTGCCACAGCGGACGCGAGCTGCATTCGACGATCTGGCCTGAGTGCAAGGCCAGGCGCTCGGTGCTCACCAGCAGCGGGGCTTTGCTCAACTCAACTAGACGTCGGCGCAGGGCGGGCGGGTCGATCACGCTGGCGGCCAGCCAGTCCCACAGCGCCGGCGCCACGCGCGGTTCGAACACGGGACCTGGCATGCCCCAGATCTCGGCCAAACGGCGGTTGCAGGCCTTGACCTCGCCGCGCGCGTCAAGCACCAAGATGCCTTCCTGGGTCGATTCCAGCGTGGCTTGCAGTTGCGACAGCGCCGCCTCGCGCTCGTCGCTCAAGCGGCGCTGTGTGCCCAGGTTGCGCAGGCTCACCAGGCCGTGGCGGCCGTCGGGCAAGAGGCGTATGCAGCGGTCCACCGCGACGAGCCGGCCATCCGTCGTGGGCAGCTCAAGCTCAGAGTGCAGGCCTTCCAAGGGTGCAGCTTCCAGGCCAAGCCACCAGGCCTGGTCTTCGACACTGGCGATCAAGCTGTCGGCGCGCGCACCCAGCAGCGCTTGGGCCTTGGCAGCCAGCAGCGAGCACGCTGCGGCGTTGACCAGCACCACGTCGCGCGAAGGCAGCTCAAAGAGCCACGCCGCGTCAGGCATGGCGTCGATCAAAGCGCGCCAGGCCTCAAGCGTCGACGCTGTGTTCACAGCCATGTCGGCTCCACCCCCACTGGCGGCGCCACGGCTTCGAAGAAGTAGGCCAGGCGTGGCGCAGGGGTAAGGTAGGCGCGCGCCACCTCGGGCAATTGCGCGGCGGCCACGCTGCGCCGAATGCCCAGGTCGGGCTCGTTGATGAGATTCACGAGCAAGGCGTCATCTCGCGGCACGGCACTGTCGTAAACCATCACCTGCGGTTTGAGTGGGCGCGAGGCGTTGACATGCGTGACCACCGCAAAGCGGTCATCCGTGAGCTGCACCACCGAGCCCACCGGGTACACGCCCATCATGCGGATGAAGGCGTTGAGCATGGTCGCCTCGAACTTGTCGCGGCCTTGTGTAAACAGGCGCGACACCGCCTCGTGCGGCGTCAACGCGCGCGCCAGGTTGCGCGGGTTGCACAGGCCGTCGTAGCGGTTGACGATCGAGACGATGCGCGCGGCGTCGCACATGCGGTCCATGTTCAGCTGGTTCGGGAAGCCATTGCCGTCGGCTTCTTCGTGATGTTGTTCGATGACTTGCACCACGGTGGGCGAGAGCTTCATGCGCTTGGCCAGCAAGCTGCCCAGGCGCGCATGGTCGCGGTAGGCCTTGACCTCGGCGGCGGTCATGCGCTCGTTATGGTGGTGCACGCGGTGCGGCAGCTCGAGCTTGCCGATGTCGTGCAGCATCGCGCCCAGCGCCAGGTCCACCAACTCAGCCTCGGGCAGCTTGAAGAGCCGCCCCATCAGCATGGCGATCACCGTCACGTTGAGCGCGTGCGCGGTCGGCTTTTCCCCGGCCTGTGCCGACAGAAGGCGAAGGCACACCTGCTCGTCACCAATCAGCTTGTTGCGCAGGGCGTGCGCCAAGGCCAGGCCGGCTTCGCGCGCTGCTTCGGGTTGCTCCCGGGCACATGCCACCGTCTGCTTGAGTGCGAGCGCGGCTTCGTTGAACTGATTTTCGCAACGCTGCGCGGCTCGGCGTTGCGCGTCGAGCAGGGCGCGGCGCAGCTCGGTCGGGGTGGGAGCCGGCGCAGCCGGCGCCTCGGCCTTGGCCGCGGCCTCGTGGGCCGGCACGTCGGCCGTCTCCAGCACGCTCTTGTCACGCGACCAGCGCAGCTCGCGCACACCGAGTTCGCGGATGCGCTGAATCTCGTCCGCCGAGCTGATGCGAAAGTTCGACAGTGGGAACGGGTGTGAGATCCAGCCGCCGTCGAGATGGACGAACATGCCGATCTTCAAGTCTTGGATGGCGACGGTATCGTGCATGGGGCGCGTTTTCTGGGCGGTCCCGGGATAGGGCCTGCCACACGCCAGATTTCGGCGGCAGCTTGTGCTTCTTGAATTCGGCGGGGCCGCCATGGCCTGGCCGGGCTGGCATGCGGCAATTCGTCACGAACGGGCGCGCATCATTGGCAGTCGTCATTGGCAAACATCCAGCCCCATTCAACGACCTTAGGACCCGCCATGATCCATCTGCTCGACATCCGCTACGTGCGCCTGGCCACACGCGACCTGCTCGGCGCCGACCGCTTCGCGCGCGAGTTCATTGGCCTGCAAGCCGTGCGCCAAGAGCATGGCGCCCACTACTACCGCAGCGACGCGCGTGACCACACGTTGGTGTACGTCGAAGGCGACCCGCAGGACCCCTGCGTCGGCTTTGAGCTGCGCGACGCCAGCGCGCTGGACGCCGCCGCTGCTGCGCTGTCTAACGCCGGACATGCGGTGACACCTGGCAGCGCCAGCGAGTGCGAGATGCGCCGCGTGGGCGCCTTCGTGCGCTTTCGCGACCCC
>JANOJR010000225.1:0-2204 GCA_031418855.1 Rubrivivax sp.
TCGATGTGACCCGGCTCCATGTTCTATCGCCGTCAGAATGTCGTCTAGCACCAGGCGCGAAGGAACCAAAACCATGACCGACACGCACACCAATCCCATGGGCCTGATGGGCTTCGAGTTCGTCGAGTTCGCCTCGCCCACACCCGGCGTGCTGGAGCCACTGTTCGAAACCATGGGCTTTACGCTGGTGGCGCGGCACCGCTCCAAGCATGTGCTGCTGTACCGCCAGGGCGGCATCAACTTCATCGTGAATCACGAACCGCGCAGCCTGGCTGGGTACTTTGCGGCCGAGCATGGGCCGTCGGCGTGTGGCCTGGCGTTTCGTGTGAAGGACTCGCACAAGGCCTACGCGCGTGCGCTGGAGCTGGGTGCCGAGCCGGTGGAAATACCCACCGGGCCTATGGAGCTGCGCCTGCCGGCGATCAAAGGCATTGGCGGCGCGCCGCTGTATTTGATCGACCGCTTTGACGACGGCAAGTCGATCTACGACATCGACTTCGAGTTCATCGAAGGCGTGGACCGCCGCCCGCCGGGACATGGCTTGAAGCTCATCGACCACCTGACGCACAACGTCTACCGCGGCCGCATGGCCTATTGGGCGGGCTTCTACGAAAAGCTCTTCAGCTTTCGCGAGATGCGCTACTTCGACATCAAGGGCACGCACACCGGCCTCACGTCCAAGGCCATGACGGCACCCGACGGAATGATCCGCATCCCGCTCAACGAAGAGTCGTCCAAAGGTGCCGGGCAGATCGAAGAATTCTTGATGCAGTTCAACGGCGAAGGCATCCAGCATGTCGCCTTGCTAACTGACAACCTGATGGCCAGCGTCGACAGCCTGCAAATGGCCGGCATCCCGCTCATGAGCGCACCCACCGACGTGTACTACGAGATGCTCGGCGAGCGGCTGCCCGGGCACGGCCAGAACGTTGCTGAGCTGCAAGTGCGCGGCATCTTGATGGACGGCACGATGGAAGGTGGCACGCCGCGCCTCTTGCTGCAAATCTTCTCGCGCACGCTGCTCGGACCGGTGTTCTTCGAGTTCATCCAGCGCAAGGGTGACGACGGTTTTGGTGAGGGCAACTTCAAGGCGCTGTTTGAGTCGATCGAGCGCGATCAGCTGCGCCGTGGTGTGTTGACACCGTGACGCAGCCACGCTACCCGGCGCCACTGAAGCGCGGTGATTTGATCGCTGTCACGGCGCCAAGTTCGGGCGTGCCGGCGGCCCTGCATGTCCGGCTTGAATTGGTACTTGAGCACCTTCGCTCGCAAGGCTTTCGCGTCGAAGAGGGCCACTGTTTGCGCGATGAAGTGAGGAGTGCCAGCGCCAGCGCCGACGCCCGCGCCGCCGAGTTGATGCGGTTGCTGCTTCGCCCCGACGTGGCCGCGATCATTCCGCCTTGGGGCGGCGAGCTGGCCATCGAGCTCTTGGACCGTATGGACTT
Organism: Rubrivivax sp.; assembly: GCA_031418855.1. Classification (GTDB taxonomy): domain Bacteria; phylum Pseudomonadota; class Gammaproteobacteria; order Burkholderiales; family Burkholderiaceae_C; genus Rubrivivax. The sequence continues at coordinate 1,446 of JANOJR010000225.1, forward strand.
CGACGCTTTGCGCAGCGCGCCGCAAAAGTGGGTGATGGGCTACTCCGACACCAGCACCTGGCTGCTGCCGCTGACCCTGCGTAGTGGTTGGGCCACGGCGCACGGGCCCTGTTTGATGGACCTGGTGGCGGGGCAGAACGACGCGCTCACGGCTACGGCGATGTCCGCACTCGCTACGCCGGCAGGTGGCGTGATTGAGCAGCGGGCGTCGTCGCATTGGCAATCAAAGTGGACCGACTTTGCGCTGGTACCTAACGTCACCTATGCACTGACCGAGCCGACCCGGTGGCGTTGCCTGAACCGACCCGCCAACGCCGAGGTCGTGTGCCGCGGGCGATTGATCGGCGGCTGCATCGACACGCTGGTGCATCTGGCCGGCACGCGCTTTGGCAACGTGGCGGCCTTCATCGATGAACACCGTAGTGATGGCACGCTGCTGTACCTGGAGAATGCCTGCATGTCGCCCACCGATCTCGTGCGCGCCGCGTACCGCCTGCGCTGGGGCGGCTGGCTTGGCGGTTTGAGTGGCCTCTTGATCGGCCGCAGCGCCGCGCCCGACACCACGCGCGCCGAGCACATGCGCTACGCCCAGGCGCTGGACCATCTCTTCGCTGCCATGCCCTGCCCCGTGCTGGTGGACATGGACATCGGCCACCTACCGCCGCAGCTGGTGCTCGTCAACGGCGCGCGGGCTGACGTACGCCTCAGCGACGCAGGCGGCGTGTTGCGGCAGTGGCTGGATTGAGCCTTGCCGCAGGC
>JANOJR010000226.1:0-5779 GCA_031418855.1 Rubrivivax sp.
ATGTCCGCCGACATGGCGCACGAGATGGGCCACAGCGGCGGTGACATGGGCGCGATGGTGCGCGACATGCGCAACCGTTTCTGGATCTGCCTGGTCTTCACGATTCCGATCTTCATCTACGCCCCGATGGGCGACATGTGGCCGGCGCCGGCGCCGCCTTTCGGGTTGGATCTGAACCTGTGGCTGTTCTTCTTCGCCACCGCCGCGGTGGTGTATCCGAGCTGGCCGTTCTTCGTCTCTGCCTGGCGCGCGCTGTTGAAGGGCACGCTGGGCATGGCGGCACTCATCGTGCTGAGCGTGGGCACCGGCTATCTGTTCAGTGCCTTCACCACCTTCTTCTACAAGGAAGGCGGGCAGTTCTTCGAGGCCGTTGCCGTGCTGCTGGTATTCATCCTGCTCGGCCACTGGCTCGAGATGCGCGCGCGCGCCGGTGCGTCGTCGGCCATCCAGGCGCTGATGAACCTGACGCCGACCAAGGCCAACGTCATTCGCAACGGTGCCGAGGTCGAAGTGCCGACGGCCGAGGTGTTGGCCGGCGACATCGTCGTCATCCGTCCCGGCAACAAGATCCCGGTCGATGGCCTGATCGAAACCGGTGAATCACTGGTCGACGAATCGATGCTCACCGGCGAGTCGATGCCGGTGAAGAAAGGGCCTGGCGCCACGGTGGTGGGTGCCAGCATCAACAAGAGCGGCAGCTTCCGCTACAAAGCCACCAAGGTCGGGGCCGACTCGGCGCTGGCCCAGATCGTGAAGCTGGTGCAGGCGGCGCAGAACTCGAAAGCGCCGGCGCAACTGCTGGCCGACCGGGCCGCGCAATGGCTGGTGATTGCCGCCATCTTGATCGGCCTGACCACCTTCGCGGTGTGGTTCTGGGTCATCGGCGAGACGCTGCTGCTGGCGGTGACGCTGACGATCACGGTCTTCGTCATCGCTTGCCCCGATGCGCTGGGGCTGGCCACGCCGATGGCGGTGATGGTGAGCACCGGGCTGGGTGCCGCCAACGGCATCCTGTTCAAGAACGCCTCGGCGCTGGAAGACGCCACCAAGCTCGACGTCATCATCTTCGACAAGACGGGCACGCTCACCGTCGGTCAGCCCGAGGTCGTGGAGATCATCACCGCCGAAGGCGTCACCGAAGATGTTGTGTTGACCGCCGCTGCCGCCGTCGAGCAGGGGTCTGACCATCCGTTGGCGCAGGCCATCGTGCGCCGTGCGTCCAAGCTGAACATCGTCGCGCCGACCGGCTTCGAAAGCCTCGACGGCATGGGCGCGCGCGCTGAAACCGCCGGCGGCACGGTGTACCTGGGCAACCGCCTGCTGATGGACACGCAGAAGCTCGCGCTCGGCGCGTTGGAGGCCGAGGCCATGCGCCTGCAGGGCGACGGCCGCACGGTAGTCCACGTGGCGCAGGCGGGCAGCGTCATCGGCCTCATTGCCATTGCCGATGCGATCCGGCCCACTTCCAAAGCAGCCATCGCCAAATTGCGCGAACGCAAGATCGACGTGGTGATGCTGACCGGCGACAACCTGGCCACGGCCACGCGCATCGCCGCCGACCTGGGCATCGACAAGGTGCTGGCCGACGTACTGCCGGGACAGAAGGCCGAGAAAGTGAAGGCGCTGCAGGCCAGCGGAAAACGGGTCGGCATGGTCGGCGACGGCGTCAACGACGCGCCGGCGCTGACCCAGGCGAATGTCGGTTTTGCGATCGGTGCTGGCACCGACGTGGCGATGGAAAGCGCCGACGTGGTGCTGATGAAGAGCGACCCCTACGACATCGTCGGCGCCATCGAGCTGTCGCGCGCCACCGTGCGCAAGATGCACCAAAACCTGTGGTGGGCGGTGGGCTACAACGCCATCGCGTTCCCGCTCGCCGCCGGCGTGCTGTACCCGTTCGTGCTGAGCCCGGAGGTCGCGGCGATTTCGATGTCGGGCAGCACCCTGATCGTGGCAATCAACGCACTGATGCTGAAGCGAACCAAGTTGGCGGGTATCCGCCAGCCGGGCAAGGCGGCGGCGGGCAAACCCGAAGCGCCGGCGGCACCCAGCACGGCAGCGATGACTGCAAAACCACGGTGACCGACATCAGGACCTGGCGCACTGGCGGGTCAGGCGTTCTGGCCAGCGCGGCGGGTGGGGGACGCGGGGGCAAAACCCGACCACCCGTCTCGGCGGGCCAACAGCAGCCCCAGCATCACCAGCAGCGGCAGCGCCAGCACGCCATAGCTGCGATGCGCGAGCACGCCGAAAAGCCAGCCGCCGGCGGCCGAGCCGAGCGTCTGGCCCAAGCCCGCCGCTGCGGTCAGGCCGCCCATCACGGCACCCAGCTTCTGCGGTGAGGAAGCTGCGGCCAGGTAGGCGATCACCGGCAGCACCAGGCCCGTACCCGCAGCGGTCAGACTGACGCCGAGGTACATCCAGGCGTCTGAGCGATCCACCGCCAGCACGGCCAGGCCGACGATCGCCAGGAGAAGGCCGGCAGCGATGAGGATGCGTGCCGAGATCTTCTCCAGCAGCGAGGTGATGAAGAGCAGCGCGTTGACACCCAGCATGACGAGGCTGCACTCGGCCAGCATGATCGCTGCCTGTCGAGACGACTGTCCCGCTGGCTGCTGGCCCTGCAGCACGATGCCCAACTCGAAGCCCGCCAGCACGAACATCACACAGGCGCTCAGCCACAGCAGCGCGCTCGGGTGGCCGCGCTGCGGACCCAGCTCTTGGGTTTGTATTGCCGCATGCGTGACCAGTGCAGCGGGCAAGCTCGCAGCCAGTCCCAGCATCATCACGCCGCCAAGCAAGGCCGACAGCACCAGCACCACCTGCGCTGACAACGCCGGCGTGACCACTGCGTCGGTGAACCACGGCCCGAGCTGATTGGCCACCGTGCTCAGTGCAGGGCCGAAGAGGAACCCGAGCAGCGACATCGCGCCCAGCCACGCAAAACGCCGTGCCCGCTTCTCTTGTGGCGTGTGCGCTGCCACCAGCGCCGCAACGACAGGCACCACTGCGGCGACGAAAAATCCGGTCGTGCCGCGCAGTGCGTACAGGCCCCCAACCCCCCACCCGCCGGCCAGCGCTGGGGTCAACAGCAGCAGCAGGCTGGCGACATAGCCCACGAGACCGATGATGAGGATGCGGCCACGCCCAACACGATCCGAAACGAACCCCCACAGCGGTGCACCCAGCAGCACGCCGGCCGCATAGGCCGCGCTGAGCAAGCCGACGTGACGACCGACTTCGCGCTCGCTGACGCCGGGCATCATCGACACCAGCCACCCCGGCAGCACCGGCAGCAGTGCGCCGTAGCCGGCGGAGACGATGAACACCGAGCCCGCCAGCCACGCCAGTTGCACCAGCCCCAGTGCGGCGGGTTGCGCCGCCTTGGCTGATCTGCTTGCTGTGCCTGCGGGTGTCACGCCTGCGGGCCCTGAACACCCGCTGGCGCAGCCCATCGGCGAGCGAGAAAGTTGTAGATCGGCACGAACACCAGCCCGACATAGGCGCCGTAGAGAAAGCTCTCGACCAAGCCCAGGCAGAAACCCCAGAACGTGAGCCACTTGAAGGCCGGCAACACCATCTCCAGGAATGGCGCCATGTGCAGGCTCGGCGGCACGATCAGGCCGTAGATCACGCACAGCACGAAGCTGAGGGCGGTGAAGATTCCGAGCGACCAGCTCACGACCTTGATGTTCAGCATGTCTGTGGCTCCTTGGGCCTGTGCGGCCGTTTCGTCCAGCTCACGGTGAACGCGGGTTTGCGTTCAACCGCGATCGCATCGAATTCAGTCCTTCAGTGCCGGTGTCCGCCTGACCTGGCGTCCTCGGAGCGGCTCTGCACGGCGCCCGCTTCCTTGCCCTGCGCACTTCGTTCGCGCTCACCGCCGCCGTGACGGCCATGCCCGCCGTGGCCACCGTGACCGAACAGGTGCATCGCGATAAAGGCGATGAAGGTCAAGATCCAGAACCAGTTCTCTGTCAACCATGCCATGAGATTTCTCCTGTGGGTTGTCGCGGTGCCGTCACGGCGCCATGCTGCTGCTCTTCACAGCACCACCGGTTTGTCCGGCAGTTCATTCCTGTCGTCGCTGTCGTGCCTGTCGCGGTTGTCATTAGGAAAGTGCTGCATCAGCTGCTGCGTCACCGCCTGCACGCCGCTCACCACACCACCTTCAAAGTTCGATTGCCTGAAGGCGGTTTCCATCTGCCGGCAGACCTCGCTCCACGCCTGTGCATCCACCTTGGCGTCGATGCCCCGGTCGGCAACGATTTCCACGGCGTGGTCGGCGAGCAGCAGGTAGATCAGCACGCCGGTGTTGTGTTGGGTGTCCCACACGCGCAGTTGCGAAAAGAGCTCGAGGGCACGCTCTCGGGCGGTCTGACCTTTGAACAAGGGCGCGCCGTCGAGTCCACCCTCAACCGCGAAGCGGATCTCACCGACATGGGCCGTCTCGCTGCCTTTGATCGCTTGTTCGATCTTGTGCAGTGCGCTGGCCGGAAAGGCCCTGCCCACCTGCCCGTCGGTCACCAGCAAATGGCGCGCAATGCGTCGGATGTTCATGGCTACCACCTCCCCGACGCACCGCCGCCGCCGAAGCCGCCACCGCCGCCGGTGAAGCCGCCCCCACCACCACCGCGGCCACCGCCGCCGTAGTAGCCGCCCATGCCACGACCGAGCATGCCGCCACCCAGCAAGGTGACGAAGAGTGCCACCACGCCGGCCACCAGCGCCATCGAGATGGCACCGACCACGAACCACGCGATCACCGCGACGACACCACCCGTGACCAGTGAGCCGGGCACTTTGCCCAGCGCAGCGCGCAGCACACCACCCACGGCGAGCGCCACGATGAACAACATCGGCGCGTACTGCTGAACATCGCCCGCGCCGGCGCTGGGCCGCGCGCTGGGTGCGGGCAGTGACTCGCCGTCCACCACGAGGATGATCTGCGCGACCCCGGCCGTGATGCCTCCATAGAAGTCCTGGCTCTTGAATCGCGGCAGGATCGTCTCGCTGATGATGCGTTTGCTGGTGAGGTCGCTGAGCGCGCCTTCCAGGCCATAGCCCACCTCGATGCGCATCGCGCGGTCGTTCTTGGCGACCACGAGGATCGCGCCGTCATCGACCTTCTTCCGCCCCAGCTTCCACTGCTCGGCGACGCGCAAGGCGTATTGCTCGACTTCTTCCGGGGCTGTCGAGGCGACCATCAGCACGGCGAGCTGGCTGCCCTTCCTGGCTTCGAAGGCGGCCAGCGTTTGCTCGAGCGCGGCCTTCTGCTCTGGCGTCAGCGTGCCGGTCTGATCGATCACATGCCCCGTCAACGCAGGCACAGGCACTTGCGCTGCCGTGAGCGCGGACCCGCCGAGCAGGCAGGCCACCAGCGCAACCCAGCGCAGCGCTGTGCCGGCTCGACTGAGCCTGCTGACAGGGTGGCCTGCAATCACTTGCTCACCACCGATGCCGCGCCAGCAGGCTTGACCGGTGCGGCGCCGAATCCGACGCTGGGCGGCTTGGCAATTTCCCTCTCGTTTTCGACCGCGAAGTTCGGCTTTTCCTTGTAGCCAAACACCATCGCGGTCAGGTTGGACGGAAAGGAGCGCACCGTCACGTTGTAGTCCTGCACCGTCTTGATGTAGCGATTGCGCGCCACCGCGATGCGGTTCTCGGTACCTTCGAGTTGCGCTGACAGGTCTCGGAAGCCCTGGTTGGCCCTCAGGTTCGGGTACTGCTCCGACACCACCATCAAGCGCGACAACGCACCCGTCAATTCGCCCTGCGC
>JANOJR010000227.1:0-1569 GCA_031418855.1 Rubrivivax sp.
CGCCGCCACCGACAGCGGCTGCCCCGACAGCCACAGCCCCAGCACGGCCCCCACCAGCGCCAGCGGGATGTTGGCCATGATCAGCGCGGCCAGCAGCGCCGACTTGTAGCGGCTGTAGAGCACCACGAACATCAACGTTAGCGAAACGATCGAGAGCAAGCCGACCAGGCGCGAGGCTTCTTCTTGCGCCTGGAACTGCCCGCCCAGGGTGATGAAGTAGCCCTCGGGCAGCTTGCTCTGGGCCACGGCCTGGCGAATGTCGGCCACGATGTCTGACAAGGCGCGCCCCGAGGCGTTGGCCGAGAGCACGATGCGCCGCTTGCCGTCGTCGCGGCTGATCTGGTTAGGCCCGTCGCCGTCTTCAATGGTGGCGATCTTGGACAGCGGAATGCGCCCACTCGGTGTCTCGATCAAGATTTGGCCCAGGCCCTGCACCGAGCGCGCCGCTTCCGGCAAACGCACCACCAGCGCAAAGCGCCGGCCGCCTTCCACGATCTGCGTGATCTTCTCGCCTTCGACCAGGCTTTGCAGCGTGTTGAGCACCTGCGGTGCGGGCACGCCGTACTGGGCGGCAGCGGCGTAATCAATACGCACCTTGATCTGGGGCGAGAGCACCTGCTTTTCGATTTGCAAGTCGGCGATGCCGGGTATCACGGCCAAGCGTGCGCGCAGCACGTCGGCCTGCCCACGCAGCGCGTCAAGGTCTTCGCCGAAGATCTTGATGGCGATCTGCGAGCGAACGCCCGAGAGCATGTGGTCGATGCGGTGCGAGATCGGCTGGCCGATTTCAAGCGCTGCGGGCAGGTTCACCAGGCGCGTGCGGATGTCGGTCTTGATGGCGTCCATCGAGCGCGTGAGCTCAGCGCTGGGCTTGAGCCCGACATCGAGCTCGCTGACGTGCACGCCCTCGGCGTGTTCGTCGAGCTCGGCGCGTCCACTGCGCCGGCCCACGTGGGTGACCTCGGGCACTTGTTTGATAAGCACCTCGGCCTGGCGCGCGAGAGCTGAGGTCTCGGTCAGCGTCACGCCCGGGTTCAGCCGCAGGCCCACCAGCAGCGTGCCTTCGTTGAAAGGCGGCAAGAAGGTAGTGGGGAAAAAGGGCACGGCCACGCCCGCCATCAGCACCACCACACCAGCCGCAGCCAGCGCCGGGCGCGGGTGGTGCAGCACGGCTTGCAGGCTGCTGCGGTAGTGCTTCTTCAACCAGGCCAGCACGACAGTGTCGCCATGCTCCAGGCTCTTCATGCGCGGCAGCAGGTAGTAGCTGAGCACCGGCGTGACCGTCACCGAGACCACCAGCGAGGCCAGCGTCGAGACGATGAAGGCAATGCCCAGCGGCACAAAGAGCTTGCCCTCGAGCCCGGGCAGCGCAAAGAGCGGAATGAACACCAGCACGATGATCACGGTGGCGTACAGGATGGCCGAGCGCACTTCCATCGTCGCGCGCGCCACCACCACCAGCGCATGCACGCGCCGCTCGGGGTGCGCGGCGCGCTCAAGGCGAAGGCGTCGCATGACGTTTTCCACCCCCACCACGGCGTCGTCGACCAGGCCGCCGATGGCGATGGC
>JANOJR010000228.1:0-1781 GCA_031418855.1 Rubrivivax sp.
CACGCGTGGGCCTGGACTACGTGAAGAAGAAGGTGCTCGACGACGCTGCCTATCGCAAAGCCTTGTGGGAGAAGTTGCAGTTCAGCCTGGACGGTGAGCCCGACCCTTGGTTCGAGTTTGAGAAGGCGCAGGTCGATTTGCGGCAGTTCGAGCCGGTGGGGGTCGTATGAGCGAGTGGAAGACCATCTGCCGCATTGACGACATTCCGGTACTTGGCGCCCGGCGCATGGCGCGCGCGTCAGGCGCCGAGGTCGCGATCTTCCGCACCGCCGACGACAAGGTCTTCGCCCTGCTCGACCGCTGCCCGCACAAGGGCGGCCCGCTGTCGCAAGGCATCGTGCACGGCGAGTCGGTGACCTGCCCGCTGCACAGCTGGAATATCGGCTTGATGGATGGCTGCGCGCGGGGGGCGGATGAGGGTTGTACGACGCCGTTTGCCGTGCAGTTGCAAGACGGCGTGGTGGCCCTGGACGCGCAAGAGCTGCGCACGTTGGCGGTCGAGGTTGTGGCGTGAACTGCGCCTTGCTCCTTCCCCCTTCAAGGGGGAAGGCTGGGATGGGGGTTTGGTCGTGATCGAGCACGCAACTCAGGCAATGCAGGCAATGCAGGCACGGCAGCATTCCACCCCCACCCCAACCCTCCCCCTAGGAGGGGGAGGGAGCAGGTCAACTTGCCCCTACTGCGGCGTGGGCTGCGGCGTCATCATCGAGACCGACGGTCAGCACATCACGGGCGTTAGAGGCGACCCCGACCACCCCGCCAATTTCGGCCGGCTGTGCACCAAGGGCAGCACCCTGCACCTTACCGCCGCGCCGCTCTTGCAGCAGCAAACGCGGCTGCTTCAACCCATGCGCCGCGCCCACCGTGGCGGGCGCCTGGCGCCAATCACCTGGGACAACGCGCTCGACGACGTCGCGCAGCGTTTCGCGCTAACGATCAACGAGCACGGCCCCGACGCGGTGGGCCTGTACCTCAGCGGCCAGCTGCTGACCGAGGACTACTACGTCTTCAACAAGCTCGGCAAGGGCCTCATCGGCACCAACAACGTCGACACCAACTCGCGCCTGTGCATGAGCAGCGCGGTGGCCGGCTACAAGGCCAGCCTGGGCGCCGACGCCGTGCCCTGCAACTATGAAGACATCGCCTTGGCGCAGACGGTGTTCATCACCGGCAGCAACATGGCCTGGGCCCACCCCGTGCTGTACCGCCGGCTCGAAGACGCGCGCCGCGCCAACCCGGGCATGAAAGTCATCGTCGCCGACCCGCGCCGCACCGAGACTGCCGCGGACGCTGACCTCTTCTTGCAGCTGCTGCCCGGCACCGATGTCGTGCTGCACCACGCCATGCTGCATGTGCTGCTGTGGGAAGACCTGGTCGACCGCGCGTTCATCCAAGCGCACACCAGCGGCTTTGAAGCCCTGCGCGACCGCGTGCGGGAGTTCACGCCGGCGCATGCGGCCAAGGTCTGCGGCTTGAAGGCCGACGACATCGTGATGGCCGCGCGCTGGTTCGCGGGCAACGTCGACGCTGCCAGCGGGCGGCGTGGGCCCACGCTTTCGCTCTACTGCCAGGGCCTCAACCAAAGCAGCAGCGGCACCGACAAGAACACCACGCTCATCAACCTCCACCTGGCCACGGGGCAGATCGGCAAGCCCGGTGCCGGGCCGTTTTCGCTGACGGGCCAGCCCAACGCCATGGGCGGGCGCGAGGTCGGCGGCCTGGCCAATTTGCTCAGCGGCCACCGCGACCTGGCCAACGCCGCGCACCGCGCCGAAGTGGCC
>JANOJR010000229.1:0-2287 GCA_031418855.1 Rubrivivax sp.
TTCGAGAAAAACAAGCCCGCCAGCTTCAAGCGGCCCTGGTTCAGCTTCATGGGCGACTGGGTCATGTACAAGGACATTTGGACCGGGAAGATTGCGTTCTAACGACCTGATTCACTGCGGCGCGGCCACAGTGAATTCGAAACCGGGTCGCAACGCGCATCGACCTTGCTGGCACTGCGGAATTGGCAGTGGCTCCACGTAGGCTGCGCATCCGAAATTCCATTCGTTTCCTGGTGCAAGCCTCGCTTCCCGTGCAAGCGCGGCTTGAAGGGCGGCGGCCTTGACAGCGGCTGTGGCCGTCTTTGAAGTCAAGAGATAAGGCTCATGCCGGCCCTGCGAGCAACTGGGGAAGGCGTCTTCAAAGGTGACGAATGAGCACTGTTGGTCGCTGCTGCATGCTGCTACCTGTATGAGCACCCTGGCATTGCTTTCGGCTGCATCAGCTCGCTCTCTCGCAGTGAGAGGCACCTCGTGCTCCGAGCCTCCGCAGGCCAACAGCATCGCGGACAACACCGCGACTGTGTATGCACGTCGATCGTTGTTCACTGAACTTCTCCCTGAGCTAGTTTTCGTTCGGACTGAAACGGAATTGCGTTCGATCGCATCAACTGCGCGACGGTGCGAAGGGCACGGTGTGGCCGGTGAAGTTGGTTGGGCACTGTGTTGGACGCGGCGGCTGCATGGCACCGTTGTGGTCGCAGCCGGGATGGGGGTGGCCGGCTCCGCTTAGGGAATGCTTATGCGCTACGCCGGCCACCCCCATCCCGGCTGGTTTGGTGGCGGGTGGGGCGTTGCCAAGACCCTTGCTCACACCCGGTGCCGCGCGGTTTGCGCGCCCTCGCAGTGGCTCGCAGCGTCGGCGTGGGGGTGGCCCGGCGAAGTGCATAAGCATTCCCTAAACGTAGCCGGGCCGCCCCCGCGCTGGCGCTGCGCGCACGGATTTCGAACGACATCGTGCTGCCTTGCTGCTCACCAATTCGACGCCGTGAAGCTCGCGCCACTGAGGTAGTACAGGCTGTTCTCGATCTGCACGCTGCGCTCGCGGCTCAAGTCCCAGTTCGTCACGCCATCAGACGCGGGCAGCAAAGTGCCCACCGTCATGCTGCGCGCATTGGTGTCGATCTCGATCTTCTGCAAGCCACGTGCGCTGATGAAGCCCCTGGCGTCGATCACGCGCAGCGACAAGCCCACGCGCGTGAGGTTGCCGCGCGTGAAGAGATCGATGCCGTGGCTACTGGATTCCAGGCCCGTGGCGCTGCCGGCCGCTCCGAAGACCTTGCTCGTCACCTCCCTGGGCGCGGCCGGGTTGGCCACGTCGTAGAGACTGATCTTGGCGCCGGTGGCAAAGCCACGCGCATCGGCATCGCGGCCGACCCCCAACAATAGGTTGTTAGCCAGCGGCAGCAGGTAGTCCGAGAACCCCGGCGTTTCCAGCTCACCCACGGTCTTGGGGTCGGCCGCGTCGGCCAGGTCCAGCACGTACAGCGGGTCGGTTCGGCGGAAGGTCACCACGTAGCCGCGGTTGCCCAGAAAGCGCACGGCATAGACCTGCTCGCCGGTCTTGCCGATGGCCGCCGGGCGGCGATCGTTGGGCAGCTTGCCGACGACTTGCAAGGTCTGGTCACTGGCGCGTTCGCGCAGGATGCTCAGCGTGGCGGGTGACGGCGGCGGCGCGCTGGGTATGGTGGCGTCGGCGAGGAAGGCCCAGCCGGTTTCACCGGTGAAGCTAAGCACACGCAGGTCGCCGTTGAATTCGCTCATGCGGTAGGACTTGCGTTGCGGGTCCCAGCCCAGGTGGCCGGGCACTTCACCTGAGCCACGGTAGTTGATCGCCAGCCCCGCCAGTGAGAACTTGTGGATGTCGGTGCTCATAGTTGCGGGAAAGCGGATGAGCGCCGTGCCCGTCGCGTAGTTGCTGCGCGTGGTGGCCAGGTACAGGCTGTTGGTGGACATGTACAGCGCCTCGCTGCCGCCGACGAAACAGCGGCTGGTGCGGCTGCTCGTGCCGGTGGCCAGGTCGATGGCGGTGACCGAGGTGATGTCGATACCGAGTGCGGTGTTCTTGGCCTGCACGTAGCAGTCGGTGTCGGCCAAGAGCGGCGTGGCTGCCGCGTTGCCGATGCGGATGGTGGGCAGCACTTCAGCCGCACTCAGCTTGGCCAGCATGGCGTCACGCTCGGCTTTGGTGGCTGTGGCGGGCAGGGCTTCGAGTGCCAGCTGCGGTGTGTGCTGCGTCACCAGATAGAGCACGTTGCCGATGAGCCGCGCGCCGATCAAGCGGCCGTCG
>JANOJR010000230.1:0-2594 GCA_031418855.1 Rubrivivax sp.
CTGGCGCTTGATGGCCGAGATCATCGAGATCGGCGCGTATTTCAGGAACGCCAGCCGCGTCTCGATGGAGCGCTGCAGCGTCTCGCGCTGGTAGCTGTCCACCGCATCCCACTTGTTCACCGCCAGCACGACAGCACGGCCTGACTCCAGGATGTAGCCGGCGATGTGCGCATCTTGATCGGTCACGCCCTGCGTGGCGTCGAGCAACAAGAGCACGACGTTGGCGTCGGCAATGGCTTGCAGCGTCTTCACCACCGAAAATTTTTCGATGGCCTCGAAGACCTTGCCCTTGCGGCGCAGGCCTGCGGTGTCGATGAGCTCGAACTTGCGGCCTTCGCGCTCGAAGGGCACGTGGATGGCGTCGCGCGTGGTCCCGGGTTGGTCAAACGCCACCAGGCGCTCTTCACCCAGCCAGGCGTTGATCAGGGTCGACTTGCCGACATTCGGCCGCCCCGCCACCGCCAGGCGAATAGGCCGATTGGGGTCGTCCTCTTCGTCCGCTTCTTCAGGCCAGATCACGTCTTCAAGCGCGATCTCCAGCAGGCTGCGGATGCCCTGGCCATGCGCGGAAGAAACCGCCAGCGGCTCGCCGATGCCGAGCTCGTGGAATTCGGCCACCGCCGGCGCGTCGATCATGCCTTCGGCCTTGTTCGCCGCCAGCACCACCTTCTTGCGCGCCACGCGCAGGAACTTGGCGATGTCATGGTCTTGCGCCGACAGCCCCGCGCGCACGTCGACGACAAAGATCACGACATCGGCCTCGGCCACGGCCTGGCGCGTCTGCTTGGCCATCTCCTTGACGATGCCCGTGGTGCTGTCGGGCTCGAAGCCGCCGGTGTCGACGACGATGAACTCGTGTGCCCCCAACTTGGCGTCGCCGTAGTGGCGGTCGCGCGTGAGACCGGCGAAGTCAGCCACGATCGCGTCGCGCGACTTGGTGATGCGGTTGAAGAGCGTGGACTTGCCGACGTTGGGGCGGCCGACCAGTGCGATGACCGGCTTCATGGGATGTCCAGCTCAGTTCAACCGAAAGGCGAACAGCCCTCCGTTGCGCGTCGCCACGAGCACGGTGCCGTCCAGCAGCACCGGCGTGCCGACCACAGGCGAGCCGTCGGTGGGCAGGCGCTGTTGGGTGTCGCCGGTGGCCGCGGACAGGAAGTGCACGTAGCCTTCCCGGTCGCCGTAGATCACCGTGTTGGCGACCAGCAAGCCGCCGCTGAGGCCGCGGTTGAGCAGCTTCTCGTTGCTCCAGATCACGTCACCCGTGGCGGCCTTCCAGGCGCTGATGCGATCACTCGCGTCAGCCCCCACCACTCGGTCGTTATCAGCGGCCACGGCCTGCGCGCCGCCGCTGCCTTTGGACCACAAGAGTGTGCCGCGCGAAGCGTCGAGGCAGCCCGCCGAAGACTGGAACGCGCGTGCGCACAGCCGGTCGCCGACACGCACGGCTGGGCCGATCAAGTCAGCCAGGCGCTCGACTTCATTGGTGCCACGCGGCGTGGCCAGCGGCACCTCCCACTGCACCGTGCCGCGCAGTGGGTCCACCGCCGTCATGCGCGAGCCCTGGCCCGCGATGAGCAGGTTGCGGTAGGACGTCAGCACACCGGCTTGCGCCAGGGTGAGCGCATCACCGGGGCGTTGCAGTGTCCACAGGCGGCGGCCGTCGAGGGCATCGAAGGCGTGCACCACACGGTCGACACTCATCACGAAGACACGCTCACCCGCCACAAACGGCGCGGTGACCACGCGTGCTGGCACGCGCTGGCGCCACAGCGTGCGCCCGGCTTCCATGGTCACGACTTCGTTGTTGGCGGTGACGACGCTGACGAAGCGGCCGTCGCTCCCGACACCCGCTGAGAGGCCAGCACCGGCACTTGCACGCCACACCTCTTGGCCGTTATCCGCACGCAGCACGACGACCTGGCCGTCGCTGCCGGCCACTGTGAACTGGCCGTTGCGCGCGGCCGGTGCCAGCGGGAACTTGGCGCTGTCGACGCGGGCGCTCCAGGCCAGGCGCGCTTGCAGGCTCGGGACGAAAGTCTCCAGCGCGGCGGGCTTGGGTTTGTCGCTCGAACAGGCCGCCAACAACACCGCCAGCAGGGACGCGGCGAGCAGACGCGCAGCCGTCATGGCTTGGCCCCCGACGCGGCAGGCGCCACCGGCGCGGCCCCCAGCGCGGTGAGCTTGGCATCAATCAAACGCCGGTACTCCACGCGCTCGGGCATGGCCTTGTAGGCAGCCTCGTAGGCGCTCTTGGCCTCGGCTGCCTTGCCCATCGCGGCGAGCACATCACCTCGGCGGTCGGCCACCAGCGCGCTGAATTCAATCGACTTGGCGCCATCGAGTTCGGTCAACGCAGCGTCAAACTTTTTCGCGTCGAGCAGCATGCCGGCAAGACGCAGCCGTGCCACCGTGCGCATCTCGTCTTGCATGGCGCTCTGCGCAACCCAGCCGAGGCTGGCCTGCGCGGCATCAAGCTGGCCTTTGTCGAACTGCACACGCGCGGCAGCCAGGCCACCTTGCTCGGCATAGCTGGTGCTTGGGAAACGCTCTTTCAGATCGCTGAAGACGCGGCCGGCTTTGTCGGCATCACC
>JANOJR010000231.1:0-15462 GCA_031418855.1 Rubrivivax sp.
GGTGTAGGTCAGCGGCGCCCAGCTCGGCTCTTCGGGCAGCGCCGCGCTGCTGTCGGGCTGGCCGCAGCGCAGGTTGGCCGGCACGGCGATGTCCATCAGCTTCGGATGCGGCAAGCCGAGGTTGTTCATGTAGCCCGCAAAATCGCTCTCGTTGGCGTCGCCGCCCAGGCGCGGGTTGAAGCGCAGCTCCTCAGTCACGGTGGTGACGGTGATGCCGCGGTAGTCGTGGCCGGGGTAGAGCAGGCAGGCGGACGGCAGCGAGAGGATTTGCTCGCGCACGGAGCGAAAAAGCTGCTGCGGGCTGCCTTGCTGGAAGTCGGTGCGGCCGCAGCCGCGGATGAGCAGGCTGTCGCCGGTGAAGGCCATGCTTTGGTCGTCGAGCACGTAGCTCAGGCAGCCGCTGGTGTGGCCTGGCGTGGCGCGCACCTCAAGGTGGCGTTTGCCAAAGGCCACCAGCTCGCCGTGCGTCAACGTGCGGTCGACGTTAGCCGCGCCGGCGGCCTGCGCGAGATGAATGCGGCTGGCGCAGCGTTGTTTGATCAACCATGCGGCGGTGACGTGGTCGGCGTGTACGTGGGTGTCCAGCGTGGCCACCAGCGTGAGGCCGAGTTCACGCACCAGGGCCAGGTCGCGGCGCACCTGGTCGAAGACAGGGTCGATGAGCAGCGCCTCGCCCGAGGCGCTGTCGCCCAGCAGGTAGGTGTAGGTCGACGACGATGGGTCAAAGAGTTGGCGAAAGATCAACATCGCATGCGCTCCCCATGGTCATCGATGGCGTGACTACACGCCGTGCAGTTCCACCTCGAAAACGAGCGTGGCGTTGGGCGGAATCACGCCGCCAGCGCCGCGTGCGCCGTAGCCCAGCTCAGCGGGAATGGTGAGCACGCGCGTGCCGCCGACCTTCATGCCCGCCACACCTTCGTCCCAGCCGCGGATGACCTGGCCGGCACCGAGCGCGAAGGCGAAGAGGTCGCCGCGGTCTTTGCTGGAATCGAACTTGCGCCCGCGCTGCTTGTCGGCCGCCGCGTCGTGCAGCCAGCCGGTGTAGTGAACTTGGACGCGGTTGCCGGCGCTGGCTTCTTCGCCGGTGCCGGGGATGGTGTCTTCATAGTGCAGGCCGCTGTCGGTGGTGGGCATGGTGGGTGTCCTTGGGTGATGCCGAAGCTGATGGATGAAAGGGAAAGGGTGGAGAGAGAAACGGCGCGCATCATGCCATCCAGCGCACACGCCAGGCCAACACGGCTTGCGCCAGCCAGTCGCCAGGCGTGTCGGCGTTGATCGGCGGCAAGTCCAGCACGGTGGCGGCGGCTTGCAGCGCGCGCAAGGGCTGGCGGGTGTCCAGCGGCAGGGCGCCGTTTTGTTTCGACAGCTTGTGGCCGTCGGCGCCCAGCACCAAGGGTGTGTGCATGTATCGCGGTTGAGGCAGTCCCAGGCTTTGCTGCAAGAAGACCTGGCGCGGCGTGTTGTCGGCCAGGTCTTCGCCGCGAACGATGTCGGTTATGCCTTGGTGCGCGTCGTCGACCACCACCGCGAGCTGGTAAGCCCAAAGGCCATCCGCGCGCTTGAGCACGAAGTCACCGACCTCGTCTTCGAGGTCTTGCGACATCGCACCCAGGCGGCGGTCTTTCCAAGTCACGAGCCAGGGCTGGCAGCGCAAACGCGTAGCGCGCGCGGGCTTGCCGTGCAGGCCGCTGCGACAGATGCCGGGGTAGATGAGTTCGCCGAAGCGTGCGCGCTGGCCACCACGGGCCGCAATAGCGCCTTCGATCTCCTTGCGAGTGCAGCCGCAGGGGTAGGCCAGGCCAGCTCTTAGCAACTGCTTCAACGCGGCGGCGTAGGCCGCGCTGCGTGTGCTTTGCCAGAGCACAGGTGCGTCGGCCATGAGGCTGCAGGCGGCAAGTTGGCGCTGAATGACTTCGGCGGCACCCGGCACGCAGCGCGGTGTGTCGATGTCTTCGATGCGCAGAAGCCAACGCCCGCAGTGCGCGCGGGCGTCGAGCCAGCTCGCCAGCGCAGCGACCAGCGAGCCGGCGTGTAGCGGGCCGGTGGGTGAGGGCGCAAAGCGGCCGACGTAGAAAGGTGCGGGCGCTGACATGCCGCGATTGTCGCGGCGCACATCACACGACTTGCGCCAAGGCGCTCAGCGCCTCAGCGCGCCGCCACGAGCCCAACCTCAACCCGGTCGCGCCCACCGCGTTTAGCGCGGTACAGCGCCTCGTCGGCACGCATCAGCGTCGTGTCCAGGCCTTCGCCCAGCCCGAAGAGCGCCACGCCCACCGAGATGGTGACGGGGATCGCGCGCCCGCCGCTCACGGGGCAGGGCGTGCTGGCCATGGCCAGGCGCAGGCGCTCGGCCACAGCGCGGGCCGCAGCGATGTCGCCCACGTCGACGAGCACCATGAACTCTTCACCACCAAAGCGCCCGAGCAAAGCGTCGGGTCGCAGCTGCGCTTGCAGCACCTGCGCGGTGTGGTGCAAGACCGCGTCGCCGACGACGTGGCCATGCACGTCGTTGATGGTCTTGAAGCGGTCCAGGTCGAGCATCACCAGCGCGGCTTCGCGGCCGGCGTTTTGCGCGCGCGCCACCGCAGCGGGTGCCATCTCGCGCAGCGCGCGGCGCATCAGCACGCCGGTGAGTTCGTCGGTCGAGGCGCGTGACTTCAGTTGCTGGTGCAGTCTGGCGCTGACAGTGTTCAGCAGCAGCGAGGCCATGATGATCGGCAAGGTGGCGTAGACGATGGCGTACCAGGGCTGCAGCGCCACGGGCGTATAGAGCTCGTGCACCAGCCGTGGGCCAGCGTAGGCCAGTGTGTAGCTGGTGCGCAGCAGCCAGCTGGCGAAGTAGAGGGCCACCACCACACCGAGCACGCGCTCGACAAGGTAGCGCGGCCTGGCCAGGAAGGGCCAGCAGGCCAGCAACATCATGCCCGCGCCCAGCAGGCACAGCAGCGCGAAGCTATAGCCCGGCGCCAGGCCGCCGGCGTAGGCTGCGATGGTGATGGCCGCCGTGATGACCACCGCCATGCCGATGGCAAGCCGCGGCTGGATCAAGCCCTGGCCCGCCAGCCGCGCCAGTGCCAGCGCGAACATGGGCCCGCTCAAGCAGCTCAACCACAACATCAGCCACGTCGACACGGCGCCTGGCTGGGAACCCGTGAACAGCAGCGGAAACAAACCCGCGCCCAGGACGAGGAAGGCGGCGGTGGCGATGTGCAGGGCCTGGCGCACGCGCGCTTCGTCGGGCCGCGCCATGATCATCATGGCGGCGGCAACGAGGGAGCCAGCGCCACAGACGACGTAGCTTGCGAGGGGGTCGATAGAGAGCATGACTCCGACATATCGACCAAAACCCACAGCAGCTTGAGTGCCGGCCACCCAGGGCTCGTTAGCGCAACCTGCCGGCGTGCCGCTCCAGCAAGGCCACGCGCGTGGCCGGGCTCGCCAACTGCGCCAGCCACCAGCGCAGCGCGCGGCCCAGGCCCTGCGCCGAGCCCTCGCTGCGCCAGGCGTAATGCACACGCGCCAACAAGGCCGGCCGCACGGTGGCCTTGTGCACCAGATGGCCGGCTTGCAGGTGCGGACGTGCCAGCGGCTCGGGCACGAAGCCCGCGCCCAGGCAGCGCAGCAGCGCTTCGAGCTTGGCGTGCATCGACGAGACGGTGAGCACATCCTGCCCCGGCAACAGGTTGACGGTGAGTGGCGCCAGGCGCCGCGCGGTGTCGGCCACGGCGATGGCGCGGTGGTGCACGAGCTGGCTGTCTTCCAGCGGCTGCGTGACGGTGGCCAGCGGGTGGTGCGGCGCCACGCAGAACACGAAGGCCATGTCGCCCATGTGCGCAAGCTCGATGCCACCCGGGTTGGCGTGCTCGCCGCTGACGCCGATGGCCAGGTCAACCTCGCCCGAGACCAGCGCCTCCCAGGTGCCCGCCAGCACCTCGTTGCGCAAGCGCAGCCGCGTCGGCGGGCCATCGGTCGAGTCCGCGTCACGCACGCCGCAGAAGGCTTCCACCAGCTCGAACATCGTGGGCATGGCGATGAGGTCTTCCACACTGATGGCCAGCTGCGATTCCCAGCCGCTGGCCACGCGCTTGACGCGGTTGGCCACGGCGTCCATCTCGTGCAACAGACGCCTGCCTTCGCGCAAGAGCTCGCTGCCTGCGGCCGTCAGTTGCGCCTGGCGCGAGCTGCGGTCAAAGAGCAGCACATCCAGCGCCTCTTCGAGCTGGCGCACGCTGTAGGTCAGCGCCGAGGGCACCTTGCCGAGCTCACGCGCGGCGGCGGCGAAGCTGCCCGTGCGCGCGATGGTGTCCATCATCAGCAGCGCATCGGGCGTGAGGGCGTCGCTCGGTTTGGCCATGGCTTCATCTTATTTGAACGCCGCCTTCAAGCGCCCGCCACCCTGGTGCCATGGGCCGCACGTAGAGTTCATCGCACACCAGGAGCACGCGCTATGACCACCACCCGCAGATCCAACGAACGCGGCTATGCCGACCACGGCTGGCTCAAGAGCTTTCACAGTTTCTCGTTCGCCGACTACCACGACCCCGCCCACATGGGCGTGGGCAACCTGCGCGTCATCAATGAAGATCGCATCGCACCCGGCACCGGCTTTGGCCGCCACGGCCACCGCGACATGGAGATCGTGAGCTACGTGCTTGACGGCGCGCTGGCGCATTCCGACTCGATGGGCAATGGCGAGCCCGGTGCCGTCAACTCGGGCGTTATTCGCCCTGGCGACGTGCAACGCATGAGCGCGGGCACAGGCGTGATGCACAGCGAGTTCAACCACTCCAAGACGGAGCCCACGCACTTCTTGCAGATCTGGCTCATGCCGCACACGGCGGGCATCGCGCCAGGCTACGAGCAAAGGCACTTCGACGCGCTGTCAAAGCGCGGCCGCCTGGCGCTGGTGGCCTCACGCGACGGCGCTGAAGGCTCGGTGCAGATTCATGCCGACACCGCCCTTCGCGCCGGGCTGTTTGAGGGTGACGAGACGGCTGAGCTGGCCCTGAACCCGTCGCGCATCGCCTATGTCTTCGTCGCTCGCGGCAGCGTGTCGGCCAATGGCCAGGCGCTGGCGCAAGGCGACGCGCTGCGGCTGGACGGTACAAGCCGCCTCACGCTGGCCCAAGGCCAAGCGGCCGAAGTGCTGGTGTTTGACCTCGCGGCCTGAGATCTCTTGCGTCGCTTACTTCTTCCACTTTCATCACCAAGGACTCTTCCATGACCACGCTCTCAACCCGTCAAACACCCATCACTTCGGTGGTTATCGTCGCGCGCATCTTGCTGGCGCTGATGTTCGTCGTCGCCGGCGCTTCCAAGTTCGCCAACCTGCCAGGCACGGCGGGCTACATCACCAGCGGCGGCCTGCCGTTTGGCGCGCTGCTGGCGCCGGTGGTTGCAGCCGTCGAGCTCTTTTTCGGCCTTGCGATCATCATTGGCTGGCAGGCGCGCTGGGCCGCTTTGGGGCTGGCGCTCTTCACCATCGTCGCCTCGCTGCTCTTCCACAAGTTCTGGGCCGTGCCCGCCGACCAGGCCTTCGTGCAACAGCTGATGTTCATGAAAAACCTGGCCGTGGCCGGTGGCCTGTTGATGGTGTTCTCGTTCGGTGCCGGCCCGGGCAGCCTGGACGCGCGTAGTGCCTCGGCCTCGGCCTGATCAGCCCGCCGGGCGGCGGCCCGGCCTGCGCCGAACGTGCGGCGCCAGGCCCGCCTGCGCCTTCAGCAAGTCTGATGTCAGCGGCGTCGACACAGCGCCAACCCTGATTGATGAAGTCTTCATCGCCCTTGCTGATGCCAGATGCTGAAGCCGACACTTATGCCACCTGCCTACACTTCCGTCGCGGCGCCGTGCCGCGCATTCCGTGGTCTCCACGCACACTGCCATGCCCACCACCCTTTCCCGTCGTCATCTCATGTGCAGTGCTGCGGCGGCCTGGGCCGGCGGCGGCTGCGCCAGCAAGCCCGGCGTCAGCGCCGAATTGATCCGGGCCTTCGCCCCCACAGGCAAGCTGCGCGCCTGCATCAACCTGGGCAACCCCATCCTGGCGCGCAAGGGCGACGCGCCCGGGCAAGTGCTGGGCGTGTCTGTCGACCTGGCCACGGCGCTCGCCGCTGAGCTTGGCGTGCCGCTGGAAGTGGTGGTGGTCGACGCCGCGCTGAAGTCGGTCGAGACCGTGAAGAGCGGCCAGGCCGACATCGGCTTCTTCGCCATCGACCCGCTGCGCAGCGACGGCATCCGCTTTTCAGCGCCCTATGTCTTGATCGAAGGCGCCTACCTGGTGCGGCAGGCGTCCACGCTCACGGATAACGCCCAAGTTGACCGGGCCGGCACCAAGCTGATGGTCGGCCGTGGTAGCGCCTACGACCTCTATCTGTCGCGCGAAATCAAGGCCGCGACCTTGCTGCGCGCGCCGACCTCGCCCAAGGTGGTGGACGAATTCATGGCCCAGGGCGCAGACGTGGCCGCCGGAGTCAAGCAGCAGCTGCAGTTAGATGCCGCGCGCATAGGCGGCCTGCGCTTGCTGCCCGGGCGTTTCATGGTCATCGAGCAGGCCATGGGCGTGCAGGCCAACCGGGGTGAGGCGGCGCAGCAGCTGTTGAAGAACTTCGTCGAACGCGCCAAGGCCAGCGGCATGGTGGCGCAGGCGCTGGCGCGGCATCAGATCCAAGGCGCCATCGTGGCGCCTGCGGCTTGAGCCGCTGGCCCACAACGCCTACCTACAATCGCGCGCACCTTTGCGGAGCCAGCCCACCCATGAAAGTTCACGCGTCCATCTTCAAGGCCTACGACATCCGCGGCGTGGTCGGCACCACCATCGACGAGAGCTTCGCCGAACACCTGGGCCGCGCCTTCGGCACGGAGGCGCGCGCCATCGGCCAAAAGGCGGTGGCGGTGGGCCGCGACGGGCGCATCTCGGGGCCGAGCTTGCTCGCGGCGCTGGTGCGTGGCCTGGCGTCGACGGGCTTGGACGTCGTTGACCTCGGCCCCGTCACCACCCCCATGCTGTATTACGTCGCCGCCACGCGCAGCAAACATGGCTGCGCCAGCGGCATCCAGGTCACGGGCTCGCACAACCCAAAGGACTACAACGGTTTCAAGATGGTGCTGGGCGGGCGCGCGATTTACGGCGACGACATTCAGCGTTTGCGCAAACGCATCGAGGCTGAGGACTACGCGACAGGCCGCGGCCGCAGCGCACGCATGGACATCGGCCGTGAGTACAGCGCCCGCATCACACGCGACTGCCGCCTGAGCCGCCCGATGAAGATCGTGGTCGACTCCGGCAACGGCATCCCGGGTGCCAGCGCACCGGCCATCTTGCGCGCGCTGGGCTGCGAGGTGATCGACCTCTATAGCCGCGTGGATGGTGACTTTCCGAACCACCACCCCGACCCGAGCAAGCCCGAGAACCTGGCCGACTTGATCAAGGTCGTGCACGCTACCGACGCCGAAGTGGGCCTGGCTTTTGACGGCGACGGCGACCGCCTGGGCGTGGTCACCAAAGACGGCCACATCATCTACCCCGACCGGCAAATCATGCTCTTCGCGCGCGACATCTTGAAGCGCCACCCCGGCGCGCACATCATCTACGACGTCAAGTGTTCGCAGCGTGTGCCGGTGGCTGTGCGTGAAGCCGGTGGCGTGCCGCTGCTGTGGAAAACCGGGCACTCGCTGATCAAGGCCAAGCTCGCCGAAACCGGCGCGCCGTTTGCGGGCGAGATGAGCGGCCACCTCTTTTTCAAAGAGCGCTGGTACGGCTTCGATGACGCCATGTATACCGCAGGGCGGCTGCTGGAAATCCTCTCGCGCCACGCCGACCCGAGTGCCTTTCTCGACGCGTTGCCGACGAGCTTTTCGACACCCGAACTCAACGTGCCCTGCGCTGAGGGCGAACACCACGCCGTGGTGGCCGAGTTGCTGGCGCGTGTAGCCGACGGCCGCTTGAAGTTCCCTGGCGGCGAGGTCGGCACCATCGACGGCCTGCGCGTGGACTTCGCCGACGGCTTTGGCCTCATCCGCGGCAGCAACACCACGCCGGTGCTGGTGCTGCGCTTCGAAGGCCACACCGATGCCGCCTTGCAGCGCATCCAAGCGCAGTTCATGGCCGTGCTGCGTGCCGTCAAGCCCGACGCGCAGGTCGGGGCGGCGGCGCACTAACGTCTGACTTGAACTGACGCAAACCAAGGTGACGATCACGGCTGCGCTCACGCGCGGCACCTACGCCACGCTGCTGCGCCTGGCCACCCCGCTATACCTGGCGCGCCTGTGGTGGCGCGGGCGGCGCGAGCCGCTGTACCGCAGTCATCTTGGCCAGCGCCTGGGCCTGGCCAGCGCGGGCACGGCCAGAGGCCGCGTGTGGATCCACGCCGTCTCCCTGGGCGAAACGCTGGCCGCGGCGGCCTTGATCGAAGCGCTGCGTGAGCAAGCGCCGGGCCTGCGTTTGCTGCTCACCCACAGCACCGCCACCGGGCGCGAAGCCGGCGTGGCGTTGCTGCGCGATGGCGACGCGCAGGCCTGGTTGCCCTACGACACGCCCGGCGCCGTGCGGCGCTTCTTGCACGCCCACAAGCCACGCATCGGCGTACTCATGGAAACCGAAACCTGGCCGGTGCTGCTGCATGAGGCGCACGCGCTGGGCGTGCCCATGGTCTTGGCCAATGCGCGCCTGTCCGAACGCAGCCTGGGCAAGGGCCGGACCCTGGCCAGCCTGCTGCGCCCGGCGGTGGCCAGCTTCGCTGCGGTGCTGGCGCAGACCGATCTGGACGCCGCGCGCTTTCGCGAGATCGGCGCGCTAACCACCAAGGTGATGGGCAACGTGAAGTTTGACCTCACGCCCGACGCCGCGTTGCTGGCGCTGGGCCGGCGCTGGCGCATCACGCTCGCGCGTGCGGTGGTGCTGGCGGCGGTGACGCGCGAAGGCGAAGAGGCGCCGCTGCTGGCCGCGTGGTGTGCGCTGCCAGAGCCGAGGCCGCTGCTCGTGATCGTGCCGCGCCACCCGCAGCGTTTTGACGAGGTGGCGGCGCTGGTGCTGACGGCTGGGCTAACGTTGCAGAGACGCAGCATGTTGGGCGACGCCACAGCGCTCGACGCCGCTGCCGCTGCCGCCGACGTCTGGCTCGGTGACAGCATGCGCGAGATGGCGCTCTACTACGGCATGGCCGATGCCGCGCTCTTGGGCGGCAGCTTTGCGCCGCTGGGCGGCCAAAACCTCATCGAAGCCGCAGCCTGTGCGTGCCCGCTCGTGATGGGCCCGCACACCTTTAACTTTGCGTTGGCGGCCGAACTGGCCATTGAGGCCGGTGCGGCTGTTCGCGTGGCCGATCTTGCGCAGGCCGTGCCGCGCGCCGCTGGGCTGGCGCTGGCGCCAGAGCGTGAGGCCTGGGCGCTACGCGCTGAGCGTTTCGCGGCCGCGCACCGTGGTGCCGCCGCGCGCATGGCTGCTGAGGTGCTGCGCGTGGCAGCACTAAGGCAGGCCTAGCGAAACCAGATGCTCCACAGCCCCACGATGACGTGGCCCCAGATCAGGATGTTCAGGCCGAGCATCAAGAAAAGCCGCGAGAAGCGCCAGAAGGCGCTGGCGCGCTCGCCATAGCCGTTCTCGCCCGTCACGGCGTACATCAACATAAAGACGACGGACGGGACGAGTGTGCCGACGATGAGCACGCCCATCACCCAGTAGAAGATGGTCATGCAGCGATTATCAACGGCATGCCATGGCGCATGATCCGCAGACCATGAGCCCACCAACACGCCCCAAGCACCATGACCTGCGCGGCGCCGCGCGCCTGGCCACCGACGCCACCGTCGGGTTGACCGATCTTGTGGAAGCCATGCACGAGCGCATCGCGCGCGTGCCGCTGGTGGGGCAGGCGTCACCTGGTGGGCGTACAAGCGGTATCACCGGCCTGGTCTACAAGACGATCCGTGGCGTCACGCGCGTGGTCGGTGGCAGTGTCGACGCGCTGCTGGGCCTGCTGACACCCGCGCTGGTGATGGACGACTCCAGCGCCGAGCGCGAGGCCGTGCTGGCGGCACTGAGCGGTGTGCTCGGCGACTACCTCGCCGCCAGCGCCAACCCACTGGCCACCGCCATGGGCTTTCGCCACGAAGGCCGGGCCTTGTCACTGCGAACGCCAGACCTGACATCACAGCTGCCTCAGGCCACGGGCCAGCTGCTGGTGCTGTTGCACGGCCTGTGCATGAACGATCTGCAATGGCAGCGTGCGGGCCACGACCACGGCGCGACACTGGCGCGGGACCTCGGCTTCACACCCGTCTATCTTCGCTACAACAGTGGCCAACACATCTCACTCAACGGCCACGCGCTGGCCTTGCAGATGCAGCAACTGCTCGACGCCTGGCCGCAGCCCGTGCAGCGCCTGGTGCTGCTTGGCCACAGCATGGGTGGCCTGCTCGCGCGCAGCGCCGTGCACTACGGCATGCAAGCCGGCCAGCCCTGGGCTGAGCGCGTGGACGATCTGGTATGCCTGGGCGCGCCGCACCACGGCGCGCCGCTCGAGCGCGCCGGCCACTGGGTCGACATCGTCCTCGGCGCCACGCCCTATGCCGCGCCCTTTGCGCGGCTGGGCAAGCTGCGCAGTGCCGGCATCACCGACCTGCGCCACGGCAACCTGGTCGACGACGACTGGCTAGGCCGCAGCCGCTTTGCGCGTGGCACGGACCGACGTGCGGTGCTGCCCCTACCTTCGCACCTTAGGCACTATGCCGCCGCAGCTTGCCTGGGGTCACGCAGCGACGACGTCAAGAGCCGCTTGCTCGGCGACGGCCTGGTGCCGCTAGACAGCGCGCTCGGCCGCCATGCCGACCCAGCTCGTTGCCTGGCCTTCGCGCCCGAGCGGCAGTGGACGGGCTACGGCATGAATCACCTGGAGCTGCTCAGCCGCGAGGAGGTCTACACGCAGCTGCGCGATTGGCTTGCGCGAGACGACCAAAGGACGGGGTCAGGTCTTTAATTTAAAGGCCCTCCGAAAACAACGAGCAGACCAGGATTCGTCGGCGCTCTTTAGATTAAAGACCTGACCCTGCTGGCGTGTTTAGATTAAAGACCTGACCCTGCTGGCGGACCATCAAAGGCCCATATCGCACAAGCCTCTCCTATACTGAATCGCACCCCCAACAACCGGGCGCGAAAGGGCGGCGACATATGCAAGCGCACGAACCGACGTTGCAGGTTTCATCCCATGGGCAGGGCGCTGCCATCGTTGTCAAGGCGGTGGGCCGTATCGACCACCTTAGCGCCGCTGCCTTCGAGCAAGCCCTGGTGCCGCACCTCGCACAGGCTGCGGCGTCGCACCAGGCCTTGGTGCTCGACTTTGCCGGCGTCGACTACATCAGCAGCGTGGGCTTGCGCGTCTTGATGATCGCGGCCAAACAAGCCCGTGAGCAAGGCTTCAAGCTGCTCGTGGCAGCACCCCAAACGGTGGTGGCCGAGATCTTCGCCATCAGCCGATTCAACCGCGTCTTAAGCATCACCGCCACATTGGACGACGCGCTGGCGCAAGCATCAGCGCAATCGGCCGCGCCATGAAAAGCGTGCGCCTGTGGGGCACCCGCGGCTCCTTGCCGGTGGCGCTGACGGCCCAGCGTGTGCGCGACAAACTGCGCGCGGCGCTGCGCGGTGCGCGAGGCTTGGTGTTGGCAGATGACGCTGATCTTGAACGTTATCTCGACAGCCTGCCCTTTGCCACCGTCGGCACCTACGGCGGCCACAGCGCCTGTGTGCAAGTCGACACCGGCGGGCCGGACTTCGTCATCTGCGACATGGGCAGTGGCCTGCGCCCCTTTGGGCATGCAGCTACGGCGCAGCGCCAGCCAGGCGTGGCGCAGACCTTCCACATCTTCCAGTCGCACTTGCACTGGGACCACATCATGGGCCTGCCGTTTTTTGTGCCGGCCTACATCCCCGGCAACCGCGTCATCTTCTACGGCGGCCACGCCGGGCTCGAAGCCGCGCTGCGCCGCCAGCAGGCGCAGCCCTCGTTCCCGGTCGACTTTTCCATCTTCGGCGCGACGCTGGAATTTGTGCAGCTTGAGCCTGGCCGCGTGCATGAAGTGGCCGGTATGCGCGTGCACACGCTCTTGCAGCGCCATGGTGGTGACTCTTACGGCTACCGCTTCGAGCACGGTGGCAAGACAGTGGTCTACAGCACCGACTCCGAGCACCCGCTGGATGAGGCCGAGCACACCGAGCGCTTTGTGCGCTTCTTTCAAGACGCCGACCTGGTGGTCTTCGACGCCATGTACTCGCTGGCCGACGCCATCTCGGTGAAGGCCGATTGGGGCCACTCGAGCAACATCGTCGGCGTTGAGCTGTGCCAGATGGCCGCAGTGCGTCACCTGTGCCTGTTCCACCACGAGCCCGTGTTTGACGACGCCGCCATCGACGCCATGCTGGCTGAAACGCGGCGGCTGGAAGAGATCACACGCGGTGCCCACACCTTGAAGGTTAGCGCGGCTTACGACGGCCTGGACATCACGCTGTGATCGAGCTGCCGGCGCCGGGCGCGCGCCGCCTGCGGCTGGTGGCCGCCAGCGTGCTGCTGGCGCTGGTGCTGCTCACGGCCCTGCAAGTGCCCTGGAGTGAGCGGCTGCAAGCCCCCGGTTTCGATGTGCTGCAAGTGCTGGCACCACGCAAGGTGAGCGCACTCTCAGTCACCATCGTCGAGATCGACCAGAAGAGCCTGCGCGCGCTGGGCCAATGGCCCTGGCCACGCGTGCAGCTGGCGCGCCTGGTGCGCACGCTCAAGCGCGCCGAGCCGGCGGCCATCGCCCTGAACTTCCTGATGCCCGAGGCCGACGCGCTCTCGCCCGAACGGCTGCTGGCGCAGGCCGTGGTGGAAGACCGCACCATCGCCGCTGCCCTGCATGCGCTGCCGTCGAACGACGCGGAGCTGGCCGCCGCGCTGGCCACCGCCCCAGTCGTACTGGTCGTCGCCGGCACGCAAGAGCCCAGCGAAACGCCGCTGCGCACGGCTCCCATCACCTTGCGTGCTAGCACGCCAGGCACAGCGCGACCCATGCTGACCCAGCATGCCGGCGCCTTGAGCAGCATCGACAGCCTCAACCGCCAGGCCAGCGGCTGGGGCCTGGTCTCTGTCGACACTACGCGCGGCGTGGTGCGGCGCATGCCGCTGGTGGCCGACGTCAACGGCACGCTGGTGCCGGCGCTGGCGGTTGAAATGTTGCGTGTGGCCTTGCGCGCGCCAAGCTTGCAGCTGCACCACAGCGGCAGCCAGGTGACGGCCTTGACGATCGGCGCGCTGCGTGTTCCCACCGAAGCCGACGGCGCCGTGCGGGTGCACTTCTCGCGCCACCGCAGCGACCGTTTTGTCTCGGCCATCGACGTGCTTGAAGGCAAGGTCGACGAAGCGCAGCTGCGCGGCCAGCTTGTGCTGGTGGCCGCCACGGCCGCGGGCTTGAACGAGGTCGAAGACACGCCGCTGGGCGAGCGGCTCTCGGGCAGCGAGATCCAGGCGCAGCTCATCGAAAGCCTGGTCGATGGCACGCTCTTGCGCAGGCCGCGCTGGGCGCCCTTGGCCGAGGCCGCAAGCCTGGGCGTGCTGGGCATGCTGCTGATCACGGTGGTGCCACGCACGCGGCCTGCGCGCGCCGCCTTGCTCAGCCTCATCGCGCTGTGCCTGCCCGCGCTGGCGGCGCTGGCGCTCTTTGTCGGGCCGCACTGGCTGATGGACGCCATCGCGCCCACGCTGTATTTGTTCTTGTTGCTGGGCGTGCTGTTGGTGTTGACCCTGGTGGAATCCATACGCCAGCGCCGCGTGCTGGAAGGAGAGGTGCAAACGCAGCGCCTGCACAGCGCGCGGGTCGACGGTGAGCTGGCTGCCGCGCAGGCCATTCAAACCAGCGGGCTGCCGCGACTGGATCTCTTGCACGGCGACGGCCGCGTCGAGCTGCACGCCACGCTGCACGCCGCGCGTGAAGTGGGCGGCGACCTCTACGACTTCTTCATGCTCGACGCCGACCGCCTGTTCGTGCTGGTGGGCGACGTCGCCGGCAAAGGCTTGCCGGCCTCGATCTTCATGGCCGTGAGCAAGGCGCTGACCAAGAGTGCGATGCTGCGCGCGCCCAATGCTGACCTGGGCCACGTGATGTCGCAAGCCAACGCCGAGGTCTCGCGCGACAACCCGCAGCAGCTCTTCGTCAGCGTCTTTGCCGCCGTGCTTGACCTGCGCACAGGCCTGCTGAACTACTGCAACGCCGGCCACGACAACCCCTACCGTCTGCGCGACGGTCTGCGCGACGGTCAGCGCGGCACACCGCACGCGCTGTCCCGTATCAGCGACGGCGACGGCCCCCCGCTGTGCGCGATCGCCGACTTCGCGTACGTCGGCGCGAGCTGCCAGCTGCATGTCGGCGAGATGCTGTGCTTGATGACCGACGGTGTGACCGAGGCATTGAACCCTGCGGCCGAGCTCTACGGCACCGCGCGTGCGCAAGCCTGGTTGGAGCGCATGGCCGGCGCAAGCGCGCAAGCGCTGGTGGACGGGCTGCATGCCGATGTGCTGGCCTTTGCCGATGGGGCCGACGCTGCCGACGATCTCACGATCCTGGCCCTGCGCTGGCGTGGGCCCGAGATCGAGGTGTCAACATGAATCCCTCAGCGAACCTGAATCTCCACACGCCGGTTGCGCGCCTCGGCCACGCCGTCGCCTGTGGCCACGATGGGCTCGCGCTTGCCGCGGCCCACCACCAGGATCTGCGCGGGCGCGATGCCACGCGAGAGCAAGGCGGTGCGCACGACTTCGGCACGCTGGCGCGAGAGCCGGTCGTTGAAGGCATCACTGCCCACCGTGTCGGTGTGGCCGATGACCACCACGTCGGGCAGCGGGCGCTTGGCGATTTCGTCGAAGACCGAATCAACCACCTGTTTGGACTCCGCCGTCAACTCGTCCGTGCCCTCGACGAAATTCAGCGTGAACTGCTTCGGCGGCAAGGGCATCGCGGCCAGCGTTTGCCCGAACTGCGCCTGCACCTGCTGGGCGTCGGCGCGGTAGAGCTGCGGGCCGTCGCGCGTCAGCGTGGCGGCAGCATAGGGCTGCGCCAAAAGCAGCGAGCGCCCGCCTTGGGTCACCGTCACGGCGGTCAGCTCACCTTGGGGGTTAGGCAGCAGCACCACGCTGCCACTGGGCGGCGGCGCGGTGGCGCAGCCAGACGCGATGGCGAGCACGGCCATCAGCCAGGCCAGCGCCAGGCCGCGCCACAGATCAGTCATTCGCCGACACCACAAACTCGGTGCCACGCACGGCCAGCAAGGCCGAAGGCGTGCGCAGTGTCATGGCTTGCGGCGACTGCTTGGCAATGCGCCCGGAGATCACCGCCAGCGTGCCGCGACGCAGCTGCGCGTCAAAGCGGCCTTGGCTGGTGGCCGCGTCGAACTCAAAACGCTCCAGCGCCAGGATGCTGTTGGGCCCGGCCGAGAGC
>JANOJR010000232.1:0-3140 GCA_031418855.1 Rubrivivax sp.
CGCATTGGCATGGCCTGGTCGTGCCGGCGAGCATGGACGGCGGCCCGCATCAGCTCATCGCTCCCGGCGCCACCTGGGAAGCGCGCTTCACGGTGGCCAACCCGGCGTCGACCTGCTGGTTCCACCCACACGTGCATGGTGGCACAGCGCGGCAGGTCGTCGCGGGCTTGGCGGGGCTGTTGATCGTCGACGACGCCGCAGGCCCCGCCACCACCTTGCCCAGCACCTGGGGTGTCGACGACCTGGCGCTGGTGCTGCAAGACAAACGCTTCACGGCTTCGGGCGAGATCGACTACAGGCTGGACGCCGACGAGCCCTGGCGTGGCTACACGGGAGACCGCCTGCTGGTGAACGGCGCCTTTGCGCCCGAATGGCAAGCACCCAGCCAGTGGGTGCGCTTGCGCCTGCTCAACGGCTGCAACGCACGCAGCTTGGCCTTGCGCCTGGGCGGCTCGCTACCCTGGGTGCAAGTCGCCAACGAGGGCGGCTTGCTCGCTGCACCACTGGCGCGTGCGGCGCTCGTGCTGGCGCCGGGTGAGCGCGCCGAGATGCTGGTGGACTTCAGCGCTGTGGCGACGGGTTCAGCGTTAGCGCTTTACGCCGCATCGGTCGGCGATGGCTTTGGATTCGGCATGGGCATGGGCATGGGCTCGAGCTCAGACACCTCCGAGACCACCGCGTTGACGATTCGCGTCTCGCTGCCACGGCAGCCCGGCGCCATCGTCGCGCCGCCCAGCAGTCTGGCCACCGCGCCCTCGGTCGTCGCCAGCGCGGGTGCCACGCTGCGCTCCTTCACGCTGGACGGCGGCATGATGGGCAGCGCGTTCACCATCAATGCCAGGCGCTTCGACATGCAGCGCATCGACTTTGCGGTGCCGGCCAACCGGGTGGAGATCTGGCGCTTCTTCAACGCCACTGGCATGGCGCATCCGATGCATGTGCACGGCGTGCACATGTCGCTGCTGTCGCGCGACGGCGCGCCGCCAGCGGCTTATGAACGCGGCCTGCGTGACACCTTCGTCGTCGGGCCGATGCAGCAGGTCAGCATGGCCGTTCAAACACCGGCGCTGGCCTCGCCAACCCCGCTGATGCTCCACTGCCACATCCTCGAACATGAAGACGCCGGCATGATGAGCCAGTTCATCACCGTGTAGCCGGAACCTGGGCGCGCGCTGTAGCCGGCCTGCATGCGCGCGGCAGCCCAGGCGCGGCCGATGCTCCACAGCCCTGAGAATCGCCTCCCCAGGGTGGATGAGGCGACGTGCGGGATGCGGTTCACGAGTGTCTTTGAGGTGCAAGGGCCGGGCCGTGAGCAGCGGGCATGTCGGATCGGCGGCGGCTGTGCGCGCGCCGCCACGGCGGAGCACGCGTGCTCACCCTAGACACCGGCCCCGAGCTGACACCGCCCGTTGAGCCCACGCCGGCGCCACCTGCGCACACCGGCGGCGACGAGCGCGCAGGCACCCAGAGCAGGCCGCTGTCGTGGGCTGTGCTGTTCTCGGTGTTGGCGCACGCATTGCTGCTCAGCCTGACCTTCAGTGGCGACGAATTCGGGCTCACGGGCCTGGACTTCGCGTGGCGCGAGCGGCGCGTCGACGCTGCCGATGTGCGCCTTGTGCTCGCGCCTGTGCGGCGCGCTGCCTCGGCGCCGGCCGCGCCCTTCGGCGCGTCTGTCAACGAAGCGGCGCCGCCGCCATCGCTCGCGCAACCCTTGCCTGCAGCATCGGTGTTGACCGTGACGCTGCCTGATGCGCCGGCGCTGGAGTCGAGCGCCGAGATGCCTGTTACTGCGGCCCAGGCCGCCGCCCCGCTAACGTCGTCGGCCAAGCCCGTGCCAGCCCCGCTGCCAGTACCTCTGACGGACACCGCGCCCACAGCGCCCGCGCCGGAGCCAGCGCGCGTGCGCACCGAAGCACTTGCCGGCGCGGCGCCCGCACCGCCCCCAGAGCCAGCGCTGATTGCCATCGATCGGCACCAGGAGGCCGCTTTGCTCGTGCCCGTCGCGCCCGCGGTGCTAACGCCCGTGATAAGCGCAGCGCCAAGTGCGCAGCCAAACGCAGGGCCAAGCGCATCAAGCCCGCAAGCCGTGGCGCAGCCAGCGCCTGAGGCCAGTGATGTCACCAAGGAGCGCGAACGCGCCGCTGAACTTGCCAAGGCAGAAAGTTCGCAGCGCGAGGCGCAACGGCAGGCGGCGCAGGTGGAGGCGACGCGGGCAGAGACCGCACGCATGGACGCTGCGCGGCTTAAAGCGCAGCGTGAAGAGGCCGCGCAGCAGGCCGCCGCTCGACAAGAAGCCGCACGGCTTGAGGCCGCACGCCAGGAGGCGGTCCGCCAGGAAGCTCAACGAGTCGAGGCCACAAGGCAAGAGACAGCACGACAAGAGGCTGCGCGCAAGGATGCCGAGAAGCTAGAAGCCGCGCGCCAAGCGAGCGAACGCCAGGAGGCCGCCCGCCAAGACGCTGCACGCCAAGCCGCCGCGCAGCAAGAGGCCGCTCGCATCGGCGCGGCGCTCGATGCCGCAAAAGAAGCCGCGGCAAGGCGTGAAGCCGCGCTGCGCGCCATAGGCCAACAACTCAACGAAGAAGCCGCCCGGCGTGAAGCCGCGTCCGTCGCCGCGAACCAGCCGCCAAGGCCTGGCGCGCCGCCCTTCAACACGCGTCGCGGCAGGCTCTTCGGCCGCACCGACGCCAACGCCGAGCTCATCCTTTACGCCGAAGCCTGGGCGCGCAAGATTCAGCTGAACATGACCTACGACATGGTGCGCGACGCCGCCAAGCAGCGCCACACCGCGCCGCTCGTGACCGTGGCCATTCGCAGCGACGGCTCCGTCGAGTCGGTGACCTTTGTGCTGTCCAGCGGTGTGGCGGAGATGGACGAAGCCGTGCGCCGCGTGGTGCAAAGTCAGGCGCCCTATCAGGCCTTCGGGCCGGCACTGGCGCGTGAATACGACGTCATTGAAATTCGCCGCACGTGGCACGTCGACATGGCCATTCGTTTGTATTGATGCGGCGAGGAACCATGAGCTCGACAAACCACGACTTTGCGCGTAATTCGGCCCTCGCGATGGCGTTGCTCGCCATGTTCGCATTCGCGGGCCTTGCACGCGCAAGCGACGCACGCGAGGACGCCGTTCGCATCAA
>JANOJR010000233.1:0-3248 GCA_031418855.1 Rubrivivax sp.
AAGTCGACAAGGGCCCGCTCCAGAAATGGAAAACCCACCGCCATACCGGCCAATTGGGCGCTGCCGCAGACCTTGGGCAGGTCGGCTTCGGCCAGGGTGTAGCGCCAGTCGTAGGCCAGCATGCGGTTCAGCGGATCGGCGTCTGGCGTTTGCTGCCAGACGGCGCGCTGCTGCCGCAATGGATCGGCTGCATCAACGCGGGCCAGGAAGTCTTGCGTAAACACCTGCTCCGGGCCCAGGCGCAGCAGCAAGTTGTACAACTGCATGCGGTCGGGCAACGGCACCTTGGCCTGTTCGACATAGCTGCGGCCTTTGCGCGCCAGCGGCAGCGTACCGAGGGGCGTGCGTTCCAGCAGGGGTTCGAGCAGGCCTTTTCGCAGCGCGGCGGGCACGCCGTCGTACCAGCCGAAGATGCGCTGCTTGGCATAGCGCGTATTGCCGCCGAAGAGCTCATCCCCGCCGTCGCCGGCCAAAATCTTGGTGACGCCGTCCTGCCGGGCCATCTGTGCGCAGTAGAACGCTGGCAACACTGACGAATTGCCGAAGGGTTGGTCGTAGTGCGCGGCCACGGCGGGGATGCTGCGCACCAGGTCGTCGGGGGTGACGTAGTACTCGTGATGCTCGGTGCCGAAGCGCTTGGCCGCGATGCGGGCGAACTGCATCTCGTCGTAGCCGGCGGCCTCGAACCCGATCGAGTAGGTGGCGGCCGGGCGGCCGGCGACTTCGCCAATCATGCCGGCGACGGTGGAGCTGTCGGTGCCGCCGCTGAGGAAGCAGGCGGGCTTGCTGCCGTCGAGCTGCGCGGCCACAGCGTCGCGCAGGCATTGGCGGAATTCGCTGGCCAGCGGCGCGAACGCCGGGCGTTCGGCTTCTTCGAAGCGCGGCGTCCAGTAAGGCGCGACGGTCAGCTTGCCGGCCTCGAAGAGCGCGTAGTGGGCTGGGGGCAGCCGGTGCACGCCTTGAAAGATGGTGCGCGGCGACGGGATGACGTGAAAGTAGAGGTAGTCAAAGATCGCCTGCGGGTCGATCTCTGCGCGCGGCGGCAAGGCAGCCAACTCGTCAGCACGTTCGGCGAAGTGCAGACAACCGTCGATAAGCCGGTAGCACAAGCTGCGAATGGCGAACCGATCGACCGCTAGAAAGCTGCGTCCGGCTGCGTCGACAAGTCCGACAGCGAAGTCGCCTTCAACGCCGGCCGCTGCGCGCTCGGCGCCTTGCGCGAGCGCGCTTGACCACGCCGACCCATGGCCTAGTTCATTCGCCTGGCGCGCAAGGCCTGGGTCAGTGAATCGCGGTGAGCCCAACGTCAGTGCAGCGCGCTCCGTACGGGTGCCATGTGCCGGAGTTCCAAGCGGCAGGTCCGAATGCATCAAGTTTTCTCGCGTCCTGTTGGCCCCTGCGCTGCTGCCGGGAATCGTCGGGCATCGCAGAGCACTATTGGGCGAGGCGGCCGACTGTAGCGGCTTGTAGTGGCCTGGGCAGGGCAACACGCCGCGCAGACTGCGGACGACTGCTCAACCCACGCGTGGCGGCGAAGTTCCTCAGCCCATGCCATCGATCAAAGACGCAAGTGCCGGGTTGACGCTGCGGCAGAACAACGCATCGAATTGGTCTAGTGAACTCCCTCCGCAGCGGAAATCCGGTCCTGAGGGTACCCACCGGCCGTCGAAGTTAGAAGGCGCGCAGAAGCTCGTGAAACCGAACTCGCGCATCGTCCCGAACAACGCGTCTGCGCTAGCGCCGCACTGCCGCAGGTAGGCCGGCACGACCTCACAGGTCAGTACGTCGACGCGGTCGACGAGGCGACCCATACCCTGAATTACTTTGTACTCGAAGCCTTCCACATCGATCTTCACGAAACCGATCCGACGGCGGTCTGACTCGGCAACCAGCGCGTCCAGGCGAAGAACAAGCAGCGGCTGCGATGCTCCGGCGGCCCCGGGGCGAAGATTGGATTGACCTCGGTTGACGTCAGTGGCCAGCGTGATGTTCGCCAGCCCGAGACAGTCGCCGACGCCGGCACTCAGGACGACCACGTTGGCGTGTCTGAGTTGGTGCAAGTTCCGCAGCAAGTACTCAAGGTTTCGATGATCCGGCTCGACTGAAAGTACGGTGCCGTCGGCGCCGACAGCCGTGCTCATCAACATGGTGTCGTAGCCGATGTTCGATCCGATGTCGATCGCGACGCAGCCGGGCCCCAGACATGCCAGGATCGTGCGCGACAACAAACCCTCCCATTGCCCGGTTTTCACAAGGCTTCGACCTATGTGCTCCGAACGGTCACACCAAATTGAGAACCCGAACGGCGTTGGCACGAGGATGGACCGGTCGACCAAGGCTAACCAGGCGGGATACGCGTCGACTATTTCGCTTAGCTTGCTGGCAAGAGGCCCGGGTGCGGCGCGCCGGATGATGTACGAAATTGCTGCGCTTGGAACGGCGCCACCGAAGGACTTCAAACGGGCGACGATCCCGGCATCTTGAGTCGGCACGATCACTGCAATGCTCCGAAGCAGTTCGGCTTACGCCAAAGCAGGCGCGCCAGTGAATCAACCACTACCGCTTGAATTGCCTGCGCGGCGCCACCGGAGTCCGGCGAAGGCCGCGCGGACCCAGTCGTGGCGGTCATGGTTTGGCAGTGCGCCCGCAATGGAGCCTCATAGCCCACAGGCGACGAAGTGCGGGTTCTCGAACCCGGGTTTGCCGTAACGCAGCGGTGCCCGGTCGTCGACTCGCACCACGTCGCCGCCCGCGGCGCGCAGCACGGCGTGGCCGGCCGCGATGTCCCATTCCATGGTGCGGCCGAGCCTGGGGTAGAGGTCGGCCTCACCGGCCGCCACCAGGCACAGCTTGAGCGAAGACCCGGCGTTGATGAGGCTGGCCACCTTGCGCTCGCCCAGAAAGTCTTTCAGTGCGCTCGCGTCGCCGTGCGAGCGGCTGGCGACCACGGTGGCGCCATCTTCGGGGCTGACGCGGCAACGGATGTGCTGGCGTTGCCCAGCGTGTTCGACAAAAGCGCCGCGTCCGCCCACGCCTGCGAACAGGCGGTCCAGGGCCGGCGCATACACGACGCCCAACACGGGTTCGCCATGCTCGATCAGCGCCACATTGACGGTGAATTCGCCGTTGCGGCTGATGAACTCTTTGGTGCCGTCCAAGGGGTCGACCAACCAGAAGCGCTCGCCGACATCCGGCACGGATCCCGCAGAAGCTGCTTCTTCGGCAACGATGGGCACGCTCGGCGTGAG
>JANOJR010000234.1:0-3028 GCA_031418855.1 Rubrivivax sp.
GTCGGGCCGCGCGCGAAGGTGTTCTTCGCCCAGTCGTCGCGGTTTTGCGATTGCAGCGAAATGCGCACGGCCGCCGTGTCCGACAGCGGCACGTTGAGCGCGCCTTCGGCATTCACCGCGCTGTAGCGCCCCAGCGCCAGCGAGCCGTAGCCTTCGAACTTCTTGCCCGGCTTGGCCGACTCAAACTTGATCACCCCGGCGGGCGAGTTGCGGCCGAAGAGCGTGCCCTGCGGGCCACGCAGCACCTCAATGCGCTCCAAATCGAAGAGCGGAAAGCCCTTGAGGATGGGGTTCTCTTGCACCACGTCGTCGAACACCAGCGACACCGGCTGCGAGGCGTTCAAGTCGAAGTCGGTGTTGCCCAAACCGCGGATGTAAAAACGCGGGAAGGCGCGCCCGAACGATGACTCGATGTTCAGGCTGGGCACCCGGCCGGCGAGCTGGCGCACATCCTGCCCGCCAGAGTTCAACACCTCCAGCAGTTCGCCCGAGAGCGAGCTCACCGAGCTGGGCACATCGCGGATGTTCTCGACGCGGCGCTCGGCGGTGACGGTCACGGTTTGCAGCTTGCCGGGCTCTGCGGCTTGGGCCGACGCACCGGCATGGAGCGAAACCAGGGTGGCCGCAGCCAAGAGGTGCAGCGTGAAGCGGGAGGCGTGGGTTGTGGGGTGCATGGTTGCTCCAGAGTTGTGCGTGATCAACAAGGGCAGCAATGCCCGTGCCATGCCTTGATGATGGTGGGGCGCCGGCGGGTCTTCGTGACATCGGCCCAAGATGTCCGAGGCCATGACGTTTGTCTGCAACACTTGCGGGCATGCTCGACGCTCAACAACTCCATGCATGGCAGCGCGACGGCTACGTCGTGCTGCCCGGCTTCGCCTCGGCCGACGATTTGCGCGCACTCACCCGGCGCGCCCGCGACATCGTCGAAGCCTTCGACCCTGCGCCGCAAGCGGCCGTGTTCTCGTCGGTGCAGCCGTCGATGCTGGCCGACGCGGCGCTGTTGGAATCGGCCACCGAAGTGCGCTGTTTCTTCGAGGAAGAAGCCTTCGATGCGCAAGGCCAGCTGCGGCAAGCCAAAGCTTTGTCGATCAACAAGATCGGCCACGCGCTGCATGAGCGCGACGCGCTCTTCGCGCGCTTCTCGCGCGACGCTCGGCTGGCGGCGATTGCCGCCGACATCGGCATCCGGCAGCCGCAGCTGTGGCAGTCCACCGTGATCTTCAAGCAGCCGGCCATCGGTGGCGAGGTGCGCTGGCACCAGGACGCCACCTACTTCGACACCACCCCACAAAGCGTGGTGGCCTTCTGGTTTGCGCTGGAAGACGCCACGCTGGACAACGGCTGCTTGTGGGTGCAAAAGCATGGCGGCCAACGCAGCCCGCTGCGTGAAGTGTTCGGCCGCGACGACGGGGGCAGCTTGCGTTTGCAAAAGCTCGACACCACACCCTGGCCCGAGGCTGAAGATTCGCTTGCTGAAACGCTAGCGCTCGAAGTAAGCGCAGGCACGCTCATCGTTTTCCACGGCCTGCTGCCGCACGCCAGTGCGCCGAACCGCTCGGCCAAGTCACGCATGGCCTACACCTTGCACGTTAGTGACGGGGCCTGCGTGTATTCGCCGCGCAACTGGTTGCAGCGCTCGGATGCCGACGCGGTGCGTGGTTTTGACTGAATGCAGCGCGTCGCGATGAGGTCCTGCGTCGGGTTCGTTCCTCTGTGCGTGGCGCTGCTGACGGCGTGCACGCGCCCGCCAGCCACCGCGCCCGTCACACCCCAAGACGGCGCCGCCTGGCATTGGCACGACATCGCGGCGCTCGGCGTTCAGGGCCGCGCCTGGCCCGACACCGCCACGTCGTTCGAGCGCCTGCCGGCACGGGCGCGCGCCGTGCTGTCGCCGCAGATGTGGCTCCATGGCCAGCACACGGCGGGGCTCTACGTCGGCTTCAGCAGCAACAGCACGGCGCTGCGCGCGAGGTGGTCGCTGCGCGGCGGCGCGCTGGCCATGCATCACATGCCGGCCTCGGGCGTGAGCGGGCTGGACCTCTACGTCAAAAGCGAAGGCGCGTGGCGCTGGCTGGCCACGGGCATCCCGCGTGCCCTGCCCGACAACGAGGTGACCCTGGTGGCCGACTTGCCTGCGCTCGTGCCGCCCGCGCAGCGTGAATACCGCCTGTACCTGCCGCTGTACAACGGCGTGGCCAGCGCGCGCATCGGTGTCGCGCCTGGCGCCACGCTGGCCGCCACACCGGCCGCAGCCGACAAACCCGTCGTCGTCTACGGCACCTCCATCGTGCAAGGCGCCGTCGCCTCGCGCGCAGGCCTCGCCTACCCCGCGCAGCTGGGCCGCCGCCTGGCGCGGCCAGTGCTGAACCTGGGCTTTTCAGGCCAATGCCGCATGGAGCCCGAGATGGTGGCGCTGCTGACCGAGATCCACGCCGCCGCGTTCGTCGTTGACTGCCTCGCCAACATGCCTGCCGCTGAGATCGAGGCGCGCACGCTGCACTTGGTGACGACGCTGCGCCGGGCCCATCCGCGCACACTCATCGTGTTGCTGGAGCACTTCCCCTATGCCGATGCGCATCTGCGTGCTGTGCATGCTGATACGCAGTTAGCACGCAACCAGGCGCTGCGCGCGGCGGTGGCGGCGCTGGCCGCGCGTGGCATTGACGACGTGGTGCTGGTGCCCACCGCGCAGGCGCTGCTTGAAGCTGATGGCGTCAGCGGCGCCGACGACTTGACGGTCGACGGCATCCACCCCAACGACCGCGGCATGTTGCTCCTGGCTGGGGTGGTGGCCAAGGTGCTCACTGCGCTGCTGCCACGGCCCCAACCGTAGCCCGGAGGCAGGTCAAGCGGCGCCGAAGATTTCGGCAGGGACTTTTTTGAAGCCTAGACAAGATGGCTTCGTGATTTCAGGCGGCCCGTCCCGAGCAACACCGTAGGTTGCGCGCCAAGGCGTGCCGAGCTACACCAATGCACCGGACCGATGGTCGGTCGGGTCATTGCGAATTTGCAAGGAGCCGGGCCA
>JANOJR010000235.1:0-1668 GCA_031418855.1 Rubrivivax sp.
GGCGCGGGTGGCCGATGCCGTGGTCATCGGTGCGCGGCTGGTGCAGATTCTTGAGACTCAGACGCGCGACAATGCGCCCGCTGCGGCGCGGGCTTTCATGGCTGAGATACGCGCCGCACTCGACGAGCAGGCCTAGGAGTCCCCCCATGAGTTGGTTCGAGAAGCTGCTGCCACCGAAGATTCAACCCACCGACCCGACCGAGCGCCGCACGGTGCCCGAAGGGCTGTGGATCAAGTGCCCGTCGTGCGAGACGGTGCTCTACAAGACCGACCTTGAGCAGAACCTCAACGTCTGCCCGAAGTGCGAGCACCACCACCGCATCGGTGCGCGCGAGCGGCTCGACGGCTTTCTTGACGCCGAAGGGCGCTGGGAAATCGGCCAGGAAGTGCTGCCCGTCGACGCACTGAAATTCCGCGACAGCAAGAAATACCCCGAGCGCTTGAAGACAGCGTTAGAGACCACTGGCGAGACCGACGCTCTGGTGGTCATGGGCGGCGCGGTGATGAGCGTGCCCGTGGTGGCAGCCTGCTTCGAGTTCGACTTCATGGGCGGCTCCATGGGCTCGGTCGTGGGTGAGCGTTTTGTGCGTGGTGTCGACGCCGCGCTTGAGCAAAAGGTGCCCTTTGTCAGCTTCACCGCCAGCGGCGGCGCGCGCATGCAAGAGGGCCTGCTGTCGCTCTTGCAGATGGCCAAGACCAACGCGGCGCTGACGCACCTGGCCAAGGCCGGCTTGCCGTTCATCAGTGTGCTCACCGACCCGACCATGGGCGGCGTCTCGGCAAGCTTTGCCTTCCTGGGTGACGTGGTGATTGCCGAGCCGCGTGCGCTGGTGGGTTTTGCCGGGCCGCGTGTGATTGAAAACACCGTGCGCGAAAAGCTGCCCGAAGGTTTTCAGCGCGCTGAGTTTTTGCTTGGAAAAGGCGCGCTCGACATGATCATCGACCGGCGCCAACTGCGGCCCACGATTGCCCGTCTGGCGGCCATGTTGCAGCGGCAAAATGCCGACGCCGTGGCCTGACTAACTGTTCACCTACGTTGACCGGGCCGCATGCGGCCCGTGTTTGTTTGATGAGCCTTCCCGCGAACCTTCCCACGAAACTACACGACTGGTTGCGCTACCTGGAGCGCTCGCCGCCCAAGGCGATGGACGCGTCACTTGAGCGCACGGTCGAGTTGCGCCGACGTTTGCAGATTCACTTCGACGCGCCCTTGATCATCGTGGCCGGCACCAATGGCAAAGGCTCCACCTGCGCCATGATCGAATCGATGGCGCGCCACGCCGGCTACCGTGTCGGCCTGTACCAAAAACCTGAGCTGGTGCACTTTGAGGAGCGCTGCCGTGTGGACGGCGCCCCGGTGGCGGCGGCAGCGCTGTTGCCACATTTCGAAGCGGTGGAGCAAGCCCGCGGCGACATCACGCTGAGCAAATTCGAGTTCACCACGCTGGCCATCGCGCGGCTCTTGGCGCATGAAAGGCTCGACCTGGTGATCCTGGAAGTCGGCCTGGGCGGCCGCTTCGATTCGGTGAACGCCTTCGATGCCGACTGCGTCGTCATCACCAGCATCGATCTCGACCACATGGAGTACCTGGGCCCCGACCGCGAATCGATCGGCCTGGAAAAAGCACAGGTCATGCGCGCGGGCAAGCCGGCCATCGTCAGCGACCC
>JANOJR010000236.1:0-1522 GCA_031418855.1 Rubrivivax sp.
GTGCAGATCAGCGCCTATCGCTCTTGCGCGGCCTTCATTCGCGAAGCGCGCAAGGCCGGCTTTGTCGGCAGCTTCTACAACGTCTCGTTCGTCGGCACCGCAGCCTTGAGCAAGGAGCTGGGCGTGGATGCGCGTGGTGTCGTCGTGAGCCAGGTCATGCCTTTCCCCTTCAGCGCCACCAGCGCCATCGCCACCGAGTACCTGGCTGCGGGCAAGGCCAAGTACAGCGACAAGTTCGAGCCCAACTACAGCAGCATGGAAGGCTATGTCGCCGCCAAGGTGGTGGTCGAGGCGCTGCGCCGCGGCGGCGCGCCAAGCTCCGAGTCGCTCATCACCGGTCTGGAAGGCTTGCGCGACTTCAACACCGGTGGCTTCTACGTCGACTTCTCGCCCACCAAGCACACGGGCTCGAAGTTTGTGGAGCTCACGATCCTCAGCGCCGAAGGCCGTGTGCGCCGATAGGTGTCGATAGGTGAAATGGCGCCCGTCGTAACATGGCTTTATCTCAATCCCGCCTTGAGTGGCGCACGGAGAACCCCGCATGAAGATGATTGAATCGATCCTGGCCGACGCGGCGTTGATCACCGCGATGCGACGCGACATTCACGCCCATCCGGAGTTGTGTTTTCAGGAAGAGCGCACCTCTGACGCCATTGCCAAGGCGCTCACCGAGTGGGGCATCCCCGTCATTCGTGGCTTGGGCAAGACCGGTGTGGTGGGCATCGTCAAGAACGGCACATCCACACGCGCGGTGGGCCTGCGCGCCGACATCGACGCGCTGCCCATGACAGAGCACAACCAGTTTGCGCATGCCAGCCAGCACCCCGGCAAGATGCACGCTTGCGGGCACGACGGCCACACTGCCATGCTGCTGGCGGCGGCTAAACATCTGAGCCGCCATCGCAACTTTGACGGCACCGTCTATCTCGTATTCCAGCCGGCGGAAGAAGGCGGCGGCGGCGCGCGCGAGATGATGAAAGACGGCCTCTTCGAGAAGTGCCCGATGGAGGCCATCTTCGGCGCACACAACTGGCCGGGCATGAAGGTCGGCCAGTTCGCGCTGCGCAGCGGCCCGGTGTTCGCCAGCTCCAACGAGTTCCGCATCACCATTCGGGGCAAGGGTGCACATGCGGCCCTGCCACACAACGGCGTCGACCCGGTGCCCATCGCCTGCCAGATGGTGCAGGCCTTCCAGACCATCGTCACGCGCAACAAGCGCCCGATCGACACCGCCGTGATCTCGGTGACCATGATCCACGCCGGCGAAGCCACCAATGTCATCCCCGACAGCTGCGAGCTGCGTGGCACCGTGCGCACCTTCACCACCGACGTGCTTGACCTGGTGGAGCGGCGCATGCGCAAGATTGCCAGCGCCACCAGAGAAGCGTTTGAGGCCACTTGCGAGTTCCACTTCCACCGCAACTACCCGCCGACCATCAACCACGGCCCCGAGACCGATTTCGCGCGCAGCCTGCTGACGGACGTGGTGGGCGCTGAAAACGTGCACGACTTTGAGCCGACC
>JANOJR010000237.1:0-19469 GCA_031418855.1 Rubrivivax sp.
GCCATTGCGGAGTGCTCCTGCTATTGGTAGAGGTAGAGGTTGGATCAAATCGAGGGGGTGGTACACGAGCGTAATTTCTCGAGCACGAGTGTCTGGTAAGTCACCCGCACTCGAGTCAGCGTCCTCAGCGTGTTGGCGCGCTGGGTGGTCGCAGGCCTGCTGAAGGCGCTGACTCGAACCGGGTTGGTATTCGACATGTTGACTATGTTTACCTA
Source organism: Rubrivivax sp. (assembly GCA_031418855.1). Classification (GTDB taxonomy): domain Bacteria; phylum Pseudomonadota; class Gammaproteobacteria; order Burkholderiales; family Burkholderiaceae_C; genus Rubrivivax. Next base: position 216 of record JANOJR010000237.1, read on the forward strand.
GGTCTTCTTGTTCGTCATGTGATGGCCATCACTTCGAAGCGTCAATTCCGCCTTGGTTGCGAGTACGCAACAAAGTACGAACGTAAGACGCACGCGTGCTGACCAATCCCATAGGGCGAAAGATGCTAACACGGCACCCCACCTGTTTCGGGGGGAACAAGCTGGGCGCTTGCCTAGGGCTTGCACCGATGGAACTCACCAGCGCCAACGCAGGCCCGCGTAGGCATTGGTTCCGGAATTGGCAAAGAGCGCGATGTTGCTGGTCTGCTGGGACGAGTTCCATTGGAGAAAGGCCTCGCCACTGCCCTGTGGCAGTGGTTGCCAGGCGGGCAATCGGTAGGACAGTTCTGCAAAAATCTGCCGCTGCTGGAACGCGCGTCGAGCGTTGTTCTCAAGCAACTGGTTATAGCCCTGCTCGTCTTCGGCCCTGACCCAGGAGGCACCCAGTTCGGCGGCAAGTTGGCCGTAGCTGCCGACGAGCTTGAGCGTCAGTCCTGTTTGTGTCTGCCGGCCGCCTGGCCGATCGGCGCCTTTCGGTTGGTCGGTCGAGCGACGGATCTCCAGGCCGGCCCGCCACGCTCGCAGGGCCGGCAGCCCACATTGCGCGCTAAGGATGGCGCCCAGCAGGTTGCCGTCAAGGTAGGTGCTGGTTTGTTGCCTGCGGCCTTCGGCTTCGACGCTCAGGCGATGGGTGCAATCCAGCGCGTCGCGCTCGATGGCGACGCCGAATCGCCTCACGCTGTAAGGCTCGCTGAGCCGGCCGGACGAGCGGGCCACGCTGAATTGGAGTTGCCCGCGCCAGGCGTCCCATGCGCGCCAATGGTCTGCCCGCAGCTGGACGGATTGCCAATCAGTCTCCCTGGCCTCGGGCGAATGGCGTGCGGATGCGGCAACGCCTAGCTGCCACAACGAGGCGTTGCCTGAGTCGTGGGCCGCGCGCCAAGCCAAGTCAACCACGGCAGCGGAGCCGGCGCGTGGGCGCAAAGGGATCGCCAGTGGCAACTCTTCTTGTGGTCGATCCTGGGGCGTGAGCGTGATGCTGTCGAGCACCGGCGAGCGGTCGAGGTTGTTGTCGCGGCCCAGTCGCAGGCTCAGCTCGCCCCGCGTCCGCCAACGCGCGCCATTGCCGTTGTCGGCGCTGGCTTGGTAGGGCCTGTACCTTGGTGAAGGCGCCGCACGCAGACGACTCATGAGTTCCGCTGGAACGTCGTCGCGGCCCGCCCAGGCGGCCAGCAGTTCGTCTCGTGCGGCGGTTTGGCCAAGCACTGCGAGGGCCAGGGCGTAGTCGGCCCGCGCGCCAAGCGCTTGCGGGTCCAACAAGATCGCGCGCTCGAGCCAGAGCATTGCCTGGCTGGCTTCGCCTTCCTCTAGCCACAGTGCGCCCAGCAGGGCCAGGAAGGGTGCCGAATCGCTGCAACGGCTTGAGGCAGCATCGAGCTCGCGCAGCCATCGTCTTCGTTCCACCTTTGCTGCCGGCATCTCCAAGCTTGCCCAGGACGCACACGCCGAGGCGCTGCCCACACTTTGCACCGCAGATGCCAACGTCGCGGCGTTTGGCTGCGCCCAGCTGGGCGCCACGACACTGGCGCAGGCCATGAAGCACAGGAACTGCCTTGCGGCGAACGGAAATGAAGTCAGCGGGCCGATGGGCGTCACAAAAAGCGGCAATGGAAGTGAAACGCCCGCGCGGAGCGACTCGGTCTGAGAACGATCATCGACGGACGCTGAGCTACTCCAACCCGTTGGGTAGGTCAAGCGCCAGCGGTCTGCGGACCGGCTTGTCAATGCAGCTTCGTATCATGTCACGGCGCAATGGCAAGCCTGCTGGCAAAGGTCGAGCCGGGCAAAATGGCGCGGCGGTTGGCGACATCGAAGAAGGCCGTGGTGGCCAAGCCGCGCGGTGGCGCGCTGGCAGGTATCGCGTCCGCCATGGCGGCGGGCCGAACTGCGGCGGGCCGCCTTGGCACGCGCAATCGACAGCTCGACAGCTAAAGGGAATGGCTTGGCCGCAACGCGGGCGAGCCTGACGACCAGGTATCGCCTTCTGCGCCATGGCCAACTGGCTGCATTTGCTGCCAACCGATTTCGGGGGTGAGCAAGCGCGCCCAACCTGCCGGGACATGCAGCGTGTAGTGCTTGGCCAGCCCTTCGAGCAAGTACTCGCCCAGTGGGGCCGTGTCTTGCGCCGCTACGGCCGCAGCAAGTTGGGGACCAACCAGGATTGGAAATGACAGCTCCTGCGTCATCTTCTGCAGCCGCACGGCCACACTGACCGGCTCGCCCAAAGCCGCGTGTGCCCGGCGGCGTTGCGGCCCGAACGAGCCCACCAGCGCTTGTCCGGACTCAAGGCCGATGCCCAACGCCAGTGGCTGAACCACGTCGGTATCGCGCACGGGATGTTGCGGCTCTAGCAAAACGCGCGTGGCACGAACCAGCTCTTGCGCGGCGAGCAGTGACTGCTGTGCGTGATTCAGGCATTCGGAATAGGCGTTCCAAACCGCGATGATGGAGTCGCCGACGACGTTTTCCACCACTCCACCGTGCTGCTCTACGACATCAACGGCGATGCAGCAGTAAGCATGTAGCAGCGCGGTTGTTTCGGCCGGCGCGCGATGCGCTGCGTATGCCGAGAAGTTGCGGATGTCCGCAGCCAACACGCTGACCTGGCGCTGCTCGACTTGCACCGAGCCGGAAGGGTCCATGCCCATCAGACGCCGTGCAACGGGCTGTGGCAAGTACGCACCCAGGTGCGCAGACAAACGCTCTCGTTGGGCCAAGGTGAGAGCATGCTCGACAGCTGCGAGCAGCACTGCGCCGACGACGGCTAGCAAGGCCGGCACGGCCCACGGAAGAATCAAGTCAGCGCCCGCTTGAAACGCTACCGAAGCCACGGCTGCCAACACGCCAAAGACCAGGCCCGCCGCCGGCAGGCGCTTGATGGCAGGCGAAGACGAACGCCCCGTCATGGTCAGCAGCAAGACCAAGAAGCCCAGGCCAACTAGCCATTGCAACGCATCGGCACCTACCGGCGAGTAAGGGATGCGGTGGTCCAGCAAGCCGACAAGGGCGTGCGCATGCACCTCGGCGCCTGAGGCCACGCTGGACAGAGGCGTGGCCACCACGTCGGACAAGCCGAACGCCGTTGCGCCGACCAGCGCAACCGCGCCCGCCAAGAGCTTGGCGTCTGCCCGGCCGACAAGGACGTCGGCGGCAGACACCGACGCGAATTGTTGCCTCGCGGTGCGATAGGGCACACGCATGTCGCCGTTGGCTTCGAGCCCGACCACCAACCCGGGCAGGCTCTTGCTGGTGAGTTCATGCGTCGGCGAAAGCAGGTTCAGCAAGCCAGAGCCTGAACTCGCGTACCAGTCGGGGGCACTCAGCGCCTGGCCTGGCGTGTTGGGTTGCGCCAGCAGCCACAGCGCGGCCAAGGTCAAGGACGGATAGGCACGGCCTTGGTGGCAAATCAGCGCGGGCACGCGGCGAATCACCCCATCGTCTTCGAAGCGAGGCGTCATGTGACCGACCGCTGCGCCTGAGCGTGCCAGGGTTTCGGTGTTGGCAATGTGGCCATGGCTGGACGGCGCGAACGGCGGGCATGCAGCCATGCCGAGCGCGCCTTCGAGCGAGCCGACTTTCGGGTTCACATTGGCATCGAGCGACAGGATCTGGCCGGCCACTACCGGGCTGGCGCCCCAAGCAGCCGCCAGGCGTTCGTCGCCTTCTTTGGACTCCGGGACCACGATGTCGTAGACCTGCACGGCCACTCCGGCATCGGCCAACTTGCGGGACAAGCTCTCAAGGGTCGCGCGGGGCCAAGGCCAGGGGCCAACTTTTTGCAGGCTTGTCTCGTCGATGTCGACGACCACGACGCGCCGTTCGGCGCGATCAGACCCACTGGCGACGAGCTTCCAACCCAAGTCGGAGGTGAAGCGCTCAACGCCTTGAAAAGCACGGCCCGCATAGACCTGCAACAAAGCCACCAAGCCAAGCGCCACCACCACGGCTAAGAGCCGAGGCAACAAGGTCGAATGGCGAGGCGAAGTGTTACTCACGGCAACTGTTCGTTGTCTGTTCGGTGGCGTTCAGGCGCCAACGTTTACGGGCCCTTGCCCCACAGGGTGCGGCCTTTGAAGACGCCGTTGCCGGCGGCGCGCTCGAACAGATAACCAGCTTCTTTGCCGTCAAAACTGACAGCACCAGAGACCTTCTGCTCAGCGTCGCGAACGTTGAACGTGCCGTTGTTGTCGATGACCCCACCGGCACGCAACTCGACCCGACCGGTGTTTGCCGAGGACATGGCCAGCGCGGTGGCAAACGTTCGTTTGCCAAAATCCAACGCCAGTGTGCCGCCTTCGACGGACGCGGTTTCGATCTTGCCGTTGATCTCATAGCCGGCTTGTGCCCGCGTCAGGCGCAGATCGACTCGGCCGGCCTCGGGCTTGCTACCGGGATCGTCGAAACTGGTGCGCGTGCCGGCGCGAAACAGCGCGCCGTCGAGGTCGCCGACCGTGACCTCACGCCCGTTGCTGGCCACTGAAAACGTGGCGCTGATGTTGTCGAATTGCGGGCGCGCGAACGACCAGCGCCCCCATACGAGTTGCGCGTTTGAGTCCGGCTTCGTGACCAGCTTGCGAGCGTCGGTTTGGCCCACCGGGGCAATCGCCAGCAAGTCGGCGGTGGTCGTGTCGTTGGCGAATCTGTCGCCCGCAGGCTGGGTAGACGCCAGCGCGGTGGCACGTGCGGTTGCCTCGCCGTTGGCGCGCTCTCGCACTGCCGCGTCGGCCAGATGCAGTGGCGGCAAGAGGGCTGCCGTTGCGGTGGCCAACCTTGCCGTGCCTTCGCCAGCACGCACCTCGACCATCATTCGGCCCATGTCGGCCGAGAGCAAACGCGCTTGATCGCCACTGCAAGGTCCGAGTGACGCCGCCGTACAGCCGGCGCCGAGTGGCGCGACGGTGATGGCCCCTTGCGCCACCACGGCACGCACCTGGTCGCTGCTGGCCTGGACGATGAAATCAGTGCCACGCACGCCAATCGCCGCGATGGGGGTATTCAGACGAAAGCGGGATTTGTCGGCCTCGGTGGCCGCACCGGAAATCGAGCGTGCCGTGCCATTCTCGATGCGCAAGCGTACCTCGTTACTTTGGGGGTGTGATGGGTCAAACGTGTAGGCCTGGACCTCAAGCACGCTGTCCGGGCGCACACTGACGGCGCCCCGATCGACAAACCTCAAGTGAACATGCCCATTGGCGCCCGTTTGCACGCGATCGCCGACAAACACGTCGTTGCCTTGCCGCAGCTGGATTTGACTGCCATCCAGGCGCGTAACCCGCGCATCGCCAATGATCAGGCTGACTTGGCCAACCGCAGCGGCCGTCGACCCAGCGGCGGACAGGCCCGAAACCGCCAGCAAGGCGAACGTCAACAGCAACTGCAACGTTGCGGTCGCCGCCTCAAAGAAGTTTGTTTGTGGAGTCATGATGGCGCACTCCTGCGCGGTAGTGACACGGATTCAGATTGCCATGGTGCAGCAAAATGAGGCAAGGCAATGTGCCCTGCATCACATGGCCGGGAGATTTCGACCGCAATAATCCCAGGCTTTCCTGGCGCGAAATGCCGGTTCTCGTTCCGATCCTCCAGTCCCTTAGGCTTTTTGACACGCTGGCGCCAGAGCAGCTGGCGGCGCTGTCGCCGACCCTGACAGAACGGGTGGTCGAGCGCCGCGAAGTCGTCATCAAACGCGGGCAAGTCGACGCTGGGCTCGGCTTTCTCATCCAAGGCCGCTTGCAATCGGTTGATTTCACGCTGGACGGCCGCGAAGTTGGCCTGCACTTCGTTAACAACGGCGATTTTTTCGGTGAGCTCTCGGTGATCGACCGCCAGCCGGCCGCCGAGTACGTGATCGCTGTGGCGCCATCGCGCGTAGTGTTTTTCGACCAGGAACGCGCGCATGCACTCATGTTCTCGACTGCAGCTGCGGCGCAGGCAGTGGCCCGGCGCATGGCCGATCGCATGCGGCAAGCGACTCGGCAACGCGCGCTGCTGGCGCTGCCGAGTTCTTTTCAGCGTGTGTGCGCCCAGTTGATCTTGATGACCCGTCCCGGCCGCAGCGGAGTGTTGGTAGTTGAGATGCCACCCACCCATCAAGAGATCGCGATCATGGTCAACACCAGCCGGGAGACCGTCACGCGCGCCTTGCAGTTCTTGCAAGGCCTGAGCGTGGTGGCTCGGGAGGGCAACCAGCTGGTGGTGCACTTGCCCGACACATTGCAACAGGCGGCCGACGGCAAAGTGGCGCCCGTCAAGGGTTGACGGACCCACACGGGACCGCACCTGTCGTCCCGGCCAAACGCACCGCGCGCTCGCGCTCATCGCGCCACTGGCGGCCGTCGGCGAGGTGACGCAGCAGCTGGCAAGGGTGAACTCCAAAGACCATGCACACGGGACGTTCGACAAGATCGGGGGAAAACTTCGGTGACTTCCTCATGATGGCTCCATCTTCTCAAACGAGGGAGCCTCCTCAGAAGACGGGGCGGTTCACTGAGGTATCACCACGCTCGTGCACGCGCAAATCCGCGACATCAGCTTTGCCCTTCGTTGGCAGTGAGCACCGGCCCGACATTCGCCAGTGCAAGCGGCAAGCGTGAGCTCAAGCCGGATGCAGCCCCGGCAGGTATTCCGGAACACAGCGCATGAGCGCTTCGCGTACCGTTTTATCGGTGAGCGCCTGCGCGCTTTGCGCCAGCGCCAACAACTCATCGACCGCGCCTGCGCGTTGTTCGATGCGCGCCAGGCGCAGGCTGGCCACGGGCGTGGGCAGGCTGGCATCGGCGTCGGCGAGCAACTCTTCGAACAGTTTCTCACCCGGGCGCAAGCCGGTGAAGACGATCGGGATTTCCTGCAGCGTGTGCCCGGCCATGTGGATGAGGTCTTGCGCGAGCTGCGCGATCTTCACCGGCTCGCCCATATCCAGCACCAGCACCTGGCCACTTTCGCCAATGGCCGCAGCCTGCAGCACCAGGCGCACGGCTTCGGGAATGGTCATGAAGTAGCGAATGATGTCAGGGTGCGTGACGGTGACGGGCCCACCGCGTGCGATCTGTTCCTTGAACTTCGGGATCACGCTGCCGCTGCTGCCCAGCACGTTGCCAAAGCGCACCGCCATGAAGCGCGTTTGCCGGTGTTCTTGCGCCAGTGCCGAGATCACCATTTCGGCCGCGCGCTTGCTCGCACCCATGACGTTGCTCGGGTTGACGGCCTTGTCGGTGCTGATGAGCACAAAGCGCTCGACGCCGCTGCGCGCCGCGGCCAGTGCGGCGTGATAGGTACCTAGCGTGTTGTTGCGCAGCGCGGCGGCGGCGTTGTGGTCCTCGATCAAGGGCACATGTTTGTAGGCCGCAGCGTGAAACACAAGCTGCGGCGCCCAAGCGGCGCAACTGCGTTGAAGATGATCGAGGTCTTTCACGTCGCCCAGCAAGCACACCAGCTCAAGCGTGGGATGGAGCTCGTGCAAGGCCTGCTCGATCGAATACAGGTTGAACTCGCTCTGCTCGTACAACACCAGCCTGGCCGGATGAAAGCGCGCCAACTGCCGGCACAGCTCACTGCCGATGCTGCCGCCCGCGCCGGTGATGAGCACCGTCTTGCCGCGCAGCGTGTGCTCGATGCCTTGCACGTCAAGCTGCACCGGCTCGCGCCCGAGCAGGTCTTCGGGCTCGATGTCGCGCAGCCGCTCGATGCGGCTCTTGCCCTCGCGCAGCTCATCCACCGTGGGCACCGTGAGCACCGGCAGCCCGGTGCTGCCAGCGAGTTCCAGCGCGCGCCGACGCTGCGCGGTGCTCGCCGAGGGCAGAGCGATGACGATGTGCGTGGCCGCGCCGCGCACGGCCTTGTCGCGCACCGCTTGCAGCTCGCCCAGCACCGGCACGCCGCCAATGCGCGCGCGCCTCTTGGCCGGGTCATCGTCAAGCAGCCCGAGCACGACCCAGCCCTGCTCGTGGATACCCGCCAGCAAAAGCCGCGCGGCCTGCCCCGCGCCCATCACGATGGCGCGTCGCGGCTCGGCGTGGCCGCCCGTCACGCGCGAGCGCATGTGCTCGTAAAGCATGCGGTAGCCGATGCGCACCATGCACACACCCATCAAGGCGACAAACGGGTGCAGCGCCAGCACGGCGCGCGGCACCTGTTTGAGTGACAGTGCGATGACGATGGCCCCAGCCAGCGCGCCCGCCGACAGGCACGCCAGCGTCAATCGCTTGACTTCACCGAAGCCGGAAAACCGCCACATGCCTTGCGGCACTTTCATCAACGCAAATCCGGCTAGGTAGATGGCGATGATGCCCAGCATGACCCAGCCGTCGTAGCCCGGGCGCGCGCTCCACCCGCGCTCGAAGCCCAGGCGAAAGAGGTAGGTCACGTTCCAGGCGAAGGCGATGACGATGGCGTCGGCCAGCAGCGCCAGCGGCTCGCGGTAGGGGCGCAGGCGGGCCAGGAAGAGGTCCAGGCGGTGCCAGGGCGTGGGGGTGGGCTTTGGCGCGGGCGTAGACGAGTCAGGCATCGTAGGATTCTTCAACAGGGCCGCGTGTGGTCGCGGCCGAATTACGCCGCCGGTGTGCGGCGCAACAACAGCGCGGCCGTGCGCCACAGCACGCACAGGTCGCTCGTTAGCGTGGCGCTGTCGGCGTAGTCGGCCGCCAGGGCCAGCTTCGTCGGCAGGATCACTTCGACGTACTCGCGCTCGGGGTCTGCCGCCTGGGCCAGCAGCGTGGCTTCATCGGCAAAGGCCAGCGTCGAAGGGTCGGTGATGCCGGGCTTGACCGCCAACACGCGCTCGCGCAATTCTGCGGGGTAGCGCGCCACCCAGTGCGGCACCTCGGGGCGCGGGCCGACCAGGCTCATGTCGCCCGCTAGCACATCGATCAACTGCGGCAGCTCGTCGATGCGCCGCGCACGCAGCCAGGCGCCGATACGCGTGATGCGCGGGTCGGCACCTACCGTCAGCGGCAGGCCCAGGGCCGGCGCGTCGCTGACCATGGTGCGGAACTTGTGGATGCTGAACGGGGCGCCGTAGCGCCCCACGCGCGTCTGACGAAAGAACACCGGGCCGGGGCCGCTAAGCTTGATGGCCATGGCCGCGCCAAGCAGCAGGGGCGACAGCAGCACAAGGCCGCAGGCGGCCACGCTCACATCGAGCAAGCGCTTGGCGACGCGGCGGCTCACGCGGCGGGGTCGACGCCGTCGAAGACTTCGGCCAGCGCGATGTCCACGCCGAGCGCCGGCAGTTGCAGCACGGCCGTCTCGCTCATGTCGTGCAGCACCCAGAGGTCGTCGCTGCCACGGCGAAAGGCTTCGACACGGCGTGTCTCGGGGTCGATCAGGACGTATTCGCGCAGCGCAGGCAAGCGGCGGTAAAGCGCGAACTTCTGGCTGCGGTCGTACCCCTGCGTGCTGGGAGAAAGCACCTCGAAGACCACCATGGGCGCGCGAAAGATCATCTCGGTGGCGTGGTCGGCCTTGTCGCAGGTGACGAAGACATCGGGGTAGAGGATGGTGTCGCTGGCGATCTGAATCTTCATGCCGTCGGTGAACGGACGGCACGGCGAGCCTTTGAGTTGGTTGCCGAGCTCACGCATAAGGTTGCCGACAATCGTGCCGTGGGTACGCCGCGCCCCCACCATCGCAAACACATCGCCGCGATGAAATTCATGGCGCTCGGGCTGCGCGTTCTCCCAGACCAGAAAAGCTTCCAGCGACATCTTGGCTTGCGGCACGGCGTTCATGGCGGCACTCCCAACGTGGCCTTCATGCTACGCCGCCGCCCAGCAAGCCGCGCACGGCAGCGACCACGCGCGCCACGTCGGCGACATTCATGCGGCTGTAAATCGGCAAGCTCACCAGCCCTTCATACGCGCGCTGGCTGTGCGGGAACATCTCGGGCCGCAGCGCGTAACGCTCGCGCCAGTAAGGGTGCAGGTGCAGCGGGATGTAGTGCACGCTGCAGCCGATGCCCAGCGCAAACAGGCGCTCGATGAAGGCGTCGCGTGACAGCGGCGCATGCGGCAGCAGGCGCAGCGCGTAGATGTGCCAGGCGTGGAGCTCACCCGCCGGTGCAGCTGGCGCGGTGAGTACCGGCAAATCAGCGAAGGCTTCGCTGAATGCTGCCGCGATGGCCGCGCGCCGCTGTGCAAAGGCGTGGGCTTTTTTAAGCTGGTGGATGCCGAGCGCGGCGGCGATGTCGGTCAGGTTGTATTTGAAGCCGGGCGCCACGACCTCGTAGTACCAGCTCGGCGTGGTGGCGGTAAATCGGTCAAAGGCGTCGCGGTTCATGCCGTGCAGGCGCATCACGCGGGCGCGTGCGGCAAGCGCGGCATCGCGCGTCACCAGCATGCCACCTTCACCGGTGGTGATGGTCTTGTTGGCGTAGAAGCTGAAGACGGTGGCGTCGCTGCCAAGTGTGCCGACAAGTTGGCCGTTAGCGGTGCTGGGCAGCGCGTGCGCTGCGTCTTCCACCACCCGCAAGCCGTGGCGCGTCGCGACAGCCAAGATCGCCGCCATGTCGGCCGCCAGCCCTGCGTAGTGCACGGGGATGATGGCCTTGGTTCGCGCGGTGATGGCGGCTTCAACCAAGGCCGCGTCGATGTTCATGGTGGCCGGGTCGATGTCGACCAGCACGACATCGGCGCCCAGGTAGCGCGCCACCTCGGCGGTGGCGGTGAAGGTGTGCGTGGTGGTGATGACCTCGTCGCCGGGCCCGACGCCCAGCGCTTCCAGCGCCAGGTGCAGCCCGGCGGTGGCGGAATTGACCGCGACGCAGTGCAGCGCCTCGTCACCGAGAAAAGCGGCGAAGTCGCGCTCGAAGCGCTGCGCTTTGGGGCCGGTGGTGATCCAGCCGGACTTCAACGTGTCGATGACTTCGTTGATTTCGTCGTCGCCGATTTCGGGTAAGGCGTAGGGCAGGAAAGGCGCGCTGGACATGGTGGGAATGATAGGTGGCGACGGTGCGGATTTACGGTGACCTCAGCGTGAAACTACGCCCTGCGCCAGCAGCGCCAAGCCACCGGCGACCACCACCGCTTCCATCACCCAGCCGTGCACGCGCGCCGGAATGCGCTCAAGCAAGCGCCGCGCGACAAAGGCGCCGGGCATCGTGCACAGGCCGACGAGCAAGCCGGCCAGTGCGAGCTGCATGTCCAGCCTGGAGAGGCTGCCGAAGAGGGCGACCTTGAGCAGTCCCATAACGAAGGAGATGGCGGCGTCGGTGGCGATGAGTGCTGGCCCTTGCAAGCCCGCCGCCATGAGCATCGCCACGAGCAGCACGCCGACACCCGCCAGGCCGCCGTTGAGCACACCGAAACCAGCCCCTGCAGCCACCTGTATCTTGGGCGTTAGCACCCAATTCAGCCGCTTAAGACCGCGGCGCAGCGGCACGCTGAGGACGAGAAAACCGCCCAGCAGCAAGGCCACGCCACGCGCTTGCAGCAAGGTGTAGCCCCAAGCACCGAGCGCGCAGGCGGGCAGGCCCAGCAGCAGCGTTCGCTTGACATGCGCCCACTGCACATCGCGCCAGAACGCCACCACGCGGCTGCCGTTGTTGAGCAGCATGGCCAACGCCATCACTGGCACGACGTTGGCGATGCCCACCAGCGGCGCCAGGAACACGGGCAGTACCAGGCCCGTGCCATAGCCCGCAAGCCCGCCGAGGATGCTTGCCGCGAAGGCCACGGCGCAGACGCCCAGCCAAGGCAGCCAGCCGGCGTCGAAGAGCGAAACCTCGCTCAAAGCGGCTTGGCGATCCACGCCAACACATGTGTGCGCAGCAGCGGCACGGTGTTGATGAGCGTGTAGAGCGAGGGGTGCACGCGGCACAGCGCGCGCGCCAGCGGCGGCGCCAGCGTCACGCGCCGTGTCGTCAACACAGCACCCGGAAAGAGCGCACGCACGCGCGACAAGGGCACGCCGCGCACATCGGCGTTCGTAGGGTTGTTGACGGTGAAGTCGTACCAAAGCACCGCGCCGCCGGGCTTGAGCCAGCGCCACATGGTCTGCGCGAGCCGCTGCTGGAAGGCGTCGTCGAGCAGGGACGAGAAGACGGTGGACTGCATGACGATGTCCTGGCTGGCGTCGGCCACGCTGGCCTGCGTGGCGTCGCCCAGCCACAGCCTCGTGGCAGCGGGCAAACGTGCCCGAGCTTGGTCGAAGCGCTCGGGCAGAAGTTCGATGCCAGCGAGGCGCTGCGGCGTAAAGCCCAGGCGCAAGAGCTCCAGCAAGTTGCCGCCGCTGCCGCAGCCGACTTCGGTGAGGTCGAGCTGCGCCTGGTCGCGCAAGGCCACATCGTTGAACAGACGCAACATCGCGCGCTGGCGCTCTTGCACCATCTGCCAGACCTCGGGGCGGCGATGGCTGTAGCGGTCTTGGTCGGTCTGCGCCTCGGTGCGGCGCGCGTAGCGCTCGGCGACTGCCTGTGTCTCGTCGTGCTTCACGTTAGCGCCTCGATGAAACGCTGCGCCAGCACCGGGTAGGTGTGCTGCGCCAGCACGAAGGCGCGGCCACGCTGGCCCATCGCGCTGCGCTCGTCGGCACTCAAAGCCGCCAGCGCGCGCAAGCCTTGCACCACCGCCGCGGGTGACTGCGGCGCTACCGTCAAGCCACAGCCGCTCTCGGCCACCGGGTCGTTGCCGGCGTCGACGGCATGCAGCACGGCGCAGCCCGCCATCATGTAGTCCATCAGCTTGTTGGGCGCAATGCCGAAGCGGTAGATGGGCACACGCTGCCAGCCGACATAGGCGATGTCGATGGCCGCCAGCAGCGACGGGATCTGTGCTTTCGGGATTGGCGTTAGCAAGCTGACATTCGACAGGCCTTCAGCCGCGATGCGCTGCGCCAGCCGCGCGCGCTCGTGGCCGTCGCCCACGAGCACGACGTGCAGTGGTGCCTCCTGCAGTTCGCCCGCCGCGTCGAGCAGCACGTCCAGCGCATTGGGCAAGCCCATCGAGCCAGCGTAGCCCACGATGCAGCACCCGGCCGCGCGCGCGGCGTGCAGCGCCTGCGCCACATCCTCACGCAGCGCGGGCGGCGTGCCCTGCCATTCATCCAGGCTGATGCCGTTGGGCACGATGTGCAGCTTCTTCAAATCCAGCCCGTGCGCGGCCATGTGCGCGTGCACCTTGGGCAGCATCGAGACCACCACATCGGCGTCGCGGTAGGCAGCGTTTTCGGCCACCTGGCACAGCACGGCGAACGGGTGGCGCGGCGACATCCCGGAAAGTTCGATCGGCGACAGCGGCCACAGGTCATGCACCTCGTAGACCAGCTTGGCGCGGGCACGCCGCGCGATGCGCCGCGCCAGCCAGATGTCCATCGGGTAGGTGCTGGACGCGATCACGACCTGGGGCTTGAACTCGCGCACGAGCCGGGCGGTGTCGCGCCACAACGCAAGCAGGAACGCGGCGATGTTCTTCACGCGGCCCAGGCCGTTGCCCTGGTACGGCGGCGTGGCATAGAAGCGATAGGCGATGCCATCCACCAGCTCATCACCCGCCGCTGGCTGGTGTGTGCGCACATGTGAAAAGTTAGCCGCGAGCACTTGCACGGCGTGACCGGCGCGCACCCATTCGCGCGCCAGGTAGTAGGGCCGGTACTCCATGCCCAGCATCGGGCTGCCGGCGTAGTGGTTGAGGTAGAGGATGTTCACGCCAGCGCCCGCAGCCGGGCGATGAATGCGGCCACGCAGGGCGCGAACAGCGCGTGCTGCGCCACCCACTGCCGGTTGCGCTGCGCCAGCTCGTCGGCCTGCGGCAGCAGTCCGGCCAGCGCCGACGGCGCGAGCAAGGTGCCGGCCGGCACGATGAGTCCGTTGACGCCATTCCGCACCAGCTCGCGGTTGGCCGGCAGGTCCGACAGGATCGGCACGCAGCCATGCGCCATCGCTTCCAGCACAGACACCGACACCGAGTCGCTGCGCGGCAGGCTCAGCATCCAGCGTGCACGGTCGTAGCACTGTGCCTGCGCTGCGGCGTCCAGGCGCCCGACGAAACGCACCCGATCCTGCAGCCCCAGGGCACGCATCTGCTGCTCGAGCGCCGCGCGCAAGGAGCCTTCGTTGGCGACCACGAGTTGGCCCTGCGCGCCGGCCAGCGCGGCAAACTGCGCCAGCACACGCGCCGGCTCGTACAGCGGCTCGAGGCCACGGTTGGCGAAGAACAGATGGTCGTCCTTGGCCGGAGGTGGCGGCGGCATCGCTTCCAGTCCGAAGGGGAAGACCATCACCTCACCCGCACCCAACTCGCGCATGCGAGCGGCCATGACCTGCGAGTCGCTGGTGGCCAGCGTGCAGGCGCGCAGGACGCGGCGCGTCAGCCAGCCCCGCACGGCGCTGCGCTGCGGCGTGTCGAGGATGTCGCTGCCCCAGGCCGAGCCGACGAGGTGCCCGCGCACGCCCAGGTGCCGCATCGCCAACCAGGCCAGGGTGCCATGGGAGGTGAGGTAATGGGCGTGGATCCAGTCGGCGTCGGCCTGCCTGAGCCAGCGCGCCAGGCGCGGCAGCTGCCACAGCAGGGCCAGGTTGCCACCGGCGGCGCGCGGCCGCGTGTGCAAGGCAAGTCGCCGTGCGGCCGGGATGCAGGCATCAAAGCCGCCGAGGAAGCCGCGGCTCGACGCCGCCCACAGCTCCAGCCCCGGCACGGCCGCCAGGCCACGGGCCCACTTCAGCAGGTGCGGGCTGTCACCGTCGCCGATCAGCAAGTGGCGCATGGCGCGCGCCGACCTGGCTTCGCACTCCGAGCCTTCAGGAGTGGGCGCTTGGGCGCGGCCCGGCGCGATCATGGCGACGCCTTCGTGCCAGCGCCCAGGCCCAGGCGGCCTGCCAGCCTGGGCATCAGGTAGGTCTCGCAGCGGTAGGCCAGGGGCTGGGCGCCGAACTTCTCTTTGAACCGGCGCACGCTGTCCAGGCCCTCGCTGGCGCCCAGGTTGAGGCCATTGAAACCGCGCGCGCGGTAGTGGCCGGCGGCGGTCCACAGCAGCGCGTCCATCGCCGATACCGGGCCCGCCACCTTGTCGCTGCCCGAGGCCTGGTACTGCACCTGGCCACATCCGAGCAGGAAGGCCGCCGAGGCCAGCAGTCGGCCGTCGCGGCGGGCACGCCAGACTTCAAGACGGCCGTCACCGTGCAACGCCGAAAAGAAGGCCTCGGGAAGGAGCGCACCGGATGCGACCACCCAGCCCAGGCTGCCGCGCCGGTAGAACGCGCCGAAGGCGGCCAGCGCATCCTCGCCGCCGCGCAAGAACTCGAAGCCCAGCGCGTCGACCCGGCGCAGGTAGCTGCGCACGCTGGGCTTCACCCGCTGCAGGCGCTGTGCGTCGTCGCTCGAGAGGTCCAGCACATGGGTCTCGAATTCCCGCCGCTGGAGCCGGCGTTGGAGGCGGCGCGGCAATGGCCAGACGGCGGCCTGCGGCAATGCCGCAGCGCGTCCGGGCTCACTGGTCAGGCGCACCAGCGGCCAGGGCGCCTGGCGCAGCCAGGACGCGGTGAGCGCACGTTCCTCGTCAAGCGAGAGTGCGCCGTCGCAGACCCAGCCGCCATAGCCGCCCATAGGCATCGACTCGAACACCGCTAGGCCGGCGCGCCGGTGCAGGCCGCCAAAGAGCACCGGCGATACCGAGTCCGGCCGCTGGGCCTGGACCGCGACAAACTCATGCGTCCGCCCCCGCGCTGCCGCCACAGCCCGGACCCAGGCGCGGTGCTGGAAAGCGTTGGTGGCCAGGGCCGCGCTCAAGGCCTCGGCCCGCGCCCCTCGCGCCAACTCGAAGCGCCACGCCCCGGCCGCCAGGGCCTCGGTGTGGGGCGGCGGCGACAGCAGCTCAGGCACGTAAGGGGCGCACGGCGAGCCGGCGCAAGTCGGCGAACATGGCCTGCCAGTCGGGCCGCATGAGGCGACGCAGCGGCGTACCCGAAAGCCGTCGAAAGAGGGCCACCGACGCCGCCATGGAGATGACATAGGACAGCGTCGTGGCGATCGCGCCACCGAGCATGCCCAGGCGTGGGATGAGCAGCACCGACAGCACAAGGTTGATGAGCAGCGACAACCCGGCCAGCGCCGCCGGGATCAAGGGCCGGCCGGCGTGGTTGGTGAAGTAGGCCGACAGCGCCGACGCCGCGCCGTAGGCCAACACCCCTGGCAACAGCCAAGCCAGCACAGGCAGTGCCGCAGCGTACTCGCTGCCCAGCACCGGCGCCAGCGCCAGCGCCGCCACCAGCCACAGCGCCGGCGCCAGCAGCGCCAGGGCCAACACGCTGGCGTGGATGGCACGCAGGGTGACGCGGCTGGACTCGGCGGCGTCGGGCGTGCCGATGCGCGCGTAGGCCGCCTGTGTGACCGAAGACGACACCAGCCACAGCAACTCGGCCACCATCACCGCCACCGAGTACACCCCGGTCGATGCGCGACCGAGGAAATGCTCCACCAGAAAGAGGTCGATTTTGTAGTTAAGCAGGCCGATCACATTCGTCATACCGATCACCGCGACAAAGCGCAACTCACCGCCCAGTGCCGTGAACGCGGGCCGCCCGATCCAGCCCTTGCGCCAGGCCGCGATGGCAGTGGCCACGGCGACCAACACACGCGCGGCGACCCAGGACCAGAGCACAGCCAGCAGCTCGATGCGGCCGCTCCAGGCCAGCGCCAGTCCGATGCCCGCCACCGTCAGGATGGGCGCGGCGAGGTTGATGCGCGCCAGCGCCACCATGCGCGCGCTGCCCAGCCACAGCCCGCCCAGGCTGGGGGTGACGAGCAGCAGCGGCAAGGCACAGGCCAGCACCCAAAGAAAGGCCATGGACGCTCCACCCAGTGTCGCCGCAGCCGCTATCGCCAGCGCGCCCACCAGCCCCAGAGCGACGCTCATGATGAGCATGGCCGCGACCAGACCGGCCGGGCGCTCACCATGGTGCGAGACACGCCGAGCCAGTGCCACGCCAAAGCCCGAGCCGAGCATGAGCAGGGTCGACTCGACGGCGCAGAAAAGGGCAAACGAACCCTGCTCCAGCGGCCCCAGGCGGGCCGTCACGACGACGATGGTCAGCCCCAGGCCAAGTCCAAGCACCCGCGTCCACAGGTTGATCAGGGTGCCACGCGCGATGCTGTCCATGCGCGGCCGCTTCAGGCCGCCGCGCGGGCAAAAGTCATCTGCATGATGTCGCCGCAGCCGAACAAGTTGGCCAGGGCAATGCCCGGGCGGCTGCGCCACCAACGGCCGTCACCCGCCACCCCGCGCGCCTGACAGCCCGTCGCGCGCAGGCCGGCCCGCGCGCCAAGCCGGGCCAGGGTCTGGCGCGAGAAGTAGTACAGGTGCCACGGCGGCGCCAGCAGGTGCCACTGCGCGCCCTGGCGCTGCGCGTAGCCGCTGCCGATGTCGCCGGTGGTCAGCACCAGTCGTCCGTCGGGTTTGAGCAGGCGCGCCGCCTCGGCCAGAACTGCGTCGGGATCGGGCACATGCTCGATCACGTCCCACAAGGTGATGAGGTCGAACTGCGCCGCCGGCAAGCGCGCCTGCGTGAGTGTGCCGGTGAAAACGTCGAGGCCGAAACGCTCGCGCGCGAAGCGTGCCGAGTAGTTGCTGAACTCAACCCCCTGCACTTGATAGCAGCGCTGGGCTTCGACCAGGAAGAAGCCCGCGGCGCAGCCGATGTCGAGCAGCCGGCCGCGCCGGCGCAGCAGGCGCAAGGCCCACAGGCGGCGGCGCGCGCTGGCGCGGCGGGCGCGCTCCTGGCCGAGGTAGTCGGCAAAGACCTGGTCGCTGCCGCCGGTGTAGTAGGACTCGCCGTAGATCGCGTCGAAATCGATAGCCGCCGGATCCTCGCCGACGTAGACCAGGCCGCAGATTGGGCAACGCACGATGGCGTAACCATCCTTATGCTGGGCCAGCTGCGCTCCGGTCGAGCCACAGGCGATACAGGCGCGGTAGGCTGCGGTCATGACGCCTGCTCCGCGTCTGGGCCATTGCCCCGTTCGCGCTGGCCGATGGGCCGCGCCGGCACGCCGGCGACGACCCCATAGGGCGCCACATCATGCGTGACGACCGCGCCTGCGGCCACGACCGCGCCGACGCCGACGCTGACCCCGGGCAGCACGATGGCGCCTGCGCCTATCCAGACGTCGTCGCCGATGAACACCGGCGCCAAGCGTAACGGGTGCTCGCGCACGGTGAGCCCCGGCGTCTCGAAACCGTGGCCCTGGCTGGTGAGGATGACGCGTGGACCGACGAGCACGTCGCGCCCGACATGCAGGCCACCAGCACCGTATAAGACCGAGCCATGGCCGAGGTAGGCGCGGTCGCCCAGGCCGATGCGACCCTGGCCATCCGACCAGTTAAGCCCACCACAGTGCAGCAGACAACCAGACTGCACGACCACACCGGCCCCGATCTCCAGCCGCGCCAGGTTGACCACCGAAGCACCGATGTCAAAGCTGCCACCGCAGGCGCTGAAGCGGCGCCGGGCCCGGGCGGCGTCGGCCGCGCGGCGCAGGGCCAGGGCCAGGTAGACAGGGTCGCAGATGGCGCCGAGGTCGACCAAGCCGCGGCCCACCCTGCGCAGTATCCGCTTCACGTGCATGGACCGAACTCGCCTGCATGACGCGCCGGCTTCATCGCAAAGCTGCCGCCAGGCTGGCGACCACGCGGTCCTGGTCGGCCTCGCTCAAGTCCGCACTCATGGGCAGGCTCAGCACATGCTCGGCGGCCCAGCGGCTGTTCACGCAGCACTCGGGGCAGCAGTAGGCGGCATAGGCCGGCTGCTGATTGAGTGCGCGAGGGTAGTGCACGGCTGTGGGCACGCCCTGGGCTTTGAGCGCGGCCGCGACGGCGTCGCGGTGTTCGACGATCACCGTGTACTGCGCATAGACCGAGTTGCGGTCGCTGCGCACGCCGATGCGCTGCACACCAGGCACGTTGGCTAACAAGCTCTCGTAGCGTGCAGCGATGCGCGCGCGCTGCGCCAGCTCCCAGCCAAAACGCTCGAGCTTGGCCAGCACCACGGCGCATTGCAGCGTGTCCATGCGGCCACCGACGCCGACGCGCGTGTGGTGATAACGCCCCTGTTGACCGTGCACACGGATCTCACGCGCGGCCTGGGCCAGGGCCGCGTCGTCGGTGAAGAGCGCGCCGCCGTCGCCGTAGCAGCCCAGCGGCTTGCTCGGGAAAAAGCTCGTGGCGCCGAAGGTCGACAGCGCGCAGGAGCGCTTGTCCTGGTACACGGCGCCG
>JANOJR010000238.1:0-24668 GCA_031418855.1 Rubrivivax sp.
GCGGCCTGGCAGGGGCCTCAAGTTAAG
Source organism: Rubrivivax sp. (assembly GCA_031418855.1). GTDB lineage: Bacteria > Pseudomonadota > Gammaproteobacteria > Burkholderiales > Burkholderiaceae_C > Rubrivivax. Next base: position 28 of record JANOJR010000238.1, read on the forward strand.
ACAGAATTCCTGAACAGCCAAAGACCTTCAACCCGCAGCCGATCCACTTATCGCAGCTGAATTTGTGTTCGAAGAAGCGGGGCCACCTCTCTCGGCGGCGGCGCGTTCCCTCAAGACCACATCTATCGCATCGACCTCAGTGGTGGCACGGTGACCGACCTCGGTGCTTCCGGCATCGGTTTCCCGACCAACCTGGCGATGGCGCCGGACCGCACGCTGTACTACATGAACCCGTTCGAGGCTCATTCCCTTTACAAGGCAACCCTGAATGGCACCAATACCGCGTTGGTCGGCGCGCCGACGCTGGTCAAAGTGCTGCCAACGGTCGGATTCGGCATCATTGATGGCATGACCGTCGGACCCGATGGCAAGCTCTACATGACGGGCTACGGCAAGAGTGAGATCTATCGCTATGACCCAATTGGCGACGTGTTCGAACTCGCGGTCAAGCTTAGCGGCGGCGGCGAGTTCCGCTCCGATCTGGCCTTCGATCCCATAACCGGCAACCTGGTCGGACTGGGCATTGAACCTGGTAGCAGCGAGCGTACGCTGTTCGAAATACCGGCGGCGACGGTGTTGACCGGTGTCGGCAATCCTTATACCTGGGCCTACTACGGCGGCGGCTCAAGTGCCTGGGCAACCAAGGTATTGGACATCGGTACCGAACTCGGCGGCAACCCGGACGGGCTGGCCTTCGACCCGACCAACGGCGACCTGTACATGTCGGGCGACGGCACGGGGGTCTACGCCTACCACCGCACTACCGCAGTTCGCGGCGCGCTGATCGCGGGTACCGGCGACGGCGCTCTCAACGGTCTCGGCTTCGATTTGGCGTTCCAGACCCGAGAAGTCCCGATCGGTGATGTTCCGCTACCCGGCACCTTGGCACTGGCGTTGCTGGCGCTGGCTGGCTTGGGCCTGAGGCAGCAGCAGCGGCAACGCTGAGGATAGGCTTTTCAAACGCCCTTTTTCCTTCCAGATGGCACCCCGAACACGACAGACCACGGCGCTTGGCGTGCTTGAATCTGTCCTCGGAGGCGGTGCGATCTGTTGGGCGTTGACGCCGCCGCCGAAAATCGTCCTTCCCAGGCGCCGTCTGCGGTCATACCTGGTCACCAGGGCACTTCCACAGATCCCGCAAACCATCAGGCACAACCGCCTCCAGCGGCCCTAGGCGTCGGGTCGCATGAACGGTCACGGTTCGATAGCATCATGCGCGCTGCGGGGCGCGTCGGGCCAGTAGCCTGACCTCTCGCCAGGCACAGACAGCACACTGGATTGTTTGTGTGCAAGCTCGTCTTGCAGCGCCTGGCCACGGGCCGGCGCACGAGGGGGTGCCCGCGCCTGCAATCCCAGGTACGTGAGAATCTTCTCGATCACCGGCGCCTCCAAGATCGCCGCAATGACCTTGTGCTCGCCGCCGCAGTTCGGGCAGTGCTCCATGTCGATCTCGAACACGCCGTAGATCCCGGCCACGTCAGGATCGTCAACTGACCTGCTCCAAACCAGCCGCACGCCAGTACCCGCAAATGGCCGGCTGCGTGAGTTCGTCCAGTAGCGAAGCCGACGTTGCAATGCGCCGATAGGTGCTGAGATTTCGAGCGCATCACACCAGGTCGTTGGCCGTGGCGATGGTCGTCGCACGAGTAGAGTCCGCATGCCGGCTGGCGATTGCCAATCGGTTGCCCGCAGTGCTGGATTGCGTTCTTGTAGTGTCCCGCCAGTGTCCCGCCAACAACAAGGCAAGAAAAAAGCCACTCACGATCTCTCGTAAGTGGCTGTTGTAAAAGGGAAATTTGGTGGCGCTTCAGGGATTTGAACCCCGGACCTGCGGATTATGATTCCGTCGCTCTAACCAGCTGAGCTAAAGCGCCTGAGCGGGCAATTATAGCGAGCACGTCGTGCCGCCGAAGCGCCCCGCCGCGCCAACCCATCCACCCCAGCGATGTTCGATTTCTTTCGCAAGAAGGCGCCTGCAGCCGCGCCCGTATCGTCGGCGTCACCTGCAGCTCCGCCGGCATCGTCGGCACCCGTTGAAGCGGCGCCGCCGCCTACGCGTTGGTTCGACCGGCTGAAATCAAGCCTGCGCAAGACCGGCGGCAGCATCGCGCAGGTCTTCACAGGCACCCTCATTGACGAGGCGCTGTACGACGATCTGGAGGCCGCGCTCTTGATGGCCGACACCGGCGTGGCCGCCACCGAGTCCTTGTTGGCCGACCTCAAGCAGCGCGTCAAAGACCACAAAGCGAGCGACCCCGCTGCCGTGAAGGCGCTCTTGATCGACGCGCTGACGGAGCTCTTGCAACCCTTGCAGCGCGGCCTCGTGATCGGTGAACAGCGCCCCACAGTCATCATGGTCGCTGGCGTCAACGGCGCGGGCAAGACCACCAGCATCGGCAAGCTCACGCGCTACCTCGCCGACGCCGACCAGCGCGTGTTGCTGGCGGCGGCCGACACCTTTCGCGCCGCCGCGCGCGAGCAGCTCGGCGTCTGGGCTGAGCGCAACCGTGTCGAGATCGTCAGCCAGGAAGGCGGCGACCCCGCGGCCGTGACCTTCGACGCCGTCAACGCCGGACGCGCGCGCGGCTGCGACGTCGTCATCGCCGACACCGCCGGGCGCCTGCCCACGCAAGCGCACTTGATGGACGAGCTGAAGAAGATCCACCGCGTGATCGCCAAGGCCATGCCCGGCGCACCGCATGAAGTGCTGCTCGTGATCGACGGCAACACCGGCCAGAACGCGCTGGCGCAGGTGAAGTCCTTCGACGCTGCATTGGGCCTCACCGGGCTCATCGTGACCAAGCTTGACGGCACGGCCAAGGGTGGCGCGCTGGCAGCGCATGCGCGCTGGTGCGCCGAGCAGGGGCGCGTGATCCCGGTTTACTTCATCGGCATCGGCGAGAAGCTTGAAGACCTGCAAGCCTTTGACGCGCGTGAGTTTGCGCAGGCACTGATCGGCTGAAGCCGCGCGCAAGACCGAAGGCTCAGTGTCGCGTCGCCGCGCTGGCGGTGTGCGCCGACTCCATATCGTCGAAGAAGCCCGAAGGCACCGGCTCGTGCGCAGCGTCGTACTGCGCCTGGTCGCCATCGGCAAGCATCTCTTCCATCTCGGCCACGGGAATGAGCGGCATCGGCCTCGACACCGCTGGCTTGAGCCCAGCATTGCGCGCCAATTCGGCCCCCACCAGCGCGCGCACTTGCGTGGCCGTGGGCAAGGCGTCTTCACGCCAGGTGTAGACCTTGATGCCGCCGGCCTTGAGCACGCGGCTCATGCGCTCGTGGCGGCGCCGCGCACGATCGGTTTCAACGGCGCTGCGCACGTCCACGACGGCGAGCACACGCGAGCCGCTGTCGCACAAGAGCAGGTCGGCACTGAGGTTGCCCACACGCTGCATCCAGTCGTTGTACGAGTGCCGCGTGGGCACCCGCACAAAGCGCGACAGCGGCACCTGCGCCAACACCATGAAGCCCGGCAGCGACTTGCGCAGCAGGTCGTAAGCCTCGCGCTCGGCCACCGTGAGCACACGCACCGACTGCGGCGGCCAGTCGATCACGGTGTCGAGATCTTCTCGTTTGACCGGGCGACGCACGTCGCCGCGCTGGCGCTTGCGCACCATCACCAAGGTCAAAAGCAGCATCACGGCGGCAACCAAGGCCGAAGTGTTGAGGTCCATTCCCACCCTCACGCGCCACTCCAAGGGCGCGAAAGCTGAAGTTAGGGCCTGGGGCGCGAGGGGTCAACCCCGGTGTTGGACACAGGCGTATCCAGCCGTATCAAGCTTTCTGAATTGCAAGCGTTTGCTGCGGCAAGTCACGCGCCTCAGCGCGGCATGCCCGGCATGCCCGGCATGCCACCCATGCGCTTCATCATCTTCATGAGGCCGCCGCCCTTCATCTTTTTCATCATGCCCTGCATCTGCTCGAACTGGTTGAGCATGCGGTTGACGTCTTGCACCGCCACGCCCGCGCCGGTGGCGATGCGGCGCTTGCGGCTGGCTTTGATGAGCTCGGGCTTGCGCCGCTCCAGCGCCGTCATCGAACAGATGATGCCTTCCATGCGCTTGACGTCGCGCTCGGCGCGGCCCATGTCGGCGCCTGCGGCCTTGGCGGTGAGCTGACTCGGCAGCTTGTCCATCAGCCCTGCCAGGCCGCCCATGTTCTTCATCTGCGAGATCTGCGCGAGAAAGTCGTTGAGATCGAAGCCGCCGCTCTTGAGCTTCTCGGCGAGTTTTTGCGCGGCGCCGAGGTCGACGCCTTTTTGCACCTCTTCCACCAGCGCGAGGATGTCGCCCATGCCCAGCACGCGCCCGGCATGGCGCTCGGCGTCGAAGACCTCCAGGCCGTCGATCTTTTCCGAGGTGCCGGCAAACTTGATCGGCGCACCGGTGACCTGGCGCACCGACAGCGCCGCGCCACCACGTGCGTCGCCGTCGAGCTTGGTCAACACCACACCCGTCAGCGGCAGCGCGTCCTTGAAGGCCTTGGCGGTGTTGACGGCGTCCTGGCCTTGCATGGCGTCGACGACGAAGAGCACTTCAATCGGCTGCAAGACCTCATACAGCTCGCGGATCTCGGCCATCAGCGCGTCGTCAATGCCCAGGCGCCCGGCGGTGTCGACGAGCAACACGTCCACGTAGTGCCTGCGCGCGTAGTCGAGTGCGGCCAGCGCGATGTCGCGCGGCTTGCTGCTGCTGTCCGACGGGAACCACTCGGCGCCGGCCTGCGCTGTCACGGTTTTGAGCTGTTCGATCGCGGCGGGCCGGTAGACGTCGGCCGAGACCGTGAGTACCTTTTTCTTGCGCTTGGTGATGAGGTACTTGGCCAGCTTGGCCGTGGTCGTGGTCTTGCCCGCACCTTGCAATCCGGCCATCAAAATAACAGCCGGTGGTTGGGTGGCCAGGTTGATGTCGCTCACGCCTTCGCCCATCGTCGCGGCGAGTTCCTTGTGCACGATGCTGACCAGCATCTGCCCCGGGTTGAGCGAGCCCACCACGTCCTGGCCCAGCGCTTTGTCTTTGACGCGGGCAATGAAATCGCGCACGACGGGCAGCGCCACGTCGGCTTCGAGCAAGGCCATGCGCACGTCGCGCAGCATGTCTTGCACATTGCTTTCGGTGATGCGGGCTTGGCCGCGCATCGTCTTGACCAAGCTTGACAGTCGGTCTGAAAGGGTCGATGCCATGGGGGAGCGCGACGCCGTGAGCACGGGTTCGCGAAAGTACACTGTGACGATGAGTTTATCGCCTGGGTCCACGTTGACCGTCGCGGCCGCAGTGCCCGCGCTGGCGGGCCTTGCGGTCGTGGCTTATGTGGTTGCGGCCTTGCCGCTGCGCGTCGCGTCGCGTACCTTGGCGCGTTTGGCGGCAGCGGCTTTGCTGATGGGGTGGCTGCTGCACTTCGTCTTGCTGGTGTTGGACATCAGCGGGTGGGGCCAAGGGCTGCCTGGTGTGCGCCTTGGCTTTGCGCCGGTGTTATCGGCCACCGTATGGCTGCTCCTGGGTGTGCACGCCGTCGAGTCGCGTTTCGTACCGCTGCCCGCCGTGCGCATGGGCTTGGCCACGGCAGGCGCTTTGGCCGTTACGGTGGCCGCGCTCTATCCCGGTGAAGTGCGCCCCTTTGCCACGCCGCTGGGCCCGCTGCACTTTGTATTGGGGGTGGCGTCCTACGGGCTCTTTGGCGCGGCCGTGCTGCATGCGCTCTTGCTCGGCGCGGCTGAGCGCCGGCTCAAGCACAAGACGCTGCCAAGCACTGCCGCCGCGCCGGGCGCTTTCGGCATGCCGCTGATGCAGCTTGAGCGGCTAACGTTCCGGTTCGTGCAAGCTGGCTTTGTCGTGCTCAGCGCGACCTTGCTGCTGGGTGTGACGGCGCCCTTGGGTTGGCGCTGGGACCACAAGAGTGTGTTCTCGCTGCTGGCCTGGGCTGTGTTTGCCGCGCTCTTGGTGGGCCGCCATTGGCGCGGCTGGCGTGGTCGTTATGCCATGCGCTGGCTCTACGTCGGCGCGCTGCTCTTGCTCTTGGCTTATGTCGGTTCGCGCTTCGTTTTTGAAGTGCTGCTGGCGCGGCCGCATCCTTGAAGATCGGCCGCACATGAAGTACTTGCTCGTCCTACTCATCATCGTGGTCGCAGCCTGGTTGTTGTTCGGCCGCCGGGGTGGCCGAGCCGACGTTGGCAAGAGTGGGGCGCAGGCCAAAGGCAAGTCCCAGGAAGCGCAAACCATGCTGGCCTGCGCCCATTGCGGGCTGCACTTGCCTGAAGGCGATGCCCAACGTGACGGCAGCGGGCGGCCGTTTTGCAGTGAGGCGCATCGTCTTGCCGGGCCGCGCTGAGTGTCGAGTCAGCGCCGCGTGACGACACGATGAGCGTCGCGGGCGAACGCCGCCGCAACGATCGCCGGCGCCTGGACCGCCGCCAGGTCGGGCCGCCGCCGCTGGGCGAGTCGTGGTTCGGCGTTGTCGGTGTGGCCGCCGATCGCGATGAGGCCGGCGCTGAGTCGATGTTCGAGCCGACTTGGCTGGGCGCCGGGCACCCAGCCGAAAACGCCGACAGCCGCTTCTTCGGTCGCCAGGCACGGCGCATTGTGGGCAACCGTGATGGCGCGCTGACGCGTGTGTACCGCACCTACGCGGCCGCGCGTGCCGTCATTGGCGCGGGCCTGGTGGCAGCGCAGGTGGCGCTGGCCTTGCTGGGTGCGGGCAATTCCATGCCGCTGGTGCTGATCTGCCTGGCCTACGCCGTGCAGGCCATTACGCGCTGGCTGCTGCCGCGTTACGAGGCCGGGGCCGAGTTGCCGCAGCGGGCATCGCTGCGCCGGCGCCAATGGTTGGCCACCATCGGTGTGGATCTGCTTGCGTTCGGCGCGCTGCATGCGCTTGCATCGGGCGTTAGCCTGAACTTCGCCGCCCTCATGGTTTTGCCGGTGCTGATGGCCGGCGTGATGACGAAGCGTCTGCTCGCACTCGGCACGGCCGCCGTCGTCACGCTGCTCTTGCTGGTGGTGGCCTGGCAGGGCACCGCCCTGAGCGGCGACGCCACCGGGCCGATGCTGCAGTCGGGCCTGGCTGGCCTGGGCTTCTTCGTCATCGCGCTGCTGGCGGGTGAACTCTCGGGGCGGCTTGCGCGTGAAGAGCTGGCCGCGCGTGGCAGCCTGGAGCTGGCGCGCCAGCAGGCTTTGCTCAACCGCTTGGTCATTGAAGAGATGGCCGACGGTGTGCTCGTCGTCGACCACCGCCAACGTGTGCGTGCCGCCAACCCGGCCGCGCGCGCCTTGCTCGTGGCGCAGGGCTTGAGCGTGCCGGCCCCCTTTGTGCTGAGTGACGAGCCCGCATGGAGTCAACTCGCCGACGCCGTGGGCCAGGCCTTGATTGCGGCGCAATGGCCCGACGAAGGCAGCGACCTCACGCTGCATTTCGAGAACGGCTTTTCGCGCACCCTTCGCGTGCGCGTGCGCTTCATGCAAGGTGGTGTGCTCGCCGACGGCTCCGAGTCCGGCCATCCTTTGGCGGTGCTGTGGCTGGAAGACGTGCGCACCGCGCAAGCGCGTTTACGCCAAGAGAAGCTCGCTGCGATGGGCCGTGTCTCGGCCGGCATCGCGCACGAGATTCGCAACCCGCTGGCCGCCATTGCACAGGCCAACGCCTTGCTGCTGGAAGATGGGCTGCCACCAGCGCAGCAGCGCCTGGCGCGTATGGTGGCCGACAACGTCGAGCGCTTGAAGCGCCTGGTTGACGATGTGATGGAGGTGGCCCCTGGTGCTGCGCCGTCCTTGCATGTCGTCGACGCCACAGCGGTGGTGGCCAACGCTGCGGCCGATTGGGCCGACACCGCCGGCTTGAGCCTGGGCACAGACAGCCGGCTGCGCGTGGAGCTACCGATGCGGCCGCTCGGCGTCGTCTTCGATGCCGAGCACTTGCGCCGCGTGCTCGTCAATTTGCTCGATAACGCCAGGCGCCATGCCAGCGAACACAGCGGCGCGATCGTGCTGCGTTTGCTGGCGCGTGAAGACGGTGTGGCGCAACTCGCGGTGCTCAGCGACAGCGAGTGCATCGCCCCTGAGGTTGAGCGCTATCTCTTCGAGCCCTTCTTCTCGACACGCAGCCGCGGCTCGGGCCTGGGCCTGTACATTTGCCGCGAATTGTGTGAGCGCTATTCGGCCAGCATCGAGTACCGCGCCCGACCCGCCGCCGAGCGGCTGCGCAATGAGTTTGTGGTCACCATGAAGCGCGGCGCCCTGCTGGCGGGCGACGCCTCACTACCGCTGGAACCATGACAACAAGCCCGCGCCACCGCCTGCTCGTCGTCGACGACGAACCCGATCTGCGCACGCTGTACGAGCTGAGCCTGGTGCGCGAAGGCTACGACGTCGAGTGCGCCAGCACGGTGACCGAAGCCTGGGCCATGCTGCAGAACCAGCCCTATCAGCTGCTCATCACCGACATGCGCTTGCCCGACGGCACCGGGCTGGACTTGCTGCGCAAACTTGAGCAGGCCGGGCGCCACGAAAAGGCCGTCGTCATCACCGCCTACGGCTCGGCTGAAAACGCTGTCGAAGCGCTGAAGGCCGGCGCTTATGACTACCTCACCAAGCCGGTGGACCTCAAACAGTTCCGCGCCGTGGTGGCCTCGGCACTGGGCCGCCCAGTGGCCGTGGCGACAACGCCGCCACCCACTCAAAGTAGCGAACGTGGAAGCGAGCGTGGCGTTGAACGCGGCACCGAGCGCCAGCGTGCCGCGTCGCGCCGCGCGCTCGACCGCCTGGTCGGCACCTCGCACGTGATGCAGCAAGTGCGCAGCCTCATCGAGAAGGTGGCGCGCAGCATGGCGCCCGTGCTGGTGTGTGGCGAGTCGGGCACGGGCAAGGAGCTGGTGGCGCGCGCGATTCATGAAGTCTCTCCGCGCGGCGAGCTGCCCTTTGTCGCGGTGAATTGCGGCGCCATTCCTGAGAACCTGCTTGAGGCCGAATTCTTCGGTTATCGCAAAGGCGCCTTCACCGGCGCGCACGAAGACCGCGTGGGTTTTTTCCAGGCCGCGCAAGGCGGCACGATCTTTCTCGACGAGATCGGTGACCTGCCACTGGCCATGCAAAGCAAGCTGCTGCGCGTCATCCAGGAGCGCGTGGTGCGCCCGCTGGGTGCCGTGGCCGAACATGCCATCAACGTGCGCATCCTCAGCGCCACGCACAAGGACCTGGGTGCTGAAGTGCAGGGTGGTCGCTTTCGCCAAGACCTCTTCTACCGGCTCAACGTCATCCAGATTGCGGTGCCGCCTTTGCGCGAGCGCAGCGGTGACCTGGCGCTGATTTGCGCCACCGTGCTTGAGCGCATTGCACGCGATGCGGGCGTGACGCCGGTGCCGGTGCTCTCGCCCGAAGCGCTGGACGTGCTGCAGCGTCACAGCTTCCCGGGCAACGTGCGCGAACTCGAAAACCTCTTGCATCGCGCCGTGGCCTTGTCAGGCGGTGAAGTCATCACACGCGATGACCTTGCCTTGCCCGAGCCCGGCGATGGCGAGAGCGTGCTCGGCGAGCTCGATATGGCGATGGCACACGAGGTCAGCGAAGGGGTGCAAGCCTCACCAGCGCAAGCGCCTTTGCCCAGCGACCTGGTTCGCCATCTTGACCAGGTGGAACGCGAGATCCTTGTGCGCACGCTGGAGCGATACCGCTACAACCGCACCGCCGCTGGCGCCAGCCTGGGCCTGTCGTTGCGCCAAATGCGTTACCGCATGGCGCGTCTGGGCATTACCGCCGGCGAAAGCGAACGCGACTGAGCGCGTGGTGCCACACAGCGTTCACTCTCGCCGTCCAGGACCCAGCAACGGCGGGCGTCAGCGCTGCAAAAGCGCCGCAATCGTAGAGCCAACGCGGCTGCACAAACGGCCACGCAATCGCCATGCGGTGCAGCGCCGCGTGCAGGCGTTGTGGGCGTTCGCGAGACCCTGAATGAGCATGGCCCAAGCCCGATGCGGCAATACGGGAAGTCACCAACAGTACACTAGCGGTAGTGGCTTGTGAGGGTTGCTGCCCCCAGATATAGTGGCGAGAGGTGACGGTTTCATGACACGGCGCGATCTCTACAGCCCTTGGCGGCGAGCGCCCAAGCTGCGTGGTTTGCAGCTCCTGGACTCTGCGCCGGCGGCGGCTCTTCAACCCACATCACGACCACGAATTTGAACCACGCGCTGGCTCCGGGCTGCCATGTCATGCCGCCCCATCTGCCGTCAATATGACATCAATAGGCTGGCATCAATTTTTGAACGCCGCCGCCACAGGCGCGCGACTTGAACGGGGCTCGAAAGCGCACCGACCACAACGTAGTGAAGAGGGGAATCCATGCAAACAGTGTTGAGCGCGACGCCTGATGCCGCCAGCCCGGCGCGCGCTGTCGCCAGCGGTGCGACGTCAGCGGCGGCGGCTTCGTCGGCCTTTGTCGGCTACCAGATCATTCGCCGCAATGGCGCGGTGGTCGGCTTCGAACCCAACAAGATTGCGGTGGCGCTGATGAAGGCGTTTCTCGCGGTGCATGGCACGCAAGGCGCGGCTTCGGCCAGCGTACGCGAGACCGTCGAGCAGTTGACCGAGAGCGTCGTGCGCGCGCTGCTGCGTTCGCGCCCAGGTGGAGGCACCTTTCATATTGAAGACGTGCAAGACCATGTCGAGCTTGGCCTCATGCGTGGTGGCCACCACGAAGTCGCGCGTGCCTATGTGCTCTATCGCGAGCGCCGCACGCAAGAGCGCGCGCGCCAGAGCCTGGTGGCCGCCCCCAAGCACGCCGAGCTCTTTGTGCTCGATGCCGGCCAGCGTGTACCGCTGGACCTTGACGGCTTGCGTGAGCTGATCCTCTCGGCCTGTGCGGGCCTGGGCAAAGACGTCAGCGCCGAGCCCATCCTCGCCGAAACACGGCGCAATCTCTACGACGGTGTGCCGATCGAAGAAGTGCACAAGGCCAGCATCCTGGCTGCGCGCACGCTGATCGAGAAAGACCCGTCCTACACACGCGCCACGGCGCGGCTTTTGCTGCACACCATCCGCCGCGAAATTCTGGGCCAAGAGGTGAGCCAGGCGCAAATGAGTGAGCGCTACGCCGAGTACTTCGCGCAGTACATCAAGAAAGGCGTGCAAGCCGAATTGCTTGACGACAAGTTGCAGCAGTTCGACCTCGCGCGCCTGGGTGCGGCCATCGACGCCAGCCGCGACTTGCAGTTCGACTACCTCGGTTTGCAGACGCTGTACGACCGCTACTTCCTGCACATCGACGAGCAGCGCATCGAGATGCCGCAGGCCTTCTTCATGCGCGTGGCGATGGGCTTGTCGCTCGGCGAGATCGACCGCGAGGCGCGCGCCATCGAGTTCTACAACGTGATGTCGAGCTTCGACTTCATGTCGAGCACGCCCACGCTCTTCAATGCAGGCACGCGGCGTTCGCAGTTGTCGAGCTGCTACCTCACGACGGTGGCCGACGACCTGGACGGCATCTATGAAGCGCTGAAAGAAAACGCGCTCTTGTCCAAGTTCGCGGGTGGCCTGGGCAACGACTGGACGCGTGTGCGCGCGCTGGGCTCGTACATCAAGGGCACCAACGGCAAGAGCCAGGGCGTGGTGCCGTTCTTGAAGGTCGTCAACGACACGGCGGTCGCCGTCAATCAGGGCGGCAAACGCAAGGGCGCGGTGTGCGCCTACCTTGAGAGCTGGCACCTCGACGTCGAAGAATTCCTTGAGCTGCGCAAGAACACCGGTGACGACCGTCGGCGCACGCACGACATGAACACCGCCAACTGGATCCCCGACCTCTTCATGCGCCGCGTCATCGATGGCGGTGACTGGACGCTGTTCTCGCCTTCGACTTGCCCCGACCTGCACGAACTTTTCGGCAAGCCCTTCGAAGTGGCCTACACCGCCTACGAAGCCAAGGTCGACCGCGGCGAGATCAAGCTCTACAAGCGCATGGCCGCACGCGACCTCTGGCGCAAGATGCTCACCATGCTGTTCGAGACCGGGCACCCCTGGATCACGTTCAAAGATGCCTGCAACCTGCGCTCGCCGCAGCAGCACATTGGCGTCGTGCACTCGTCCAACCTGTGCACCGAGATCACGCTCAACACGAGCGATAGCGAAATCGCCGTGTGCAACCTCGGCTCGGTGAATTTGGCGCAGCACTTGAAAGACGGCGTGGTCGACCAGACCAAATTGAAGAAGACAGTGGCCACGGCCATGCGCATGCTCGACAACGTCATCGACATCAACTACTACGCCGTCAAGAAGGCGCGCGACTCCAACCTGCGCCACCGCCCGGTGGGCCTGGGCATCATGGGTTTTCAGGACTGCCTGTATGAGCTGCGTGTGCCCTACGCCAGCGAGGCGGCGGTGGAGTTCGCCGACCGTTCGATGGAGTCGGTGTGCTACCACGCCTACTGGGCCTCGACCGAATTGGCGCAGGAGCGCGGCCGCTATTCCAGCTACCGCGGCTCGCTGTGGGACCGCGGCATCCTGCCGCAAGACACGCTGGACATCCTGGCCGAAGCGCGTGGGGGTGCGGCCTATGTGGAGGTCGACCGCTCCAGCGCGCTCGACTGGAGCCTGCTTCGCGCGCGTGTGGCCGAGCACGGCATGCGCAACTCCAACTGCGTGGCGATTGCGCCGACGGCGACCATCTCCAACATCATCGGCGTCGACGCTTCTATCGAGCCGAGCTTTGCCAACCTCTCGGTCAAGTCCAACCTCTCGGGCGAGTTCACCATCATCAACGAGTACCTCGTGCGTGACCTCAAGCGCCTGGGGTTATGGGACGACGTGATGGTGATGGACCTCAAGCATTTCGACGGCTCGCTCGTGCCCATCGACCGCGTGCCCGAAGAGCTCAAGCGCTTGTACGCCACGGCCTTCGAGATCGACGCCTCGTGGTTGGTCGAGGCCGCAGCGCGGCGCCAGAAGTGGATCGACCAGGCGCAGTCACTCAACATCTACATGGCTGGTGCCTCGGGCAAGAAACTTGACGAGGTCTACCGCCTCGCGTGGCTGCGCGGCATCAAGACCACCTACTACCTGCGCACCACGAGTGCGACCTACGCCGAGAAGTCCACCGTGGGCAGCGGCAAGATGAACGCGGTGCCGCAACTCGGCGGCCCGCAACTCAGTAGCGTTAGCACGGGCGGCGCCGTTGGCGTTCCAGCACCTGCGGCCACGCTGGCTGCGGGCAGCAGTGAACCCGCCAGCGACGTCAAGTTCTGTTCGATCGACAACCCCGACTGCGAGGCCTGTCAGTAGTCTTCAACGCACGACCATGTTCACGCGCGCAAGCTCACCACCTTCAAGCGGCTGTCGATGTCTAGCGTTCGTGTTGTATGCACAGGCCATTCGATGCATGGTCGCAACAACATGAGCTCATCGATGTCAACAAGTGCTTGGTGTTCTTGCGCAACACTCAGATAATTCCGCTCCACAGGACGCCTCACACATGCTGGTCTGGGAAGAAGAAGTTCGAAGCAATACCTCGTCGAATGCCGCAGCGATCGCAGCGGCGTCGCTGTCTCTTCCGTCCTCGGCGAAGGCCGCCTACGTGACGCTGGATAACCCACCACTTGCCGCGCCAGGCCTTGCGACTAACACCCTAAGTGGGGTGACCGCCGTGGCCGCTGCTCCTGTCGCCCAGCGCCGTGTCAACGCCGCCGACAAGCGCATCATCAACGGCCAGACCGACGTCAACCAGCTCGTCCCCTTCAAGTACAAGTGGGCCTGGGAGAAGTACCTGTCGAGCTGCGCGAATCACTGGATGCCCAATGAGGTGAACATGTCGCGCGACATCGCGACCTGGAAGGACCCCAACGGTTTGACCGAGGACGAGCGCCGCATCATCAAGCGCAATCTGGGCTTCTTCGTCACCGCCGACTCGCTGGCTGCTAACAACATCGTGTTGGGCACTTACCGCCACATCACCGCGCCCGAGTGCCGCCAGTTCCTGTTGCGTCAGGCCTTCGAAGAGGCCATCCACACGCACGCCTATCAGTACATCGTGGAATCGCTGGGGCTGGACGAAGGCGAGATCTTCAACGCGTACCACGAGGTCTCGTGCATCCGCGACAAAGACGAGTTCCTGATCCCGTTCATCGACGCGATCATGGACCCGCACTTCCACACCGGCACGCCCGAGGCCGACCAGACGCTCTTGAAGAGTCTGATCGTTTTCGCCTGCTTGATGGAGGGCCTGTTCTTCTATGTGGGTTTCACGCAGATCCTCGCACTCGGTCGTCAGAACAAGATGACGGGTGCGGCCGAGCAGTACCAGTACATCCTGCGCGACGAGTCGATGCACTGCAACTTCGGTATCGACCTCATCAACCAGATCAAGCTTGAGAACCCGCATCTCTGGACGGCGAGTTTCAAGGCCGAGATTCGCGAATTGTTTGAGCGCGCGGTGGCGCTGGAGTACCGCTACGCCGAAGACACCATGCCGCGTGGCGTGCTGGGCATGAACGCGTCGATGTTCAAAGGCTACCTGCGCTACATCGCCAACCGGCGTGCCACGCAGATTGGCCTTGAAGCGCTGTACCCGAATGAAGAAAACCCATTCCCCTGGATGAGCGAGATGATCGACTTGAAGAAGGAACGCAACTTCTTCGAGACGCGCGTCATCGACTACCAAACCGGCGGTGCCTTGTCGTGGGACTGAGCATCACCGTGTCAATGAACACACAAGAAGAACGGCGCACGGGCTCCGACCCCAAGCGTTGCTGGCAAGAGATCAAGATCCGCAGGCCGAAACATGTCGTCGCTAGATTCGACAGTTCGTTCTGCTTCCGTATTCATGGTACTGAGGCGACCGTCGCGGGGGTTCACCCCCAGGCAGACCATCGGGCTGTGAATCGCCGTGCTGTATCGAGCAGCACGGTGCCTTTCGTAACTTGATCAAGGAGATCGTTATGGCAACTGCGAAAAAAGCTGCGGCGAAAAAAGCCCCGGCAAAGAAGGCCGCTCCGGCCAAGAAGGCTGCACCGGCCAAGAAGGCGGTAGCAAAGAAGGCCGCTCCGGCCAAGAAGGCGCCGGCGAAGAAAGCCGCTGCCAAGAAGGCTGCACCGGCGAAGAAGGCTGCTGCGAAGAAGGCTGCACCGGCGAAGAAAGCCGCTGCGAAGAAAGCCCCAGCGAAGAAGGCTGCACCGGCGAAAAAAGCCGCTGTGAAAAAACCCGCCGCGAAGAAGCCGGCTGCGAAAAAAGCTGCAAAAAAGGCGGCGCCCTCGGCGCCCGCTGCGCCTGCAGCCCCCGCGGCAAAAACGGCTCTGAGCCCGGCTGCGGCCTGGCCTTTTCCGACGGGCAACAAGCCCTGAGCGTGAACGCATGGGGGCCTGCAAAGGCTCCTGTGCGACTCACCACCTGCGCTGCGTTAGCAAGCGCAGGGCCTGCGAACCCGGCATCTGCCGGGTTTGTTTTTTTGGGTCGCGCGTTTGTTATGCCAAGTCGGCCAGCAGTGCCGCGCTGACGCTGTGGTTCTGGCCGCCACGGCACGCAATCTTCAATGCACCCACACGGTTGCCCAGCTCCACACAGCGACGCATCGGCCAGCCGCGCTCCAGACCGTAAAGCAGGGCCGCGCGAAAGGCGTCGCCGCAGCCCGTGGGGTCAATCACTTCGGTCGCCACAAGGCCGGGCACATGCTCACGCTCACCTTGAATCCACAGCTCGCACCCTTCGGCACCCAGCGTCACCACCATGCCTTGCAGCTTGCCGCGTGAGAGCTCGGCCAGGCTCAAGCCCGTGCGCTCGCACAGCATGCGGCCTTCATAGTCGTTCACCGCAATCCAGCTGGCCATGCTCACAACTTGGCGCAGCTCAGCCCCGTCAAACATGGGCAACTGCTGGCCGGGGTCGAAGATGAAGGGGATGCCGGCCTCATGCATTTGCTGCGCGTGCAGCCACATCGCGTCGCGGCCGTCGGGGGCGATGATGCCGATGCGCAGGTCGGCGCGTGCGGGCACGTCGATGAGGTGTGCGTTCTGCATCGCGCCGGGGTGAAACGCAGTGATCTGGTTGTTGTCCTGGTCGGTAATGATGATGGCCTGCGCTGTGTAGAGCTCGGGGTCGTGGCGAATGCATGAGGTGTCGACACCCCAGGCTTTCAGCCGCGCCATGTAGTCGCCCGCGTCGCTGCCCACGGCCGCCATCACGATGGGCGCGCCGCCCAGCGCATGCAGCGTATAGGCGATGTTGCCGGCGCAGCCACCGAACTCGCGGCGCAGGGTGGGCACCAGGAACGAGACGTTGAGGATGTGCACCTGCTCGGGCAGGATTTGCTGCGCAAAGCGGCCCGGGAAGTTGGTGATGGTGTCGAACGCGAGCGAACCGCAGATCAGTGCAGGCATGCTGTCTCCGTAGGGGTCACGACGGCATGCGCCGCGTCAGGGATGAAGGATTGGCTAAGGACCCGAGCCAAGGCCAGCGGCCAGGCTCAGCCCTTCAGGGGTAGAACACGTCGATCGTATAGCCCGCCACCAGGCGCTCGGCGACAGCCAGCGTGGCCTGCAGTGCAAACTCCGCACCCGCTGGCACCGTGGCACGCGTGGTGCCGAGCTCCAGTGGTGATAACACTCGACGTGAGATGACACGGCCCTGGCTGTCGGTCAACACCAGGTCCAGCGCCGGCATCGCCAGCTCCAGTGCGGAGCGGTTGCGCACGCTCACCGCCAGACGGTAGGTCTGCGTGCCTTCGATGCGCGTGAGGCCACTGGCGTCGACCACCAAAGCGTCGATCAAGCGCGGCGCGTCGATTCGGCAGCCGGCCCAAGTGCAAAGGCTTTGCAGCGGCGCACGTGTTGCCGGCCAGCGCGCGGCGATGAGCTCGCGGTACTCGAAGCCCACTTGCAGCACCAGCACCAGCGCGGCGAGTGCGCCAGCCAGCGCCAGCGCACGGCGCCGACCCGGCTGCTGCCAGCGCTGCTCGCGTTCGGCCGCTTGCATGAAGCTCGGCGCGGCCAGCGGCGCGTCGGTGGCAGGGGACGTTGCGGCGGCAGGGTCATGGCCCCGCGGCTCAGCGTTGTCGATGCTGATGGGCGGCTCACCATGCAAGGGCGCGGCAGGGGCGTCCAGCATCGGCTCATAAACGTGCCCGTGCCGTGCGTCGAACGCGCGCTCGGGTGGCTCGACGTGTGACGCCAAGTGCGATGTGTCGTCGGCAGTCTCAAGCGGGACCGACGCTAACGCCGAAAGTGATGGCTCCTGCAAGGCATTGATGGGCGCGTCCGTGGGTGCGTCGATCGCCAGCTCGAAACGCCGCTCGACCGCCCAGCCGAGCTCGCCATGCGGTGCCACGTGCGCCGGCGCGTCCAGCGCAGGGTCGTCGTAGCCGCCATGCGGATGGGCGTCGTACTGCACCTCGGTGTCCGGCCCTTCATCGCGCGCTGGCGTGGGTACCTCGACCATCGCCGCCACGGCATTGAAGACCTCGCTGCAACGGCCGCAGCGCACCCAGCCTTCGGAGATACGCAGCTGATCCTGCACGACGCGGAACACCGTGGCGCAGGCGGGGCACTTGGTGGCCAGCGTCATCGAGTTACGCCGCGCGCCGCGCGCGCTGGCTGCCCGGTCATCAAGATCCAGCCGTCTTCGCTGTCGGCCACGTCGATGGCGAGCCAGGGTGCAAAGGCCCGGCGCAGCTCGTCGGCCTGGCGCTCAAGGATGCCGGCCAGCACGAGGTGCCCGCCCTGCGCCACGTGCTGGCACAAGAGCGGTGCCAGCAACCGCAGCGGTGTCGCCAGGATGTTGGCCAGCACCAGCGCGTATTCGCCGTGCGCAGCGTCGGCCGTGGCGGCGTGGATCACAACCCCATTCGCTTGGGCGTTAGCCATGGTGGTGGTGACGGCGGCGGGGTCGATGTCGACGGCATCAACGTCCACCGCGCCATGCATGGCGGCGGCGATGGCCAGGATGCCTGAGCCGCAGCCGTAGTCGAGCGCACGTTGCCAACTCGGCGAGAGGGTATCGGCATGCGCCGCAATCCAGCGCAGACACATGCGTGTTGTGGGGTGTGTGCCCGTGCCGAAGGCCAGGCCTGGGTCGAGACGGATAGCATGGCGCGCCGCAGCGGGCACCTCATGCCAACTCGGCACGATCCAGAAATGCGGCGTGATGGCCACGGGCTCGAACTGCGACTGCGTCAAGCGCACCCAATCCTGGTCGGCCAACACGTGCAACGCTTGCAGCTGCATGCCCTGAGCCTGATGCTCGGCCATCAATACGGCGGCCGCCTGGTCGGCCTGCGCCTCATGCTCGAACAAGGCGCGCATGGTGGATCGTTCCCAGCCCGCAGCGGGGGCCGGCATGCCGGGTTCACCAAAGAGTGCGCGCTCGGCAGGCGTGCCGGCGTCGGCGTCTTCAACCGACACCGACAGCGCCTCCAGCGCGTCCATCAGGTGGTCGCTGATGTCTTCCACCAGCGCCTGCGGCAGGCGCAGCACCAGCTCATGCATGGCAGGTCTTTGCGTGCCGGCGCGGGCTCATCGCCGGCGCTGCTCGAGCCAATGCTCGAGGTAGTGGATGCTCGTGCCGCCCTCCACAAATTTGGCGTCCACCATCAGCTCGCGGTGCAGCGGCACATTCGTCTGGATGCCTTCCACCACCGTCTCCGACAGGGCTGTGCGCATGCGCGCCAGCGCCTGCTCGCGCGTGTCGCCGTGCACGATGATCTTGCCGATCATCGAGTCGTAATTTGGCGGCACAAAGTAGTTGGTGTAGATGTGCGAATCCACGCGCACGCCGGGCCCGCCGGGCGCGTGCCACATGGTGATGCGCCCGGGCGAGGGCACGAACTTGTAGGGGTCTTCGGCGTTGATGCGGCACTCGATAGCGTGGCCGCGCATCTGGATGTTGCGCTGCGTGAAGGGCAGCTTCTCGCCGGCCGCCACACGGATCTGCATCTGCACGATGTCGATGCCCGTTACCAGCTCCGTCACCGGGTGCTCGACCTGCACGCGCGTGTTCATCTCAATGAAGAAGAACTCGCCGTCCTGGAACAAGAACTCAAAGGTCCCCGCGCCGCGGTAGCCGATCTTCTTGCAGGCTGCCGCGCAGCGGTCGCCGATCTTTTCGATGACGCGCCGCGTGATGCCCGGCGCCGGCGCCTCTTCAATGATCTTCTGGTGGCGCCGCTGCATCGAGCAGTCGCGCTCGCCCAGCCAGACGGCGTTCTTGAAGCTGTCGGCCAGCACCTGGATTTCGATGTGACGGGGGTTCTCGAGAAACTTCTCCATGTAGACAGCCGGGTTGCCAAACGCGGCGCCGGCTTCAGCGCGCGTCGTCTGCACGGCATGGATCAGCGCCGCTTCGGTGTGCACCACGCGCATGCCGCGCCCGCCGCCGCCACCCGAGGCTTTGATGATCACCGGGTAGCCAATAGTGCGCGCCTGACGAATGCTCTCCTTCGGGTCGTCAGGCAGTGCACCCTCGGAGCCGGGCACGCAGGGCACGCCCGCTTTGATCATGGCCTGCTTGGCCGAGACCTTGTCGCCCATCGTGCGGATGGCCTCGGGCGAGGGCCCGATGAAGACAAAGCCGCTCTTTTCCACGCGTTCGGCGAAGTCGGCGTTCTCCGACAAGAAGCCGTAGCCGGGGTGGATGGCTTCGGCGTCGGTGACCTCGGCGGTGGCGATGATCGCCGGCATGTTGAGGTAGCTCTGCGCGCTGGCCGCCGGGCCGATGCACACGGCCTCGTCGGCGAGCTTGACGTACTTGGCCTCGCGGTCGGCCTCGGAGTACACCACCACCGCCTTGATGCCCATTTCGCGGCAGGCGCGCTGGATGCGCAGGGCGATCTCGCCGCGGTTCGCGATCAATATTTTCTTGAACACCGAAGACCCTTATTCGACGATGAACAGCGGCTGCCCGAATTCGACCGCCTGGCCGTTTTCGCACAGGATGCGCGTGATCTTGCCGCTGGCGTCGGCTTCGATCTCGTTCATGATCTTCATGGCTTCGATGATGCAGACCGGTTCGCCTTCCTTGACGCTTGAGCCGAGCTCGACGAAGGACTTGGCGCCGGGGCTGGCCGAGCGGTAAAAGGTGCCCACCATCGGCGACTTGACGATGTGGCCAGCCGGCTCCTCGGCCACCTCAACCGCTGGTGCATGCGCTGCGGCTGCGTTGGCGGGCGCGGCCGGGGCGGCAAAGGCTTGCGTCGCCACGGGCGGGGCGTACGCCACGCCACCCTTGACGATGCGTACCTTGCCCTCGGCCTCGGTGATTTCAAGCTCGTGGATGTTGGATTCCGACACGAGGTCGATCAAGGTTTTGAGTTTTCGCAGGTCCATGCGTGGCTTTCGTCAGAGTTGGGCCGCAAGCGCGGCCGCTGGCCATTCCGTGGGGGTTCGTGGGGGCGTCAGGCGCTGGCGCTGGTGCGTCGCTGCAAGGCGGCGTCAAGCGCAAAGCGGTAGCCGTCTGGGCCCAGGCCCACAACGGTGCCCACGGCAAGGTCGGAAAAGTACGAGTGGTGGCGGAAGGCTTCGCGCTTGTGCACATTGGACAGGTGCACTTCGATGAAGGGGATGGCCACGCCCGCAAAGGCGTCGCGCAAGGCCACGCTGGTGTGCGTGAAGGCGCCGGGGTTGATGATGATGAACTCGGTGCCGTCGGCGCGCGCGGCCTGCACTCGGTCGATCAGCACCCCTTCGTGGTTGCTCTGGAAGGTTTCGAGCTTGGCGCCGGCTTTTGCAGCGATCGCCACCAGATTGGCGTTGATCTGCTCCAAAGTGGTGTGGCCGTAAACCGCCGGCTCGCGCGTGCCCAGCAAATTCAGGTTCGGGCCGTGAATGACCAGGATGCTCATCAGGGGTGGCCGGCAGCATGAGCGCGCCACCGGCAGTTTGGCGGGAGCCCGGACTTTACGCCGGTTTTATCGGCCAATGCCAGCCGCTGCCAGCGGTTTCGATGATGAAACGAGGGTTGACCCTTAAGCCGCAGTGGCCCAGCGCACTAGCTCGTCAATGCTCGTTTCGCCGACCTTGCGCTGCAAGATTTCGCCATTGCGCGCCACCACCACGGTGAAAGGGAGGCCGCCCGCGCTGTTCCCAAGGCGCTGGCTCAGGCTCAGTCCCGGCGCGCCGATCAAGGCCACGGGAAAGCTCACCGGCACGCGCTTGAGGAATTGCGCCACGGGTTGCGGCGTGTCCAGCGCCAACCCCACCACCGGCCAGCCGCGCGCGGCGTGGGCCCGGTGAAAGCGGTCGAGCACGGGCATCTCGCGTACGCAAGGCGCACACCAAGGCGCCCAGAAGTTGACGATCACTTGCGGCGTGGTCAGCGCGGCCATCAGGAAGTCAGCGCCGTCGGGTTGCGGAAGTTGCAGTTGCCAGACCTCACGGCCGGCGGCGAGCGCTGCCGCGTCGCTGCTGCGGCGCCTCTCGTGCCACAGCGCGCCGGTCACGCCCGCTGCGCCGGCCACACCTGCAGCCGCCGCAAAGGCGAGTTGGCGGCGCTTCATGCGCGCTTCTCCAACAGCGTTTGCAATGCCTTGAGGTCGCCGCGCCAGCTACGGCCCTGCGCGTCGGGCTTGAGCGCGCCGCGCAGGTCGTCGTGGTCGAGCACCGTGACGTGCACGGTGACATGCTCGCCGAGTGCCGCGCTGCGGCTGGCGACCGTCAGCACCGTCAACGGCTCGGCGCCATGTTGTTCGAGCGCGCCAACGTCGTAGGCTATGCGCTGGTCGAGCAGCGCGAACTCGGCACCCTTGGGGTCGTCGCAGTAGAGCTCCAGGTGCACGGACGACAGGCGCGTGGCCGTGCCGCGCCACACCGCGCCGGCCAGGTGCGGGCGAAAGGCGTGCAGTTTGTGCATCCAAGTCAGCGCCACCTCACGCAGCGCGTGCAGCTCAGCAGGTTGGGTCTCCGCGCAGAACACGGCGATGTACTCGCGCACCGCGGCTTCCAGCACTTCGTTGCTGGGCAAAGCGGCGCCACGGCGGCCGAGGTCGCGCTGCGCACGGCGTTTGGCGCTGCCGTACTCCAGGCCCTCTTCGACGACCAGACGCGCAGCGGCAGCCGCGATTTCCGCACCACCACTCATGGCACCACCACCGCCGGCATGCGCGCCACGATGGTCGCGACACGCGAAAGCAGGTAGGCCGAGTGGAACTGGCGCTCGAAGCGCTTCGGCGCCGGCAGCATCACCGCCAGCCGCGCCGCCTGCTCAGGCCCCAGCTTTGACGCGTCGACGCGAAAGTAATGCTGCGCAGCGGCCTGCGCACCGAAGATGCCTTCGCCCCACTCCACGTTGTTGAGGTAGATCGTCAGCACCCGCTCTTTGCTGAGCAGGGCCTCCATCATCAGCGTGAGCACCATCTCCTGCGCCTTGCGCAGCACCGTGCGCTCGCCCGAGAGCAGCAGGTTCTTCGCCAACTGTTGGCTGATGGTGGACGCGCCGACGACTTTGGCGCTGGCGGGCTTCTTGACCTGCACCTGGCGCTGCGCGCGGGCCTGCGCGCGCTGGTTCTTGTCCCAGGCTTGTTCGATGGCGTCCCACTCAATGCCGCTGTGCTCGACAAAACCGGCGTCTTCGCTGGCAATCACGGCGCGCTTGAGCGTAGCGGCGATGCGCTCGCTGTCCACCCACTGCTGGCTCCACGAGATACCACCCTTGTCGCCGAGCACGCGCGCCATCTCGCTGCGTTGAAAGGTGGTCGACTGCGGGTCCAGCACCAGCATCAAAGCGATGCGCAGCAAGAAGGCCATTTGCAGCGCCAGCAGCGACAGCAGCAGGAGTGCTATCACGCGAAGAGCGTGGCGTCGCCAAGGGGTCATGGTGGACATGTCATGGAGCCGACGGGCCTCAGCGCCCCGAACTGCTGAGCGAGGTTTCGAGCCCGTCTTCACGCGTGAAGCGAAAGCGCGAGGTCACCACGATCTGGTCGGCCTGGCGCCGCATGGCGGCATTGAAGAGGCCAAACGGTGCGCTGGCCAGCACGATGGCCACGGCCTGCTGGTCGAGCACGCGCGAGCGCGACGGCCGCACGATTTCGGTTTCCACCACCTGGCCTGCGGCGTCCACCGTCACGTTCATGGTCAGCTCGCCATAGAGCTTCTTGCCCTGGTACTCGGGGAAGTTGCGTGTGCCGCGCTCTTCAATGCGCCGGCGCAGCGCGTCGTAATACAGCGCGTAAACCTCTTCGCGCGTGGCCGGGCTGATGTAGCGCTTTTTCGGCCGCGCGTTTTCGTCGTTGACGCGTTTTTCGATCTCGGCCAGCAGCCGCAGCAGCTGGCGCCGGCGCTCGTCTTGCTCCACCTCTTTGGGCGTGCCGATGTCGCGCTTGGGGTCGGGTGGCGGCAGTTGCGCCAGCTCGCGGCGTATCTGCGCCAGCAGCTGTTGCTGCTGCTCTTGCAAGGCATCAATGCGGCGCTTGGCTTGGTCCGGCGCGTCACCCAGCTCCATGGTTTGCGCGGCGGGCAGGGGCGAGGTTGCGCGGCCCTTGGTGGCGTCACCACCGCCGGCCAGGCTGGCCTGCGCGATGGCCTGGGCCTTGAGTGGCACTTCCTCGGAGCGCGCGTTGACGAGGATGACCTCCAGCGGCGTGTCTTGAAAGGTGCGGTTGAAGCCCTCAGGGTTAATGATGCGAAAGCCCAGCAAGCCGGCGTGCAGCCCCACTGAGACCAGCAGCGAGCATTGCAGCACCGAGAGGCGACGCCACCACATCACGGGCAAGCTCAGGCGGGCGCGGCCCGGGCCGGAGCGGCGCTCGCGTCGGCTGCGTCTAAGGATTCGGCCTCGTCGACCGCGATGGCCAGATGCAGGCCTCCGCTGGCCAGCATGTCCTCGTCGGCCTCGGCGTCGGCAGGCTCAGCGGGCGTCAATGCGTCGTCGATGCGAGCGACAAGCTGTGCATGCACCTCAAGCGTTAGCAAGTCCAGCCCCTGCACGCGCACACGCACGCGGCTGCCACGCGGCAGCCTGTCGGTGCCAGGCACCGTGAACACCAGCGGCAGCGTCTCGGCGCGCACCAGGCCCTCTTTCATCACACCCGCATCCAGCGCGGTCACCGCGTTCTGTTCCAGCCAACGTAATGTCCAGTAGCGCTCGATGCCTTGCTGGAAGTCGTTGTAAGCGCTGTAAGCAGCGTCGAAGCTGGCGATGATGGTGAACAGCGCCGTGTCCTTGGCGCGAAACGGTGCCGCCAGCGCGGCCGTCTTGCCGTGGCGCACGCAGGCAATGATTTGCCACTGGTTCACAAGGTCGACATAGCGGCGCAGCGGCGACGTGGCCCAGGTGTACTGCGCCACCCCCATGCCGGCGTGCGGTGCCGGGCGTGTGCCCATCTTCACCTTGATGCCCGGCGCCATGCTGGCCTGGCTGCGGTAGATGCCGGGCACGGAGCGCTCGGCGATCCAGCCACCCCAGGTGCTGTTGGCCAGGATCATGGCCTCGGCCACGATCAGGTCCAGCGGCGCGCCGCGTTTGCGCGTGCTGATGCTCACCTGCTCGTCGCCGCTGGGTTGGCCCTCGTTTGCGCCCTCGTTGCCCACGAGCTTGAAGTTGTAGTCGGGCCGGTTGAAGGTTTCGGGCTTGCCGCGCACGACTTCGCGCTTGGCTTTGAGCACCTGGGCCAGGCGGAAGGCAAATGCCAACTCGGGCGCAAAGGCGTAGTCGGCGCTGGCCTTACCGACCAGGCTGTCTTCGGTG
>JANOJR010000239.1:0-25047 GCA_031418855.1 Rubrivivax sp.
GAGCCGCTGTACTACTTCCGTCGCGACGACGACACCTTGTACCAGTCGCGCTTTTCCGAGGTGAAGGCGTCTGACGTGCTGGTGCGCTTCAAGAACGGGCTGCTGACCGAGGACGGCGTGGTCGACGCGATGTCTGCGCTGCTGATGCGCAACATCGATGGCCTGAGCAACCCCTTGCTGCGCTGGAGTTACCGCGCCGTACGCGGCCGCTCGTTCCGCATGTCGCAGTGGCATGAGCAATGGGCCACGCGCCATGTGCGGCGGCGTCTGAGTGGGCCGGTGCAGATGGTGCTGCGGGCCTATCGCGCGCAGGCCACAAGTTTTGGCACGGCGCGCGACGCCTTGCGCCAGCACTTGGCCAAGCTTGGCGAGGTAAGGTATGTGCGTCCCTGAAACCCTAGGAAATCTGGCCAGTGTTCACCTTGTTGAGTGACGCCTTTCTCGGGCCGGCGCAGGCGCGTGCCGCGCATCGGCGCGCCTTGGCGCAACAGCCTGGCATCGCGTCGGGCATGCGTGAGCTGATGTCCGCCTGCCCGCCCGACGCCGCCGACGACACCGAGTCGCCGATCTTCCTGCTTTCGGCAGGCTGGCGCTCGGGCTCGACCATGCTGCAGCGGCTCTTGATGTCCGATCCCAGCGTGTTGATCTGGGGCGAGCCCTACGACGAGTGCGGGCTGATGCAGTCGCTGGCCGCTGGGGTCAAGGCGTTCCGGCCCGGGTGGCCGCCACGCGAGTACTTTTACGACGGTACGGCGCCTGGGCGTTTAACCGGCGAGTGGATCGCCAACCTGTTCCCTGCCCTGGCCGACTGGCGCGCCGGCCAACGCGCCATGCTTGACACCAGCTTTGCCCAACCGGCGCGTCGTGCCGGCGCCTCACGTTGGGGCCTCAAGGAAGTGCGCCTGACGGCCGAGCACTGTGCCTACCTGCGCTGGATCTATCCGAAAGCGAAGTTCGTGCTGCTGTACCGCGACCCGCTCGAGGCCTACCGCTCGTACAGCCGCTACGGGCGCAGCTGGTACGACACCTTCCCCGACGAACCGGTGCTCACGCCGCGGCACTTTGGCCTTCATTGGCAACGCTTGATGACGGGATTTGTGCGCGATGCGAAGGCGCTCGACGCGCTGCTGGTGAAATACGAAGACCTGGTCGGCGGGCGCTTCCCGCTCGACAGGCTGGACCAATACCTCGGCATCGAGGTCGATCGCACGGTTCTGGACAACAAGGTCGGAAGCTCTGAGCGCGGCGGCGAGAAAGCGCATGTCAACGTACTTGAGCGCTGGCTGCTGCGTCGTGCCGTCGGCCCGGTCGCGGCCGAGCTCGGCTATGCCTGCTGACGCATGATGGACGCGACGGTCATCGTCTGCTCCTACAACCGCGCGGAATCACTGCGCGACACCTTGGCGGCCCTGCTCGCGCAGTCGACAGCCCCCGCCCGCGCCTGGGAGGTGATCGTCGTCGACAACAACTCGCCTGACCACACGCGGGACGTCGTCGAGCAAGTGCAGCGCGGCTGGCCGCTGCTGCGCTACGAATTCGAGGGCGCGCAGGGCCTGTCATACGCACGCAACCACGGCATCAAATGCGCGCGCGGAGAGGTCATCCTGTTCACAGACGACGACGTGCTGCCCGAGCCCGACTGGCTGGAGACGACGCTCGACGGCATGGCGCGCCATAGCGCGCTCGCCTGCGGTGGCTACATCGCGCCGATCTGGGAGGCGCCGCCGCCGGCCTGGTTGACCGAGCGCTTCTACGGCTTCCTTGCGGTGCGCACGGGCCGCACCGACGAACACCTCATCACCGATCCCAGCGACGCGCCGTTTGGCGCCAACATGGCCTTCTGCAAGAAGGTCTTCGACCGTGTCGGCCTGTTCGATACCGAGCGCGGGCGCAAGGGCAAGGTGCTCGCCAGCGGCGAGGACGGGGAGATGTTCGAGCGCGTGCTCGCGGCGGGCATGAAGGTCGTGTTCCTCGGCGCGTCGCGCGTGCATCACAAAGTTGAGCGCTTCAGGTTGACCAAGCGCTACTTCAGGCGTTGGCGGTTTCAGTCCAGCCGCAATATCGGTCAGAGCCGGGGCCTGGCTGGTGAACGCCGCATCTTGAACATCCCGCTGTACCTCTTTGCGCAGACCGCGCGTGCCGTGGCACGCATGCTGCTCGGCCATTTCACTCTGCCACGTGACGAAGCCTTCAATCGCGAAATCATCGTCTGTCACTTCTTCGGCCTGATGCAAGGCCTGTTTCGTGCGCGCTGAACCTTGAACAAGAGCCTGACGATCCTGGTCTGCACGCACGATCGCGCAGCGTTGCTGGTCAAGGCACTCGATTCGCTGGAGCGCGCACGGCGCCCGCGCGCGCTGGACGTTGAGGTACTGGTCGTGGCCAACGCCTGTCGCGACACCACGCCGCAGCTCTTAGACGCGCGTGTGCGCTCTGTGCAGGCGCGTGCGGGCTTGCCACTGCGATGGATCAGTGAGCCACAACCCGGCAAGTCCTACGCACTCAATCGCGGCATCGCCGCGCTGCAGTCAAGGTGGGTCGCGATGGTCGACGACGACCACCGTGTGGCCGACGACTTCCTGGTCGAGATCGAACGCGGCATCGCCGACCACCCCGAGGCGGGCATGTTGTGTGGGCGCATCCTGCCGGACTGGGACGGCTCGGAGCCGGCCTGGGTGCACGATGAAGGCGCCTACCGCATTTACCCGCTGCCGATTCCGCGGCAGGACTTCGGCCCGGTAAGTCGTTCGCTGGACAGCGAGGGGCCGATTCCAGGCGGCGGAAACCAAATCATTCGTACCGACCTCCTGCACCAGCTCGGGCCGTTTTCGACCGACCTCGGGCCCAAGGGGCACGACTTGGGCGGCGGCGAGGACACCGAGTACATGCTGCGCGCGCTGCGCTCCGGCGCAAGGCTGCAGTACGTGCCGGCGATCGTGCAGCACCACCACGTCGACCCCGACCGCTTGCGCCTGAGCTACCTTGTGCGCAAAGCCTACCAACGAAGTGCGGCGGCGGTGGCCATGTCCTCGCCGGTCCGGGCCAGCCATGGCACGCCACGCTACCTCTACCGAAAGCTGCTGACCTACGCAGTGGCAGTCTTGACCGCGTGGTCCAGCCATCGGCGGCGCTTCTACCTCATGCGTTGCGCTGCGGCACTGGGCGAAATCGCCGGCCACGGCAGGCTGCGCCAACGTCGGTTACTTGGGCCCACCATGCGCCCCTCTGACCATGCCTAAGCTCGCCAGCCTGTGGAAGCTGCTCGACCCGGAGATCCGGGACAAGAACGTCCAGGCCTTGCGCTGGACCCTTCGCGGCCACGCCTACGACCTCGGCCGACCGACACTCCCGGACCCGGTGTTCCTCGTCGGCTGCTCGCGCTCGGGCACCACGGTGACCTACGAGACACTCACCGCGGCGCCGCAGTTTCTGAAGTTCGGCTGGGAGATTCCGCAGTTTTGGGACAGTCTGTACGGCCCGTTGAACAACGGCTGGCATTCCGAGGCGGCCGGCGCCGAGCATGCGCTCCCGGCGCATCGCCATGCGGCACTTCGCTACTTCTACCAGCGCCTGGGCGCCGGCTGGGTGCTCGACAAGACCTGCATCAATGTGATGCGCATCCCTTACCTGTACGCGCTGTTCCCTCAGGCGCGATTCATCTTCATCCAGCGTGATGGCCGCGACAACATCAGCTCGATGATGGACGGCTGGCGGCACGGGCGTACCGACGGTGACTTCCACCTCAGCCAGTTCTTCGGGCCTTTCCCCGAGCCCGTTGAGATCGAAGGTGGCAGCTTCAAGGATTGGGCCTTCTTCCTGGCCCCGGGCTGGCGCAGCTACAACCGGGCCAGCCTAGAGGAGGTGTGCGCCTTCCAGTGGGTATCGGCCAATCGTTTGGCTTTGGACGCGCGCCACTTGATTCCCGCATCGCAGTGGATACACCTGCGCTACGAAGACATCTTCGAACGCCCGGTGGCGATGTTCCGCGAAGCGTTCGAGCGCCTCTCGGTGCCGTTCACCCCTGAGTTGCGCGCGCGCTGCGAGAACCTGCGGCCCACCAGCATCGTCAAGGGCAAGCCCAAGCCGCAAAAGTGGCGCGACCACAATCCGCAGGCCATTGAACGTATCTTGCCGACCATTGCGCCGATGATGCGCGAGCTCGGCTACGACCCTGAGGCGTGATCGGGTGTCGACTTTGACAGGCGCTGGCGCCCGCATGCACAAGCCCTTGGTGTCGGTGATCATCCCGGCGTACAACGCTGCCGAATGCATAGCCGGCGCACTCGACAGCGTATTGGCGCAGACCTTGTGCGAGTTCGAAATCCTGGTCGTCGACGATGGCAGCAACGACGGCACGGCCACGGTGCTGGCGAGCTTTGGTGATCGCCTGCAGCTTCTGACTCAGCCCAACAGCGGCCCGGCCGCCGCGCGCAACAAGGGCTTGCAGCATGCCCGTGGCGAATTCGTTGCCTTCCTTGACGCTGATGACCGCTGGCTGCCCACGAAGCTGGAACGCCAGGTCGCATTGCTGCGCAGCCGTCCCGAAATCGGTTTTTGCTCGACGGCGACTGCAGTCGTCGACGCGGCGGGCGCGCCCGTCGCCGACTGGCCTTGCTGTGCGGGTGACGCCGTTTTGCCCGAGCTGCTGTTCATGCGCGCAGCCGCGATCAGCGGCTCGACCTCGGGCGTCGTCGCACGCAGGGCACTCGTGCTGGAAGTCGGCGGTTTCGACGAGCGGCTGCGCGGATTCGAGGACCCGGACCTGTGGATCCGCCTCTCGGCGCGGACCCGCTATGCCTGCGTTGCCGAGACCTTGACGCTGGTGGTTCGCACGGCCGGCAGTGTCAGCAGTCAGCTGCCGCGCATGCGGCGCGCGACCTTGGCGTCGTTCCGCAAGAACCGCTCGCTGCTCCCAGCCAGGCTGCGCGGCGCTTACTGGCGAGCAGCCTGCGCCAGTGCGATCGCCGACTACGCAAAGATGGCCTGGCGCGCCGGCGACCGTTGGCGCGGCCTGACTTGGGCCCTGGAAGTCTTGTGGCGCGCACCGGTGGCTCGTGGACGGCTGGCCCTCGGGTTGCTTGTGGTCATGATGGGCGGGCGGCCGCTGTGACGTCCATGGCCAGCGCTCGGGCGCCGGCGGGTGAGGCACGAGTGCCTTTGGTCAGCGTCGTCATTCCAGCCTACAACGCGCAGGAGCACCTGGCCGAGTGCGTCCGCAGCGTGCTGCGGCAATGCGGCGAGTTCAGACTCGAAGTCGTCATCGTCGACGATGGTTCGACCGACCGCACGGCTGCCGTCGCGCTGGGCCTGCCCGACGTCGTCTGCGTATTGCAGCAGCGCAACGCGGGCCCCTCCGCGGCGCGCAACGCAGGCGTGGCGCGAACTGGCGGCGAGTTTGTCGCCTTCCTTGACGCCGATGACCTCTGGCCTGAAGGCAGCCTGGCCTCGCGCCTGGCCGTGCTGCAAAGCCTGCCAGGGGCGGCCATGGTGTTCGGCGACTGCCGACAGTTCGACGACGCCGGACCCTGGCGCGAAACACTGTTTGCATCGGGCGGGCTCGGTGCTGACACATGGGGCCGCGACGGCACCGTGCCAAACGCCTACGCTTTACTGCTGCAGAACAACTTCATCACCACCGGCAGCGTGCTCATGCGACGCCACGCGCTCGTGTCGCAGGGCGGGTTTGCCGAGGATTTGCGACGGGTCGAAGACCTGGAGCTTTGGTTGCGGATCGCCCGCCGGCACAGCATCGCCTGGTGCGAGGCGCTTTGTTTGCAGCGACGCCGGCATGACCACAACACCTCGAATGATGCCGAGGCCATGGCCCGCGCCTATCTGGAGGTCTTGCGGCGCCAACCGCCGGGCGTGCATGCCATGGCGGGCACGGGCGTCGACCTGGAGACACTGGTTGCGGCGCAGCACCTGGAGCTTGCGCGCCTTGCCGCGTCGCGAGGCGACACGGCGGAATGGCGACAGCAGGCCCGTCACTCGCTTGCGCACCGCTGGAGCTGGCGCGCCACCTGGTTGATCTGCCTCGCATCACTCGGGCCCGTGGCCGCTGCCTGGTCTTCGCGGCGGCGGGGCCCGTGACGCCAACCGATTCGATGACGATGCCGCTCGCCACCTTCACCGTCCACGGTGAGATTCTGAATGCACGGTCGATCGCGCTAGAGCTGGGGCTGGACGCCCTAACGCCGCTGGCCGCCGTGCTTGAGGCCGGGTGGCGGCGCTGGTCCGTCGAATTGTTCGCGCGCCTGGACGGCGTCTTCAGTTTGGTGCTCAACGAGGACGCATCGACCGTGCTGTATCGCGACCCTTCCGGGTTGAGCCAGCTCTACTGGCGCCAGTCGGCTGGGCATGAGCCACGTGTGGCCACTTGCCTGCGAGCCTTGTTCGACACGGACGATATGCCGCCTCGGCTGTGCCGGCATGCCTTGCACGAGTACCTGCGCTTTCTCGACATCGCTGCGCCGCGGACGATTTTCGAAGGCGTGCATGCGGTCGAAGCCGGACGGTGGGTGCGCATACCAGCCCAAGGCGCTGTGGAGTCCGGGCAGCCCCGCAGGACTGACGCCGAACCGCCCGCCGAACACCTCAGCGAGGCCGTGAACGAACTGGAGCAGCGGCTGCAGACGAGCATTCGCACTCGATTGGCCGACTCGACGCGCGCCGCGGCGTTCCTGAGCGGTGGCATCGACTCTTCGCTGATCTGCGCCCTCACGGCCAGGTTTCGTCCTGATCTCACCAGCGTCACGGTCGGCTTCGACGGCAACACGTTCGACGAGACGCCGATGGCGCAGCAAATCGCCGCCCATCTGGGCTTAAAACATCAAGTGCTCCGGTTCACGCACCAGGCAGTCCTGAGCGCGCTGGACAAACTGGCCGCTCAGATGGACCAGCCCATGGCCGACCCAGCCGCACCTGCCACCTTGCTCGCCTTCGACGCCTGCCGCGAGAGCTTTGACGCCGTGCTCGACGGCACAGGCGCCGACGAGTCGGTCGGTGCGCTGCCACCGCGCCATGTGCGCGTCGCCGTCAGCTACGGCAGCGCCGTGCCCGCAGCGATGCGACGCTCGCTGGTCAAGCTGATGCGCCGAATTCCGCGGGTTGCCGACTACAGCCCGATCTTGGACTTCGAACACCCGGCCGACACGCTGAGCCGCTGGCGCGGCTTCACGCGTACGGAGATCGAAGAGCTGTGTGCCGAGCCCGTGTCCTTGGCCGGGACGAGTTTCTACCGCACCTTCGCAGCCTTTCCACGCCATGCGCATTTCGAGCGCTTCAGTGCCTTGCAGGACGTCATGCCCGCGGACCGCCTCAACCAGGCCACGAGGATCAGTGGCTTGCGCGTGCGCTATCCGTTTGCGGACCGGGGAGTCGACTCGTACCTGCGTGGGCTGCCCATCGAATGGCGCCACACCGCTGGCCAGCCCAAGCGCATCCTGCGTGTCCTGCTCGGCCGCCATGTGCCAGACCATCTATGGGACATGCCCAAGCGCGGGTTCACCTTCCCATTGGCGGATTTTCTCGCTGCCGACAACTTCGCCTTGGTGCGCCGCCACCTGCACAGTGGCCTGTGGCAGCAGCGGGGCCTGCTGCGGCCAGACATCGTGCGGCGGCATGCCGATGCGTTCATCGCTGGCGACCGGCGACCGGCAATGCGCATCTGGGCGCTGGTGATGCTGTCGAGCTGGTTGGAACATCACCCGACAATGAGTCCATAGACCCCCCTCCACCATGAGCAACGCCATCGCATCGACCCAAGCACCCTTGCGCATCCTGATGTACACGGCCTACTTCATGCCCGAGTACAGCGGCGCAGCACTGCAGGCATTGACGCTGGCGCGCGAACTACGCCAGCGCGGCCACCACATCGAGTTCGTGACCAATCGCTGGCCCGGCATGAGCGACACGGCTGTTGTCGACGATTTCGAGGTGAGACGGCTGGAGCCCGGACGGCTGCGCAAACATCGCGAGTTCAGGCTCTGGCTCAACCTCGCCCGCTACGTCTGGTCGCGGCGGCGGGACTTCGACATCCTGCACAGTCACGGTGCCTATTTCACACATGCCTTCATTGGCCCGCTGGCGCGGCTGCTCGGCCTGAAGTCCTTGGTGAAGGCAAGCCTGGCGCGCGACGACTTGCTCGGTCTGTCCAAGCGCGCGGTCGGCCGATTGCACCGGTTCATGCTGCGGCGCATCGACGCCTGCGTGGGCATCAGCCACGACCTGGTCCAGGAGTTCCGTGACGGCGGCGTGCAGCCAGGCCACATCCACCACCTGCCCAACGGCGTCGACACCGAACGCTTCCACCGCATTGCGCGCGACAGGGTGCCCGCACTGCGCGCCGAACTGGGCTTGCCGATCGACCAGTCTGTGGTGCTGTACGTCGGCGTGCTGGATCCGCGCAAGAACATCCTCTGGCTGGCCGAGCAATGGGTGACTAACGCGGGCTTTGACACCGGCGCGCTGTTGGTGGCTGTCGGTCCGCAGGGCCGTGACGATCCCTTGGGCAGTCTGCGCACGCGCCTGTCCGAGCTGGCCCACGCCCACCCGACACTGTTTGTGCTGCATGACTTCCACGCCGACGTCACCCCCTACTACCAGTGCGCAGACCTGTTGGTGCTGCCCTCGTACCGCGAAGGCCTGCCCAACGTGGTGTTGGAGGCCATGGCCTGCAGCCTACCTTGTGTGGCCGCGCGGGCCAGTGGCAGCCGCGAGCTGATCGTCGAAGGTGAGACCGGCTACACCTACCCTCCGGACGATGTCCAGGCAATGGCTGCCGCCGTACGCAGCTGCCTCACGGGCAACAGCTCGCGCATGGGAGTCGAGGCGCGCAGACTGGCAGAACAGCACTACGCGATCCGCGGCATCACCGACCGCTACGAGTCCTTGTACGGCCAACTGCTCGCCGGCGAGAAGAGTGCCACCGGGCGGCTGCTCATGATCACCGAGCTCTATCTGCCCACCAAAGGTGGCACGGCGGTGATGTTCGAGGACGATTGCCGTCGACTGGGCGGCAAGTCGGTGCACATCGTCACAGCCTCAGTCCCCGGGGATGCCGAATTCGACACCGGGCATCCGAACTCCATACATAGGCTGGTGCTGAGGCGCAACCCCTGGCTGCGGCCCGAATCCTTGCTGATGTACGCCAGACTCTTGTCGCGCTCGCTGGGTCTGGTCATGACGAAACGATTCACCGCCGTGCTGGCCGGCCGTGCGCTACCCGAGGGGCTCGTGGCCTGGTTCGTCGGCCGTTTGCGCGGCTGCCACGTCGTGATTTACGCCCACGGCGAGGAACTCACGGGCTGGGGCCGGGGCCGCAAGTTCGCGACCATGTGCTTTGCGCTGCGCCATGCCGACGTGGTGCTGGCCAACAGCGACTTCACGCGCGACACGCTGGTCACGCTGATCGGCGTTGCGCCCGAGCGCATCGTCATGGCCTATCCGACCGTCGACGCACAACGGTTCCGACCCGGCTTGCCCTACGCCGACCTGCTGGCATCGATCGGCCTGCGCGAGGGGCAACGCCTGGTGCTGTCGGTCGGTCGGCTGCAGCGGCGCAAGGGTTTCGACAACGTGGTGCGCGCACTGCCGGGGCTGGTGGCGCGCGGCGTCGACGTCCACTACGCCGTCGTCGGCATCGGCGACGACTGGGACTATCTGCAGGATACGGCGCGACAGCTCGGCGTTCACGATCGCCTGCACCTGCTCGGACACATCGACCCCAAGGATCTGCCGCGCTGGTACAACGCCTGCGACGTCTTTGCGATGCCCAACCGCGACATCGACGGCGACACCGAGGGCTTCGGCATCGTCTACCTTGAAGCGAACGCCTGCGCCAAACCGGCCATCGCCGGGCGCGCAGGTGGCACCGGGTCGGCGGTGGAAGACGGCATCAACGGACTACGCGTCGACGGGACCGACGTGCAAGCCGTCGAAGCCGGCCTCGCGCGCCTGCTGCTTGATGACAAGGAGCGGCTGGCCATCGGTGAGGCGGCACGCCGACGCATCATCGCTGGGTTCACGCCGGATCGGCGCGTGGAGCTGCTGCAGCGTGTGGTCAGCGGGAGCTGATCATCGATGGGGCGGCAGCGTCAAGAGCCGAGAACGACCCACATCACCATGCCGATCAGCGCCAGCGCCAGCGCCAGCATGGACAGCAGCTTGCACAGTCGGCGCTGAGAGCGCACGCGTGTCCACAGCACCGGCAGTCGCCGAGTCATCGACGTGACGAGCCACAGCGCATCGCGCTGCCGAACGATGCGGCAGATTTCCGCTGTCGAAAGAAAACACAGCCCGCGATGGCGCGCCAAGGCTTCGCGAACCAAGGCGTCGAGCTCGGACAGACTGTGCTGGCGTGCGTCTTCGTCACCGATGAAGTTGTCGCGATGGTTTTCCAGCAGGCAGGGGCGGCCGGCTGCGCTTGCGTCGGCAAGCACCTGCAGGGCATGCGCCGCGCCGCGTCCGCGCCGGGGCTCGAAGTAGTCGGTGCGTACCAGGTAGGTGAGGCGGCCAGCTCTGTCGCCGTTGACGAACGGCCCCTCGTCGCCGCCGGGTAAGCCATCGCCGCCGCGGCGGGTGTAGCGCCACCCCGGCGTGACCACGCACTCGATACCCAGCGCTTCCCAAGCCTGCTCAACATCACGGGTCCAGACAAAGGTCGGAGGGACTACCACCTGCGGCGCGACGCCGCAGATTTGCAGGAAGGCCGCGACTTCTTCGTTCGCTGCGTCGCGAACCGCCGCACGATCCAAAGGCCGGGTCGGCAGTGCGGTCGCGTCGACCCAGCGACTCTGCAGGTGCGAGGGCAGCCCTTCGGTGGCCTGCGGTTCGGCCTGCATCAGCCACGATTTCACGGCCGACTCAGGGCTGGCCATCAAGGTCGGCGGCCAGTAATGCTCCAGGCCATGGAGCTGCAGCGAGAAGACGCCACGCTCGCGGCCCTCACGCAAGGCATTCAGCACGGGCTGCAGCATGGGGTCGTCAAGCGCACGCCGCACATACGCACCACAACGGCCGATCGCAGCGCCGTCGGGAATCGCCAGCACCAAGGCAAGGTTGAACACTGGCGTGCGGCCCGAGCGGTCGCGATGGCGTACCAGCACGTCGGCGATGTGGCGCAGGGCCGGCGCCTGCGCCAGCGGCCCGGCGCCCCAATCGTCGCTGTCGATGGCCAACACCGGGTGCCTGAACACCGGCTCACGCCAGATGCCGGCCAAGGTGCGCCGATAGACCAGGACGACGACTGCGCAAGCCACCGACCAGGCCAGTAGCAGCGTCCAAAACATGCCAATCGGTGTCACCTTCCGCTCCCGACGTTCAAGTCCGTTGGGTCGGTGAGTCGGGCGGCGCGGCCGCCAAAGGCGCCGCCCCGGGCGCAGCCGGATACCACGTGACACGCACGTCAAGGGCCAGGCCTTGGAGCAGACCACGGCTCAAACGGCGCTGGACCTCGCGCTCCTGGCGCAGCCCGCGCTGCTTGACCTGGTACAGCCGGCCCTTGTGCGATTGCCTCTGCCCGAAGCGCTCACCTGCGGCCAGCCTGCGTAAGAGTTCAGCGTAGGCATCGGCGCTGGTTTGCACGGCACGCCAGAAGAGGCGCAGTTCGTCGTCGTCGGGCAGCACTTTCGGGCTGACGTGGGCGATCAGGCCGCCGGTATCGATGCCGGCGTCGATCCAGTGCAAGGTGCAGCCGACCTTCTGCGGCTCGCCGTTGTAGAGCGCCCAGAACGTGCAATCGGCACCGCGGTACTCGGGGGACAGGCCGCCGTGCAGGTTGGCCATGCCGAGCCGTCCCTGTTCGAGCAGCTCGCCGCGGATCAACGAGGTTCCAAACACGGCGATCAGGTCTGGCTTGAGTTGTCTGGACAGCGCCAGGACTTCGGGGTGGTTGATGTGCGGCGCCTCGCGAACGAGCTCCGGATGGTCCAGCCGGGCGGGCTGCTCACCGAAGAAAAACCGCGCCTCACCATGGCCGATGTAGCGCCGACGGTCGCGCAGCCAGCGCCAGGCCTTGCGCCACAGATTGTCCGGTCGCAGCGTCTTGGCCAGCTTCTTCCATGTCAGGGCCGAACCGGTCTCCTGCACGATGCCCACGACCTCAGCCGCGCGGCAAAGGGCGTTGGCTACGTACAAGTGCCGCGGGCTGCGCCCGCACAGCACGAGCACCCGCAGTGCTGCGGCGGGCTCGGTCACCGCAAGACCCCGGCGGCGATCTTGGGCACCGGTGGCACGGCGATGTCGCTCATGTCCATCATCAATGCATCAGCGAAGAACTTGGCGGCCCAGTTGGGGTACTCGAAACGCGAGTAGTCACCCCAGATCGGCGCAGAACCGGCGATACCACCACGCACGGCCGGATCGGCGTGGTCGAGCCGTTGCGTCGTTTTCAGAAACGCCAGCGCAGAGCGGGCATGAGGGCGCAATTCTTCCGCGCCAGTGGCCTGCGCCAGCCGGGTCCAGTTCAGGCTCATCTGCGCCACGCCCGTCAAGCAGGCGTAACCGGCATCAGGGATCCAGCCGTCCTTGTAGGTGCCTGCCAGCCAGCCGTCTGCACGTTGCACGGCGGCCATGCCGCGGCCGGCCCTTAGCGCGGCATCAAGGTAGCGCGGCTCGCCCAGCAACACGCCGGACTCGAGCAAGCCGCGCAGCGCGTAGGCGATGGTGTGTGTGAACGGGCTGCGCCCCGGCACGAAGGCGTTGGTGGCAAACCAGCCGCTGGCCGTCTGCTGCGTGAGCGCCCAGTCCAGATTGCGCCGCGCGGCTTCGATCAGCCGCTGCTCGCCGGCAATCAGGCCGGTTGCCAGCAGCGGCCAGCTCGCACGCGTGTTGTAGACATGGGGCGTGTTGTGGTGCTCGTGCTTGCGCCAGCAGCCGTCGGCGTCTTGCTGGTCGGCCAACCAGTGTCCGGCGCGCACCGCGGAGGCCAGGCACTCGGGGCGCTGCAGCTGGGTGTGGCCGGCCACCATGCCGTGCATGATCTGCCCGGTGTTGAAAATCACGGGGCGGCTGCCCGGTTCACCGAAGTGTCCGGGGAAGGCGCCGTCGGGCAACTGGATCGACAGCTCCCAGTCGATCATTCGATGCGCTCGCGCCACCAGCTCGGGCCGCTGCAGGACCTGCGCCGCCGCGATCATGGTCTCGATGATGTAGCCGGTGGTCTCGGGGTAGCTGGGCAGCCAGCCGTCCTCGAAACTCCAGCCTGCCGAGACGCCACCCGCGTCAGGGTGGCCGTCGCGCACGTCCTGCGCCCGGCACAGCCAGTCGATGGCGCCCGCGAGATGCAGCGCGTGACTTCGGGCCTCGCTGGCAAGGCCGCGCAGGCTGTTCCACACCAGTTCCATGTGTCGCGGGCGCCACGGCTTGTAGCGCAGCGGTAGACGAGCGATGTCGATCAGGTTCATGAGGTGGGTGGGTCGATCAAGGGGCCGCTGCGGCACGCGCCAACTCGCCGTCAAGCGGGACATGGCTGACCACGTAGCGGTGTTTGCCGGAAGCCTCCGGCGGGATGTCTTGTACCAGGCGCAAGGTGACGCGCAGCTCGTGGCCCAGACGTTGCTGCAGACCGCTCTGAATGGCCTGCGCACTCTGTACCTGCCAGCGTGGCCCAGGTACGACCAGCACCTCCATGTCGTGTCGCGCATGCTGGATGAGCTTGAACTCAGCCACGCCCTCGATGGCGCGCAGAACATAGATGCCCGCCAGTGCATGCATGATCGTGCCGTCGGCGTGCACGAGGAAATCGGTGCGGCGGCCGACGACTTCGGCGATCACATGCAGGCCGCGCCCGGCGCGTTCGGGTTCGTCGCTCAGGCGCACCATGTCGCCCGTGCGGTAGCGGATGAAAGGCTGCGCGTCCGAGCACAGCCCCGTCATCACGGCTTCGCCGAGCTGACCCGGCGCAACCGGAAGGCCCTGTGCGTCGAGCACTTCGAGCAGGATGCTTTCGCTCATCAGCAGCAGCTGCCCCTGCGGCGTCTCATGCGCTGTGAAACCCATGTCACGGCTGCCGAATTCGTTGGCCACGGGCGCCCCGAAGACCTCGCCGATCAACGCGCGCTGGTGGTCGAAGAGAGGTTCACCGGTGGCGCAAACGGCACGCAAATGTGGCAGCCGCAGGCGGCGTCCACGCTCACGCGCATGCGCGGCCAGCAGCGCCAGCGAACTGGCATAGCCGTAGAGACAGCGCGGCGCGAAAGCCTGCAAGGCATCGAGATAAACATCCATGCGCTGTGGCGACATCGCGAAGGCATTGAGGACGAGTTGGTTGATGAGCCGGTCACGTACCGTCTTCACCCAGTCGGTCTTGTTCAGCTCGACGGGCGCGCCCCAGAGGTAGACCTCGGGATCGCCCGGCTCAACGCCCCACCAGCGGCGCGCCCGCATGCGCCCCGCCGCGTCGGAGGCCTGGCGCCAGCGGCCGAAGTGGAAGATCAGGGGCTGGCCGCTGGAGCCCCCTGTGTTGTAGCGATGCGCGCCACCGGGGACCTCGGTCCAGACGATCGAGTCGCGGTTCGCGGCGGCGTCCTGCTTGGACATGGTCGGCAGTCGACGCAAGTCCTGCAGTCCGGACAAATCGCCGTGGCTCAACCCCGCAGCATCGATGCGATCGCGATGCCATGGGCAATGTGCATGGGCGAGGTGCAACAAGGCCTGCAGTTTCTCGAGTTGCAGCTGCTCCATGCTGGTGCGGTCGAGCCACTGGCTCGACTCGAGAGCACCGAGGTAGCTGAAGGTCGGACGCGCAACCACACGCTCCTGCAAGCGGTAGACCGCATGTGCTGCCCAAGCCCTTGGCGTTCGCGCGGGTGCATTCACAGCCGAATGCTTCGTCTCTGAATGCATCAACCCTGGTGCTCAGAGTCGGCGAAAGGCCATCGTGAACGACCAGGACCCGGGTGCAGGCAACTCCTGGCTGCCCTTGGGAGCCAGGACCCTGCCTGGCACCACGACGAGCGCGTGCAGCACCACCATCACGGCGATCAGGTGGTAGATGTAATCGAAGTAGGCCAAGCCCAGAAAGGCGCCAGCCGACAGGTAGCCCACCATGCTCACCTGAATCATCGACGCGAGGTCACGCGCCCACAGGGCGTCGGGGTTCTGCTTGCCGAATCGGATCACGGCACTTCCGGTTCGCCAGGTCATGCCGAGCAAGGTCAGGAACATGGCCAGCCCGATCCAGCCATGCTCGCCCAAGATTTCAAAGTACACGCTGTGGACATCGCGCACATTGTCTGGGTCAGGGGCGTACATCTGGAACACGGCCCAACCCCAGGTTTCGAACCCGCCGCCCACGATCCGGCTGTTGGCGATGTTGAAGGCGGTCCACCAAGCGTTGGTGCGGCCAATCGCCGACAGGTCCTGCTCGTGCGTCTGGATGGTGCTCATGCGCGCGAACCACTCGGGCGGCATGATGCTGAGCGCGATGCCCGCAGCGACACCTATGTAAATGGCCGTCGGGATCTTGTTGCGGCTCTTCATCCAGAAAATCGCGCCCGTCACGATCAACGCCACCAGGGCGCCGCGAGACTGGCTGCCAAACGCAGCGATGATGGTCAGCACCATGACCACCACGAGAAAGGTCTTGACCTTCTTGCGCGTCTCGGTCAGTTGCAGATAGCGGATCAGCGGAATCGTCATCACCAGGGCCAGCGCGAGTTCGTTGTTGCCATCAATGAAGGTTCCGGTGGGGCCTTGCACCCTGTACGCGCCGCCGTTCAAGATCGTGAAGATCCCACCTTTGACCCCGTAGAACGACAGCGACATCACCACCACCCAGATGAAGAAGTGCACGCGCTGTGGTGTCGTCAGCATCAGCAGCGTCATCACCGTCAGGATCTGGATCTTGATCACCTTGATGTACTGGTCAAACGCTAAGGCGCCGTAAAAGGCTTGCGTCGTCGTGATGCCCATCCAAGCCACGAAAATCGCAAGCAGCGCGATTTCACGGCTCCAGATCATGCGCTTGGCTTCCTTGGAC
Source organism: Rubrivivax sp. (assembly GCA_031418855.1). Lineage (GTDB taxonomy): Bacteria > Pseudomonadota > Gammaproteobacteria > Burkholderiales > Burkholderiaceae_C > Rubrivivax. The sequence continues at coordinate 15,980 of JANOJR010000239.1, forward strand.
ATCAGCATGCCCACCAGCGTGAAGACGACCATGAGCTGAACCACGGGGAAGCTGTAGATGAAGCCGTAGCACAGCCGGTGCGGATTCAGATAGCCCAGGCCGGCGAGCATCAGAATGCCAAGAAACGGCCGCTTCAGGACGAAGGGCAAGGACGCGAACAGGATGGAGGCAACAAGAAGGTCACGCATGGCATTTGTGCGGCAAGTCCGCGCTCACATCGCATCGGCACTCGTGGATGGGGCGCCAAACACTCGCGCCTTTGACCGCCGTGTGCGTCATAGCGTGGTCGCGCGGCGCGAAGCAGGTAAAAGCATCGCCCGCGCATAGACGTCCGTGAGCACCGGGCAGACTTGAGACCACGTGTACTGGCCGACGCTGGCCAGTCCTGCGGCGCTGATCCGGGTTGCCTCTGTGGGATGGTTCAGCAGATGCAACACAGCATCCGCCATTGCTTCGGGGTCGCGCGGGCGCACCAGCAGCGCGGTTTTGCCATTTTCCAGGAGGTAAGGCACACCACCGACATCGGTGCTGACCACGGGAATAGCGCTAGCCAGTGCCTCGAGCACGGAGTTTGGTGCGTTGTCGACCGTGCTGGGGTTCAGCGCGATGTCAGCATCGCGGTAGAGCGCGGCCACAGCGTCGCGGTCCATCCGCCCTGCGAAGTGAACGACGTCAGCAACCCCGAGTTCATGCGCCAATGCTCGCAACGCCTGTTCTTCTGGGCCGGTCCCGGCGATGGTCAGCCTGGCTTCGTGCCGAGTTCGGCGCACCCGCTCCAGCGCGCGGATGGCCGTGGCGTTGTCGTAAATGGCCTCGAGGTTGCGCGTCACGACAAGGTGCGCAGTCGCGGCGCGGCGCCCAGCCAGCGGGCGAAAGCGGTCGAGATCGACCACGTTGGGCACGACTTCGGTGGCGATGCCATGGTCGCCGAAGACTTTGCGCAGGAACCCTGACGGCACCGCGATCACGGCCGCAAGTGCCAGCGCCGGCCGCACGCGTCGGATCGACTGCTGCAGGAAGGTGGCGGCTTCGCCACCGCGGTAGTTCACCACTACCGGCACGCCACGCCAGCTCGCAATGCGGATCGCTGGCGCGGCAAATAGGTGCCACGACCATCCAGAGTTGGCCATCACATGCACCAGCTGGCTGCGGCCACAAGCCAGCCACAGCCGCACCAGGTAGGGTACGAGCCTGAATACGGCCCGAACCACTGGAATCCTGGAAACCCAGGCAGGCCAATAGGGCGCGTTGGACTGCACCACGCGCACCTCGGCGCCTGCGTCGCCGAGCAGCTCCGCCAACTGGTGGGTCTGGTTGGCCATGCCCCCCGCAGGTGGCGGCAAGGGCCCGACAAGGGTCAAACGTAGACCGCGCATGGTTGTCATCACGCCGCGCCCGATGCAAGGTGCTCAAAGACGCGTTGATAGCTTAGGACCGATGTAGCCCAATTGCGGTTGCGCTCAACGAACTCGCGTCCAGAGCGACGCATCTCGGCCCAGCTCTCCTTGCGACCAAGCAGCTCATCAACGGCGTCGACAAACGCCTGGGTGCTACCTGCCTTAAACAGGTAACCGGTTTCACCATGGCGGATCAATTCGCGGTGCCCGCCGACATCACTGGCCACCAGCAGCCGCCCCTGCGCCATCGCTTCCAGTGGCTTCAAGGGCGTGACGAGCTCGGTCAAGCGCATCGAATGTCGCGGGTAGGCCAGCACATCGATCAGGTCGTAATAACGTTGCACCTGAGCGTGTGGCACGCGGCCGGTGAAGACCACCTGGCCGGCCACACCCAGGCGCTGCGCCTGGGCTTTGAGCGCCGCTTCTTGCGGGCCGCCGCCCACCAGCAAGACGCGCAATTCGGGGCGTGACTTCAGCAGCGCCGGCAAGGCATCGAGCAGCAGGTCGAGGCCTTCGTAGGCGTAGAAGCTGCCGATGAAGCCCACCACCGTCGCACCATCGAGGCCGAGTCTGTGCTTCAGCGCAGCATCGGCTATACCGCCAGGCTCGAACGCGGCGGTGTCGACCGCGTTCGGAATCACCGTCACCTTGTGCGCCGTGATGCCACGCCCAACGATGTCTGCGCGTAGGCCTTCGCAGATGGTGAAGACATGCTGCGCGCGGTGCAGCGCATGCGTCTCAAGCTGGCGCGTCAGGCGGTAGCGCAAGCTGCCCTCGCTCGTGCTGCCATGGTCCACCGCCGCGTCTTCCCAGAAGGCACGCACCTCATAGACCACCGGGATGCCCAGGCGCTTGCCAACACGAAGTGCTGGCATGGCGTTGAGCACGGGCGAGTGCGCGTGCAGGATGTTGGGCTTGACCTTTTGCGCGACTTCGGTGAGGCGGCGTTCAAGCTGGCGCATCAGCGCCCATTCGTTCAGCCCGGGGATGCTGCTCGTGCTTGCGGCAGCGGGCGTGCGATGAAAGTCCCAACCATCCACCGATTCTTCAGGTGCTGCGGCACCCAGGTGTTTGGGGCTGGTGACGTGGAAGGTCTGCCAGCCCAGGCGGCGCTGTTCGCGCAAGAGCGCAAGCGTGCGAAAGGTGTACCCGCTGTGCAGAGGGATCGAGTGGTCCAGGACGTGGAGGATGCGCATGGGTCCGACCGTAGACACTGTGTTACGCGTCACGCCAGCGGGCGGCCGACGAGCGCGATCGCAGGCGTCAGTGCCAATGGCATCAACTGCGGGCATCCCAGGCCAACGTTGACGACTGGCGGTCGCAGCGGATGGGTACGCCAGTGGCTTGCGCCTTCCCCCTGGCAGGGGGAAGGTTGGGATGGGGGTTGAGTGCGGGATGGCCACTTTCTCACCCCCACCCCAGCCCTCCCCCTTGCAGGGGGAGGGAGCATCGCTTCGGCTTGAGCGGCGGACAGCCAGCCTTCGTCAACGTTGATCCAACAACACAAATCGTGCGTATCCAGAACGATCATGGTGCCTCGGCCCAATCCTCTGGATCGACGATGGGCGAAACCAGGTCGCCCAGCGTTTGGCCTTTGCCCGCCAAAGCGGGACTTGGTTTCCGAATCGTCGGCACCGCTACCGGCTCCTCGTCCATCGTGATGGCGATGACCTCCACGCGATGGTTAACAAACGACTGCGGCAGCTCCAGCAACACTTGTGTGTCATGAACATCGATGATCTGGCGTTGCACTTGCATCATTGACTCCTGGTCTTGGCTCGGACTTACGCCATGGCGGGCGCGTGAGCCCGATCTTGCACTGGCGCCGATGGCGACTCGGGCGCATCCACCACCTTGCGCAAGAAAGCCTCGAACATCATCAACGTCCACAGCGGCGAGCTGTAGTCGCTGGCACCGCTCTGATGCGCGTCGACCAGGTGTTGCAGGTACGCGCGGTTGAACCAGCCGGTGCTGGCCAGCCGCTCACCCAGCACGGCGTCGCGCACGCGCTGTTTGAGCGGCCCGCGGAACCAGCGCGCCAGCGGCACGCTGAAGCCCATCTTCGGGCGGTACAGCACTTCACTCGGTAGCAGCGGCTCCATCGCCTTCTTCAGCAGGAACTTGCCTTCCTGGCCGCGCACCTTCATCGAGCTGGGCAGCGTGGCCAGCCACTCAACGAGCTTGTGGTCCATCAGCGGTTCGCGCACTTCGAGTGAATGCGCCATGCTGGCGCGGTCGACCTTGGTATTGATGTCGCCGACCAGATAGGTCTTCATGTCGAGGTACTGGATCAAGGCCAGTGGGTCGTCGGTCTCGGCGCGCGCAGCGTGAAAGTCGAAGACTTCGTGCGCGCCGTAGCCTGCCAGCTCGCTCTTGAGCTTGGCGTTGAAGAGCGCGTCGCGCATGGGGCCACGCAGGATCGACACCGAATGGAAGTAGGCCTGCACCGCGCTGCGCGCCATGCCCTCGAAGGTGGTCTTGGCGCGAAACACACGCGGCGCCCAGTCGGCCTTAGGGTAGACGCGGCCGAGGAAGCCAAAGACCGGCTGGCGCAGTGCGGCCGGCAGTGCGGCGCGCATGCGCTCTTCCATCAGGTGCATGCGGTAGCGGCGGTAGCCGCCGAAGGTCTCGTCACCACCGTCACCCGAAAGCGCGACGGTGACGTGCTTGCGCGCCAGTTGGCACACGCGGTAGGTGGGGATGGCCGAGCTGTCAGCGTAGGGCTCGTCGTAGAGCAGCGCCAAGGTGTCGATGAGGTCGAAGTCGTCGCTCTTGACGGTCTCGACGCGATGGTCGGTCTGGTAGCGGTCGGCCACGATCTGGGCGAAGGCACTCTCGTTGAACTGGGGGTCGTCGAAAGCGATGGAGCAGGTGTGCACGGGCTCAGCCGAGATGCCCGCCATCGTCGCCACCACGGCGCTGGAATCGACACCGCCGGAGAGGAACGCACCGAGCGGCACTTCAGAGATCAGGCGCAACTTGACGGACTCTTTGAGCCGCTGTTGAAGTTCAGCACAAGCGTCTTCCAGCTTGCTCGGGTTGCCCAGCGTGAAGTGCACGTCCCAGAACTCTTTGGGCTCGCCCGCGGGTTGGCCACGCGTGATGAGCAGCGTGTGCGCCGGCGGCAGCTTGCGCGCCTGGCGAAAGATGCATCGCGGCTCGGCGACGTAACCCAGCGCGAAATACTCTTCGACGGCCAGCGGGTCGATGTCGCGCTTCAAGCCGCCGCCCTTGCCGTCGTCATACGCCAGCAGCGACTTCAGCTCGCTGCCAAAGAGCAGCGTGCCGTCATCGAGCAGTGCGTAGAAAAACGGCTTGACGCCCATGCGGTCGCGCGCCATGAAGAGCTGTTGGCGATTGCGGTCCCACAGCGCGAAGGCGAACATGCCGCGAAAGCGCTCGACGCAGGCCTCGCCCCACTGCTCCCAGGCATGCACGATGACTTCGGTGTCGCTCTTGGTGCGAAACCTGTGGCCGGCGGCTTGCAACTCGGGGATGAGCTCCTGGTAGTTGTAGATCTCGCCGTTGAAGATCACCACGACGGAGCCGTCTTCGTTGAAGAGCGGCTGCTGGCCGGTGGCGATGTCAATGATGGAGAGGCGTCGATGGCCAAAACCCAGCCCCGGCTCAATGTGCAGGCTGCCTTCGTCGGGGCCACGGTGGTACTGCGCATCGTTCATGCGCTTGAGCACGGCGTGGCTCACGGGGGCTTGCCCGCGGGTGTCGAAGAGGCCGGTGATGCCGCACATGAGGGATTCAGGACTCGGGACGTGGATCGTGAAGTGGTGCGACCGCTGCGTGTCGGGCAGAGGTGCTGAGCAGAGATATGCTATTCGCGCCGCCGTTGCGCAGCCCGTCGCAGGATAGACAAGTCTGCATCGCGCATGACTTTCGCCACGAGTTGTTTGCGGCGTGCCCATCGACGCGCTTCGCGCCCTATGGCATCGTCATCGCTTCCGCTCCCGCTGCCGAGGGACGCGTCAAGTGCACCGACTTGCACCCGTCGCGTCGATCAACCAAGACATGAATTCACCGCCGCCACTGCCAAGCGATCGATCGTTCGGCTTCACTTTCGTCGTCGTGTTCTCGCTGCTCGCGGCGCTGGGCTGGTGGCGTGCCTGGGCTTGGGCAGCTTGGCCAGCGGGCCTGGCGCTGCTGACCTTGGCCGTCACGCTGGCCAGGCCAGCGCTGCTGCACCCGCTCAACCGGCAGTGGATGCGCCTGGCCGAGCTGCTGCACCGCATCGTCAGCCCGATCGTGCTCGGCGCGATCTTCTACGGCATCTTCACCCCTGTGGCCGCTGTCATGCGCATCATCGGTCGCGACGCGATGCGCCGCCGCTTCGAGCCGGCGTCGCGAACGTACTGGATCGAGCGGTCGCCGCCCGGCCCCGATCCCAAGAGTCTTCCTGATCAGTTCTGAGAGAAAACGAGATGTCCTTCATCGCCGAGTTGTGGCGCTTCCTGCGTGTGCGCAAGAAGCTGTGGATGCTTCCGATCATCATCGTCATGCTGGTGCTCGGCGGCTTGATGATCCTGGCCCAGGGGTCGGCGATCGCGCCTTTCATCTACACCTTGTTCTAGCCCATGCGCATCCTCGGCATCTCGGCGTACTACCACGACGCCGCGGCGGCGCTGGTGGTCGACGGCCGCGTCGTGGCCGCCGCGCAGGAAGAGCGCTTCACACGCAAGAAGCACGATTCCGGCTTCCCGCACCACGCGATCCGCGCCTGCCTGGAACTCGGCGGGCTGCGCGCGGCCGATCTCGACCACGTCGCCTTCTACGACAAGCCGTTCCTGAAGTTCGAACGCCTGCTCGAGACCTACCTCGCGTTTGCGCCGCGCGGTTTCACGTCGTTCAGGCAGGCGCTGCCGCTGTGGCTGAAGGAGAAGCTGTTCCAGAAAGACCTGCTGCTGAAGGAGCTGGCGGCGGTGGCGAGCGGTGTCGACTGGCGCAGCAAGCTGCTCTTTTCCGAGCACCACCTGAGCCACGCGGCCAGTGCGTTCTTCCCGTCGCCGTTCGAGTCAGCCGCCGTGCTGACGATGGACGGCGTGGGCGAGTGGACCACCACGTCGCTGGCGGTGGGCCAGGGCCACAAGCTGCAGGTGGTTCGCGAGATCCACTTCCCGCACTCGCTCGGGCTGCTGTACTCCGCCTTTACCTACTACACCGGCTTCAAGGTCAACTCCGGCGAGTACAAGGTGATGGGCCTGGCGCCCTATGGCGAGCCGCGCTTCGTGAAGACGATCAAGGACCATCTGATCGACATCAAGGACGATGGCAGCTTCAGGCTCAACCTGGACTACTTCGACTACTGCACCGGCCTGACGATGACCAACGCGCGCTTCGACGCGCTCTTCGGTGGCCCGCCGCGCAAGCCCGAGGATCGCCTGGGCCCACGCGAGATGGACCTGGCCGCGTCGGTGCAGGCGATCACCGAGGAAGTGGTGCTCAAACTTGGCAAGTCGATCGCCGCCGAGAGCGGGCAGAAGAACCTGTGCCTGGCCGGCGGCGTGGCGCTGAACTGCGTAGCCAACGGCAAGCTGCTCAAGCAGGGCAGCTTCGAGAGGCTGTGGATGCAGCCCGCCGCGGGCGATGCTGGTGGCGCCGTCGGAGCCGCGCTTGTCGCTGCGCACATGTACAAGGGCCAGCCGCGCTATCTCAACGGCGCGCTGGACGGCATGCAGGGGGCCTATCTCGGCCCGTCGTACACGCAGCCCGACATCGAGCAGCGCTTGCGCTCGGTCGGTGCGCGCTTCGAGACCGTCGACGATGCGACCATCGTCGAGCGCTGCGCGCAGGCGCTGGCCGACGGCAAGGCGCTCGGCTGGCACCAGGGCCGCATGGAGTTCGGGCCGCGCGCGCTCGGTGGGCGCTCGATCCTCGGTGACGCACGTTCGCCGGCGATGCAGAAGATGCTCAACCTGAAGGTCAAGTACCGTGAGTCGTTCCGGCCTTTCGCGCCGGCGGTGCTGCGCGAGGACGTCGCCGAGTGGTTCGATCTTGACGGCGACAGCCCGTACATGTTGCTCGTGGCCGACGTGCTCGAGCGCCACCGCATCGCGATGACGCCCGAGCAGCAGGCGCTGTTCGGCATCGACAAGCTCAACGTGCCACGATCGTCGATCCCGGCGGCGACGCATGTCGACTACTCGGCACGCATCCAGACCGTGCATCGCGAGACCAACCCGCGCTACCACGCGGTGATCGGCCGCTTTAAGGAACTCACCGGCGTGCCGGTGGTGGTGAACACCAGCTTCAACGTTCGCGGTGAGCCCATCGTCTGCACCCCCGAGGACGCCTTCCGCTGCTTCATGGGCACCGAGATCGAGGCGCTCGCCGTGGGCAACTGCTTCCTGCGCAAGGAAGACCAGGACGCCACGCTGAAGCAGCGCTACGAGACGAAGTTCGATCTCGACTAGCTGCTTTTCGACAGAGTCCTGTTGGCATGTGGAAGAACGCTGCGCTGCTGATCGTCTCGCTCGTCTTGTCCTTGCTCGCGGCGGACGCCGGGCTCGGCTGGCTGATGCGCGAGCCGGCGTACTGGAAGGCACGGCAGCTCGGCATCGCCTACGACGCACGCGACCGCCTCGACGTCATCATGGCCCACCGCAGGAACGATCCGAACTGGTTCCCGGCGGTTCCGGCAAACACCTATCTCGAGCATGCCGTTGCACTGGGCGAGCAGCGCATCATCCCGCTGGGCGGCGTTGCGAACGCCAACGTCGTCGGCTGCAACGAAGCCGGCTACTACTCGACATTCACCACCGACGAAGCGGGGTTCAACAATCCGCCAGGGACCTGGCCCCTCGGGCAGCGCCCGCACATCTTTCTCGTCGGCGACTCGTTCACGCAGGGTGACTGCATGCCTGCCGGCGCGGGCATCGCAGACCAACTGCGAAAGCGGCATCCGGAGGTCGTCAACCTCGGCGTCGGCGGCAACGGGCCCTTGTTAGAACTCGCGGCGATCCGCGAGTACATACCGGCAGAAGTAGGTTCGCTCGTCTTCTGGCTCTACTTCGAGGGCAACGACCTGGTCGACCTGCAGCGCGACATCGCCGAACCGATCCTCGCGCGGTATCTCGACGCCGCCTACGACCAGCGACTCGCCGGCAGGCAGGCGGAGATCAACGCGATCGTCCGCAGTTTCGTCGAGAGACGTATGGATGAACGACTGCAGGGCCGCGCCGTGATCCTTCCTGCAATGCGCGAGGCGCTGTGGCGGGTGCGATCCGGGCGCAGCATACTGCCGTCAGCCAACGCTGCCGACGCGAAGCCGCTGCCTGACCGATTGCGAGAGCAGCTCCTCGAGGTGGTCGCACGAGCGCAAGCCGACGTCCGCCAGCGTGGCGGTGAGCTCGTGTTCGTCTGCCTCCCAGAATATGCGCGGCTGGTCGGAGCGCCGGTGTCGCAAGCCGCGCGGCAAACGCCGGCCGTGCTGGAAGGCGTCAAGAGTCTGGGCATGCCGGTCATCGACATGGAGCCCATGCTCAAGCGCCAGCATCGCGGCGACGAGCTGTTCCCGATGGGAATCAAGGCGCACTACAACGAGGCCGGGTATCGACTGGTGGCCGACGAGCTCGACCGCTTCGTCATTAGCCCTCGAACGGGGGGGGGGGGGGGGGGGGGGGGGGGGGGGGGGGGGGGGGGGGGGGGGGGGGGGGGGGGGGG
>JANOJR010000240.1:0-7404 GCA_031418855.1 Rubrivivax sp.
ACTCACTGCCGACCCTACGGATGCGCGTTATGTCTACGCCGTGTGGGACCGTCTGGACGTCAACGACAACGGCCCCACGCTCTTCGCGCGCTCGGCCGACGCCGGCCTGAGCTGGGAGCCCACGCGCACGATCTACACGCCATTGGCGCCGGCGGGCGCCAGCCAGACCATCGGCAACCGCATCGTGGTGCTGGGCGACGGACCCGAGCGTGGTGTGCTCGTGAACATCCTCGTGCAGATCGACAACGGCAGCTCGCCCACGCTGCGCGTCATGCGCTCGCTCGACAAGGGCGTGAGCTGGGGCGCGCCCATCACCGTGGCGGCCATGCAAAGCGTGGGTACACGCGACCCCGACGGCACGGCCACGGTGCGCGACGGCGCCATCGTGCCCACCGTCGCGGCCGGCCCGGGCGGTGTGCTCTGGCTGGCCTGGCAGGACGCGCGCTTTTCGGGCGGGCAGCGCGACGCGATTGCGCTGTCGCGCTCCAGCGACGGTGGGCGCAGCTGGAGTGCGCCCGTGGCCGTGAACCGCGACGCCAGCGTGGCCGCCTTCACGCCCACGCTGCATGTGCGCGGCGACGGCCGCATCGGCCTCTTGCACTACGACCTGCGCAGCAACACCACCAGCACCGCCAGCCTGCTGGCGGACCTGTGGCTGCTGACGTCTAGCGACGGTGTGACATGGAGCGAGACGGCGCTGCAGCGCGGCTTTGATCTGGGCAACGCGCCGACCTCACGCAACGGCACGCTTTTCCTTGGCGACTACCACGGCCTGACCTCCAGCGGCGCGAGCTTTGTCGCCGTGGCGGTGCTGCCCAATGCGGATGCCAGCAACCGCAGTGACGTGGTGGCGCAGCGCACCGAGACGCTGGCCGGCGCGCTGGCGCAGACGCTGGCGCGCCACGGCGTGCGCGACGAGCTGCCCACGCTGAGCACGGCGCAGCGCGAAGCCTTCGCTGCCGCCGCGATGCAAGCCACACGCCGCGCCATGAGCCTGCGCCGGCCGCTGCAGCCCGACCGCGCCACCACCGCCGCACCGCCCACTGGAGTACCACGATGAAGCACCTGGCCTGGAGCTCACGCCGACGCACTGCCACCCTGTTGGCGCTGGCAAGCCTGCTGCCCCTTCCCGCACTGGCACAGGCACCCGCGGCGTCGTCTGCACCCGCCTTGTCCACCGCCGAAGCCGTGATGCCGCTCTTCGCCGTCGAGATCAAAACCGGCCCGGCCTGGGACAGCACCAAGACAGCGCAAGAGCAAGCCTACTTTCGCGAGCATTCGGCCAACCTGAAGACGCTGCGCGACCAGGGCAGCTTGGTGATGGGTGCGCGCTACGCCGACAAAGGTCTGGTGGTCCTGCAGGCGGCCACCGTGCAAGAGGCGCACGCCTTGATGCAACAAGACCCTGCGATGCAACACCGTACCTTCACCTACGAGCTGCACCCCTTCAACGTCTTCTACGGCGGCGCGCTGAACGTGCGCCGGCGCGCGCTCTAAGAGCTGCACACCGCGCCGGCGAGCCCGGCGCCCTTGACCAGCGTCAAAACCCCACGCGCGGCCAGCGCTGACCATGCGCCATCGTGGCGCCCCCTTTTGAACCACCTGAGACAGGCCTGAGCGACGCCCAGGCCGCAGAGCGCCTGGCGCGTGATGGCCCCAACCGTCTGCCGCGTGGCAAGCCGCGCACGCTGCGCGTGATCGCGCTGGCGGCACTCGCGCAGCCGATGTTCTTGCTGCTGCTGGCGGCGGCTGCGGTCTACGCGCTGGTGGGCAGCCTGGCCGACGCCTTGATGCTGCTGGGCTCGGTGCTCGTGGTGGCACTCATCGCCATCTACCAAGACTTTCGCACCGAGCGTGTGCTGGAGACCTTGAAAGAGCTGGCCAGCCCGCGCTCGCGTGTGCGCCGCGGGGGCCGCGTGCTGCACATCGCAAGCCACGGCCTGGTGCGGGGTGACGTGCTGCTGGTGGCTGAGGGCGACCGCCTGGCTTGTGACGCGCAGCTCACCGTGGCGCATTCGCTGGCCATCGACGAGTCGCTGCTCAGCGGCGAATCGATGCCCGTGCGCAAGCAGGCCGCCGCTCACGGCACGACACACAGCGCGGCCACGCACGAGCCGCAACACATGCTCTACGCCGGCACGCTGGTGGTGGACGGTGACGGCGAGGCCATCGTCAGCGCTACCGGCGCGCACACCACGCTGGGCCGCATCGGCAGCACGCTCTCTGGCCTGAGCACGCCACCCAGCCGCGTGCAGGCAGAGCTCACACAGCTGGTGTGGCGCATCGCCGTGGCGGCCATGCTCATCTGCCTGGTGGCCGCTGCCGCGTACGCGCTGCGCCAGGGTTCGTGGAGCGAAGGTGTGCTCGTCGGTTTGACCTTAGCCATGGCCATCGTGCCCGAAGAATTTGCCGTGGTCTGGACGGTGATGATGGCGCTGGGCGCCTGGCGGCTGTCGCAACACCAGGTGCTGACGCGCCAGCCTCAGGCCATCGAAGCGCTGGGCACCACCAGCGTCTTGTGCGTCGACAAAACCGGCACCTTGACGCACAACCGCATGGCGCTCTTGGCGCTGGCTACGCCCGAGGCCAGCGCCATGCTCGGTGCCGACGACGCGGCCGACGCGCGCTTTGCCGCGCTGCTCGACATCGCCGCCCACGCCAGCGCCAGTGACGGCCTGGAACCCATGGACCGCGCCATCCTGGGCCTGCACCAGCGCTCGGGCGGCACGCTCCAGCGCCGGGGCCAGATGCTCCAGCGCATGGGGGTGGCGCCGGCGCGGCCGTATGTCGTGCAAAGCTGGTCGGGCCACCAAGGGCAGGCCGGCCTGGTGGCCGTGAAAGGCGCGCCCGAGGCGCTGCTGCCGCGCTGTGCGCTTGACGCCGCCGAGCTCACGCGCATCGACCGCGAGGTGCAGCGCCTGGCCGGCCTTGGCCTGCGCGTGCTGGCCGTGGCCTACGCGCGCGGCACCTCGCTCGCGCCAGGTGCCGCGCTGCCGCGCCTGGAATGGGCCGGCCTGCTGGGCTTTGCCGACCCACTGCGCAAGGACGTGCCGGCGGCCATCGCCACATGCCGTCAGGCCGGTATCCGCGTCGTGATGATCACTGGCGACGCCGGTGCCACCGCCGCCGCCATTGCGCGCGAGGCTGGGCTTGATACGACACGTGTGGTCAGTGGCGCCGAGCTTGAACTGCTTGACGACGCCGCACTCGCCGGCCTCACACGCGAGGTCTCGGTCTTCGCGCGCGTGTCGCCGCAGCACAAGCTGCGCATCGTGCGCGCGTTGCAAGCCCAAGGCCACGTGGTGGCGATGACGGGCGACGGCGTGAACGACGCCATCGCCCTGCGTGCGGCCGACATCGGCGTCGCCATGGGTCGACGCGGCACCGACGTGGCGCGCGAAGCGGCCGCGCTGGTGTTGCTGGACGACAGCTTTACCGCCCTGGTGCACGCCGTGCGCCTGGGCCGGCGCATCTTTGTCAACTTGCAGCATTCGGTGAACTACCTGCTGGCCGTGCACGTGCCCATCGTCGTGGTCTCGCTGCTGCCGGTGCTCTTTGGCGGCCCGGTGCTCTTGCTGCCGCTGCATGTGGTGTTTCTTGAACTCATCATCGACCCCGCCTGCTCACTTGTGTTTGAAGCCGCGCCCGAGGCGGCCACGGCCATGACGCGCCCGCCCAGGGCGGCCAACGTGCGGCTGGTCTCGCTGCGTGGTGCGGCGCGTGCGCTGGGGGCTGGCGCGCTGGCCGCACTCGTGGTCGCCGCGGTCCAGCTGCTGGGCCAGCAGCTCGGCTGGGGCGAGCCGTGGCTGCGACTGGCTGCGCTCGGCTCGCTCGTGGTCGCCAACTTGGCACTCTTGCTGGTCTTCCTGGGCGGCCGCTCGGTGCGCCTCAGCACGCAAGGCAACCGCGCGCTGGGCTGGCTGCTCGTCGGTTTGGGTGTCAGCTCAGCATTGGTGTTAGGTATCGAGCCGCTGGCGCAGCGCTTTGGCTTCCCGGCCGGCGCCAGCATGGCTTGGGCCGCAGCGGCCTTGCTGTTGGCCGCTGCCGTGCTGGCCGCGCGCTTGCTCAGCGGGCGCCGGCATGCCGGGGCGGCGGTCGCCCAGGCAAGCCCCTGACCGCCGTGCGTTCGAGATCAGGCTGCCGGTGGCGTCGGAGCGCGCTCCAGCTGCCTGACCAGTGCCGCCGTCATCGCTGCCGTGTTGCCGTTGCCGCGGATGTCGCCGGTGCGTGCCGCCGGGTCCGCCAGCACCTTGTCCATCGCTTGTGACATCGCCGTCGCCGCCGCCAACGCCGCCGGCCGCTGGCGGCTGTGGCCGAGCCAGGCCAGCAGCATGCGTGTGCTCTCGATCATGGCGTAGGGGTTGGCGATGCCGCGCCCGGCGATGTCAGGCGCCGAGCCATGCGTGGCCTGCGCCATGGCGATGTCACTGTTGCCGATGCACAGCCCCGGCGCCATGCCCAGGCCACCCACCAGCCCGGCGGCTTCATCCGAGAGGATGTCGCCAAACATATTGGTGGTGACGACGACGTCGAAGCTTTGCGGGTCGCGCACCAGGCGCATGGCCATGGTGTCGACGATGACGTCGTCGACGCGCACGTCGGGATATTCAGGTGCCAAGCGTTGGCATTCTTCGACAAACATGCCGCAGCCGAGCTTGAAGACGGTGTCCTTGTGCACATAGGTCAAGTGTTTGCGCCGCTGGCGTGCCAGCTCGAAAGCCGCGCGCGCCACACGCCGGCTGCCGGTGCGCGTGATGACGCGTACCGAGAGTGTTATCTCATCGGTGGGGCGGAACTCACCCGAGCCCAGCAGCATGTTGCGGTCGGGCTGGAAGCCTTCGTTGTTCTCACGCACGATGACGAGGTCAACGTTGTCATGCAGGCAGCCGATGCCGGGGTAAGACCGTGTCGGTCGAACGTTAGCGAAGAGATTGAATTGCTTGCGCAGGATCGGGTGCGGGTTGATGGCGTTCGGGCCTTTGGGATAGGCGCGGTGGCCGATGGGCCCGAGGATCCGGCCGTCCAGCGTCTGCAAGGCTTCCAGCGTGCTCGCCGGCAAGGTGTGGCCATGGCTGTCGAGTGCGCGCCGGCCTATGGGTAGTGGCAGCCACTCGATCGCCAAGCCGTGCACTTGCGCCGCAGCCTTGGCCACCGCCACGGCAGCGGGCACGATTTCCAGGCCGATGTCGTCGCCATCGAGCACGCCGATGCGAAGTGGCACCTGGGCAGGCGCCGTGGCAGAAGCCGTGGCAGAAGCAGCCGCACTCATTCGTCGAGCCTGATGTTTTTGGCTTTGGCCAGCTTGGTCCAGCGCTGGATGTCGTTGCGGATGAACTGGCCGAACTGATCCGGCGTCATCGGCATCGGCTCCACCGCTTCCACCGCGAGCTTTTCTTTCAGCTCGGGGTCCTTCAGCACCGCCACCTGCGTCTCGTTGAGCCGCGCCACCACGGCAGGCGCCATGCCTGCGGGCCCGACCGAGCCGTACCACTGCATGGCATCGAACCCCTTGAAGCCCGAGGCGTCCAGCGTGGGCACGTCTTTGATCTGCGGGCTGCGCACAAGCCCGGTGACGGCCAGCGCACGCACGCGGCCGGAGCGAATGTGCTGAAGCGCCGCCGCCAGCCCCGGGAACATGGCCTGCGTCTGAGCGCCCAACAAATCGGTGAATGCCGGCGCAATGCCGCGGTAGGGGATGTGCAGCATGAAGCCGCCGATCTCTTGCTTGAAGAGCTCCATCGTCAGGTGCGTCAAGGAGCCCGGCCCGGCCGAGCCGTAGTTGACGCGGCCCGGGTTCTTTTTCACGTAGTCCACAAACTCGGCCAGCGTCTTCACCGGCAGCGCGCTGTTGACCACCAGCACATTGGGCGTGCCGCCGATCATGCCGATGGGCGTGAAGTCTTTGATGGCGTCGTAAGGCACCGTGCGTGTGGCCGGCGTCGTGCCATGGGTGGCCACGTAGCCTTGCAGCAAGGTATAGCCGTCAGGCGCGGCGCGTGCTGTCGTTTGGCAGGCGATCACGCCACCGCCGCCGCTGATGTTCTCGACGATGAAGTTCTGCCCCAGCACCCTGCCCCAGCGCTCGGTCACCACGCGGGCAATCATGTCGTTGCCGCCGCCCGCCGCCACCGGGCAGATGTAGCGGATCGCCTTGTTGGGGAAGGTTTGGGCGTGAAGCCGCGCGGCAGGCGCCAGCAAAAGTGCGGGTGCGGCTTGCAAAAGGGTTCGACGTTTCATGGGGCCTCTCCGTGGAGGCGCGATGGTGCCATGGACGCGTGGGCACTCGTTCCAGGGCGTGGCGCCTGGCCGCGAATGCATCAAGCGTATCAAGCGCCCGTCAAGCGCCTTGTGATGTGAAGCCGGCAAAGTCCCCAGCATCCCAGCCGAGCAGCTCAGCCAGGCGGCAGATGACCCACTGCGCTTCATTACCAGCTAACACCAACTCGCCACTGACCAAGCCGCGATGCATGCGCTCCAGCACATCGGCCTCGGTGATGCCCAGCTCCCACAGTTTTGCGCTCGCGTGCTCGGTGAGCATCGACGCCAAGTCCTCACAAAACTCGTAGCGCGCCGCGATCTCGTCGCGCGCGGCCGTGGGCTTGCTGCGCCCGGGCGGCACGAAGAGCGCCACGAACGACGGCGGTATGACGATCTGGTTGGGGTCGAACATGACGGCATTGTGGGTGTGTACCGTCGGCCGAAGCGCTGGCGGGCCGTCGGACCTCGGGTCCAACCGATGCCCGCGCCCGCACCGGCCTGAGCGGCCTCGGCTTTGCGTCTGCGGCGCATGCACAGCGTCCACCGCGATATAGGCCGTCGCCCCTTGCCAAATGGCCAAGTCCTGGGCCATCGATGGCAACTTGCTACGAGGGCAAACAAGCGCTATCGACAAGGGCGGTGGCGCGTACCCCACCGGCCCTTGTTCTCAGTGCGCGCAGGCCGTGCCCACCACGCGGCACTGGCTGTACCCTATGCCTTGGCACGCCGCCAGACCCTGTGCTTGTGCGGGCCCAGAGAACGCGCTCTGGAAGATGTTGTAGCGATGCGCGCCGCTCGCATAGCCGTGTACGAAGGCAGCGCATTGACCGGCATAGGTGCTGCCATGCGTGCAGGGGCGGCCTGCACGTCGCGCGCATTCCCACGCGGCCCGCTGCTGGGCGGCGTAGCTCGACGTGTGCCGCCAGGACCACCCCAAGGTGGGCTGCGCGCCGCCCTCGGCGTCGAAGTAGATCGCGCCGAAACCGGCGGCCTGGGCCGGCACGCCAACGGCGACCAGACTTGCGGCGAGTGCCAAGTTGAGAAGGTGACGGTTCATCGATGTCTCCACTGACTTGCAGCGCGTTGCTTGCGCGCAAGCTGGAGACGTGTAGCCGCAGCCTTGACTACCTGGCGCGCGCCCGCACC
>JANOJR010000241.1:0-3128 GCA_031418855.1 Rubrivivax sp.
CCGCATCGCGTACCTCGAGCTGCAGCCGCTGGCGACGATCGAGGTGCCCGCGAGTGAGGCGCAGCGGCTGTGGCTGCGCGGCGGCTTCCCCGACGCCTTCGATGCCGCCAATGACGAAGCCAGCCTGCGCTGGCGCCAGCAGTTCATCGCCACCTACTTGGAGCGCGACATCCCCCTGCTGGGCCCGCGGATCCCCGCCGAGACGCTGCGCCGGCTGTGGACCATGCTGGCCCACGAACAGGGCCAGCTCGTGAACGCGTCCAAACTCGCGGCCTCGCTCGCGGTCAGCGGCCAGACCGTGGCACGCTATCTCGACTTGCTGTGCGACCTGATGCTCGTGCGCCGGCTTCGCCCCTGGGCCGCCAATGAAGGCAAGCGCCTGGTGCGTACGCCCAAGGTCTACGTGCGCGACAGCGGCATCGCGCATGCGCTGCTCGGCCTGGCCAGCTTCGACGACGTGATCGGGCACCCGGTGGCGGGCGGCAGTTGGGAGGGCTGGGTCATCGAGAACCTGCTCACTGTCGCGCCGTCGGCCACGCAGGCCTATTTCTACCGCAGCTCGGCAGGCGCCGAGATCGACCTCGTGCTCGAACTGCCCAAGCGCCAGCGCTGGGCGATCGAGGTCAAGCGCAGCAGCGCGCCCGCCGCCAGTCGCGGCCTGCACATCGCTGCGGCCGACCTCAAGGCTACGCAGCGCTTTGTCGTTCACTCGGGCAACGAATCATTCCCACTGGCGCACGGCGTACGCGCGACCACGTTGGCGGACCTGCAGCGAGCGCTGGTCGGGCTTGGGGCTAGTTATTGATGCAAGCTGTGGCGTCCGCTAACACGGAAGACACGCTGACAGCCTCGGGGCCGAAGCCCACGACCTGCACCAAACGGTGCGAAGCGCCGAGGCGTCAGGCTGCGCGACGACGGCGAGAGGCCACACCCAGGCCCGCCAAGGCCATCAGCGCCAAGACCAGGGTTTGCGGCTCGGGCACCGTAGGCGGTGTTGGTCAGGCCCCAACCTATTTGGGGACCACCGGCACAAGTGGCGTCTCCAGGTGGGCAGTACGCCAAATTCCCCAAGGTCACGTCGTACAGATGCGCCCACTCGCTGTAGGCACTGCCGACCTGCGTCTGCACGTTGTAGCCGCAGTCGGTGCCGCCGGCCAAACTGAAGTCACAACCTGGGGCACCGCTGTCGATGATGGTGGGCAGGCGCCAGTCGGTGAAGCCGCCCGTGGTCAGCGCGTCCGCCCAGGCCATGGCGCTGGCCCAATCCATCGTGCTGTTTTGCTGGTTCATATTGTCCAGCCAGGTGACGTTCATCGTGGCGTCCCAGAAGAACGCCGCGCTGGCGCTGTTCAAGGCCACGGCGTTGCCGCTGATATCGCGGGCAAAGAGCGTGGTTTCCCAAGTGCCCTGGCGGAACTTTCTCCAATGAATTCATCCATGTGTCGGGCCGGGCCGGGCCGGGCCGGGCCGGGCCGTGACCTGACGCTGTCAAGTTTCTCGACGCACGGGATGACCAGTGTCAAACGTCATCGCCGCGCCGGATGGCGGTGAGCAGCTTGGGTGCGTCGCGCAGTTGTTGCGGTGGCTTGGAAACAATATGGCTTGACACACCATACTGGCGTGGCAAGATGCCTTCATGCCCGAAGCCGAACTTGTCCTGAGGTCGCGCAATGTCTATCGCGGTGGTGTCGTCGAAATGGTGGTCTGGAAGGTCCCGCTTCCTGTGCTTGCTTCAACCCATCGGTTCACGTACCGCCTGGTCTTCGTGCGTGACGGGAGGCGTCTGGTGGGCTACGACAACGAACGCGGCAAGGGCGATCACAAGCACATCAGCGGGCGCGAGCTGAGTTACCGCTTTGTGGACATCGACACCCTGATGCGCGACTTCCTGCGCGACGTGGAGAAATCAGCATGAACACCGGCAGCCGGGTACTGAATGTGAAGGTGGGTGAGACGCTACAGGCCAGCGCCCGCCGTGCCGCCGCCGCGATGAAGGCCCTTGCCGCAGGGAAAGAGGCGCAGCCCTATTTCGGCGTGAGCTTCGAGCAGGTCGGCCAGATGCTCGCCGCCTTCACGCCCAAGCGTTGGGAGCTCATCGCCGCCTTGCGCGCCAGCGGCCCGCTGACCGTGGCGGAGCTGGCGCGCGAACTCGGGCGCAACTACAAAAATGTCCACACCGATGTGCAGCAGTTGATCGAGTGGATGGCCGTCGAGCGCGGCGACGACGGGCGCGTGAACGTGCCGTGGTCGGACATCGTGGTGGACATGAAACTGCCGCAGCGCATCGCGGCATAGACGCTCAGCGCAGCGCACGCGCCGCCGCTTCGCGCAGCTTGTCTTTCTTGCTCTTGCGCCGGCCTTTGATGCCGCCGGTGCCGTCGGCTAACACGGCAGGCGTGCTGACAGCTGCGGGCTCGAAGCCGGCGATCTGCTCGCGGGGTACACGCTGGCCTTCGCGCTTCTCAATCAAACGAAAGTGCGCCTCACTGCCCGGCGCATCGGCACAGATGAAGCTCACGGCCACACCCGCCGCACCCGCGCGGCCGGTGCGGCCGATGCGGTGGGTGTAGTCCACCGCCGAACGCGGCAGCTCAAAGTTGACCACCGCTTCGAGCTCGATCACGTCGATGCCGCGCGCGGCCAGGTCGGTGGCCACCAGCACGGCCAGGCGGCCTTGGTGAAAGTCGGCCAGTGCCTGGCTGCGCCGGCCCTGGCTGAGCTGCCCGTGCAAGGCCGCCGCCGACAGGCCAGCCTGGCGCAGCTTGTCGGCGACATGCTCGCTGGCGTACTGCGTGGCCACGAACACCAGCGCGCGGCGCCAGCCTTCGCTGCGCATCAGGTGGCGCAAGAGCGGCGTGCGCTGCGCGGTGTCGACGGTGATGGCGCGCTGGGTGATGGTGCTGAGCTGTGCGTCGCCAACACCTTCAGCGCCGACATCACCCTCCACGGTATCGACATGAAACGCGTCAGCGCCCAATACGCGCCCGGCCAGCGCCATCACGTCCTCGGGCATGGTGGCCGAAAAGAGCAGCGTCTGGCGCGGGCGCGGCAGCAGCGCCAGCACGCGGGTGATCTCGTCCGTGAAACCCAGGTCGAGCAGCCGGTCGGCTTCGTCCAGCACCACCAGC
>JANOJR010000242.1:0-2570 GCA_031418855.1 Rubrivivax sp.
GGCGGTGGCGCTGGCACACCGTGCAGAGCTCGCCGCCGTGGCGCGCGGGGCCCAGGCGTCTGCCGACGATGTGGCGGCTGCCCGGGCGGCGCAGACCGCCACCGCCGAAGTGCTGCAAGTCATCAGCAGCTCGGTGGCCGACACCCAGCCGGTGTTCGACAAGATCCTCGACAGCTGCAAGCGCGTGATCGCCTGCTCCGACCTGAGCGTGCTGATGGTGGACGACGAGGGCCTGACGCATATCGGGGCCGTGCGCGGAACCGGGGGACTGAAGGTCGCCGAGAACTACGTCCCGCAGCGCGTCGAACGGACGATCGTCGGCGAGGCCTTGCAACTGCGCCGGGTCATGCACTACCCGGACGCGCTGAACGGCGCTGACGTGCCCAGGGCCGTTCGCCGCCTGGTCGACGTGATCGGCAACTACGCCGTCGTGGTCGCACCGATGGTCTCGCAGGGCCGCGCAGTCGGCGCGTTCTTCATCGTGCGCTTGTTCGCTGAGCGCCAGTGGGCCCGGTTCACGGACCGCGAGATCGCGCTGGTCGAGTCTTTCGCCGGCCAGGCGGTGATCGCGATCCAGAACGCGCAGATGTTCAACGACACCAAGGAAGCGCTGGAGCAGCAAACGGCCACCTCGGAAGTGCTCGCGGTGATCAGCAGCTCCATCGAAGACACGCAGCCGGTGTTCGACAAGATCATGCAAAGCTGCCAGCGGCTGTTCGAAAGCGGCCGCGTGTCGATTGCCTTGATTCGCGACGACGGCTTGATGCACATCGCACACAACCTCGAAGCCATCGGGCGGCTCGCTGCGGTCTATGGCGATGCGGTGCAGGACGTGGCCGACAAGATCGCCGCGCAGTTCCCGCGGCCGGTGCGTGAGTCGATCCACGGCTACGCCATCCACAAGCGCCGCGTGCTGCACTTCCCTGACGTGCTGCACGGCGCCGACGTGCCGGCGGGCCTGCGCGAAACCGCCGGGATGATTGGCAACTATTCGATGATCGTGGCACCCATGCTGTGGGAAGACGAAGGCATCGGCGCGCTGCAGGTGGTGCGCATGCCGCCCGTGCCGTTCACCGACAAAGACATCAAGCTGCTCAAGACCTTCGCCGACCAGGCGGTGATCGCGATCCAGAACGCGCGGCTGTTCAAGGAGACGAAGGAGGCGCTGGATCGGCAGAAGGCTTCAGCCGACGTGCTGGGCGTGATCAGCCGGTCCGTGGGCGATGCCTCCCCGGTGCTCGACCTCATTCTGGAAAAGTTCGAGCAGCTGATCGACGATGCGATGGGAAGCAACATCTTCCTAGTCGCCGACGACGGCCTGGTGCATATGAAGCACACCAGGTTCAGCGCGGCAGGCAAGGCGCAGTTCGCGTCGCCTGCCGAAGCCGAAGCAACGGCGGAGCGCCTGCGCGATCGCCCGCCGGTGCCACTGGCCGGCTCGGACTTCGAGGCGGTCATCAAGGCGGGGCATGCTCGGGTCCAGTTCGACGTGCTGAGCAACCCGAACGTCACGGCGAGCGTGCGCAGGAACGCCCAACTGATTGGCCTCAGCTACTCACTGGTCACCATTCCGCTCATCAAGGAAGGCCGCGGCCTGGGCATCATCTCGGTCGCCCTGGCCCGGCTGGGTAGCGTCAGCGAAAAGGAACTCGCGCTGCTGCAGACCTTCGCTGGCCAGGCGGTGGTGGCCATCGAGAACGCGCGGCTGTTCAACCAGACGCAAGAGGCGCTGGCCCACCAGACCGCCAGCGCCGACATCCTGCGCGTGATCAGCAGCTCGCCTACTGATGTGCAGCCGGTGTTCGATGCCATCGTCACTGCCGCGCTGCGGTTGGTGGACGGCACGACCAGCCATGTCACCCGGCTCGAAGGCGACATGCTGCACCTGGCCGCGCACAACGCGACCGACGACGCCGGCAATGCCGCGCTCCAGCGCTCGTATCCCAGGCGCCTGGACAGCCACCCCTTTGCCGACGACCTGCGTGCGGGCGAGCCGGGCGTCATTGCCGACGCAGCAACTGATCTGCGGATGACAGAGGAGGTGCGTGCGGTGATGCGCGCGCGTGGCGTGCGCAGCAATGCGACGGTGCCGATGCTGCGGGGCGGCGTACTGATCGGCACGATCGTCGTCAACCGTGCCGTGGCCGGGGCGATCGACAAGCACAAGCTGGACATCCTGAGGACGTTCGCCGACCAGGCCGTCATCGCCATCGAGAACACGCGCTTGTTCAACGAGACGCAAGAGGCGCTGGAGCAACAGACGGCCAGCTCCGAAGTGCTGCAGGTCATCGCCGGGTCGACGTCCGATGCCCAGCCGGTGTTCGACAAGATCCTGGACAGCTGTGAACGCCTGTTGAGCACGGACCAGGTGGCCATCTGCATGGTGCACGACGACGGCCAGGTGCACGTTCGCGCAGTGCGCGGCGCGACCATCACGAAGATGATGTCGGTACTGCCGCAGCCCGTCGAGCAGACCGCGACCGGCCGCGCCTTCCGCCAGCGCAGCGCGGTCCACATTGCCGACGCAGCCGGCGAGCCCGACCTGCCGCAGACGATCCGCGACGCGGTGG
>JANOJR010000243.1:0-3118 GCA_031418855.1 Rubrivivax sp.
GGAGACAGTCATGAACCTTCGACGTACCTTGCTCGGCCTGATGGCACCGGCCCTGCTCGCCACCATGGTTGCCTGCAACAGCGACACCGCCTACACAGAAGGCGGCACGATCGCGGGCTCGGTCGGCCCGGTCGTGCTGCAGCTCAATGCCAACGCACCAACGACGGTGACCGCACCCGGCGCGTTCACCCTGGCCGGTGAGATTGGCGAGGGCGCGGCCTACACCGTCACGCTGGTGTCGGCGGCGCAGAACTGCACCTTGGGCAACGCCAGCGGCACGATATCCAACGTCAACCTGACCAGCGTGACGGTGACCTGCGGCGCCGTGGTGCGCTCTGCCAACCTGGCCGGAGCGGCCGAGAACCCCGCCGTCACTACCGCCGCCAGCGGCAGCGGCGGCGTGGTCGTCAACCCAGCCACGCGCGAGATCTTCGGCGGCGTGGCCTTCACCGGCCTGACGCCCACCAACGGTGGCCACCACATCCATCAAGCACCCGCCGGCAACGCTTCAGCCAACGGGCCGGTGATCATCGGCCTGGTGCTGGCGCCCGATGGCCGCTCAGCCGTCGTGCCCGCAGGCGCGGTGCTCACCGAAGCGCAGTACGCAGCCTTGGTCGCCGGTGAGCTGTACCTGAACGTGCACACCGCCGCCAACCCGGGCGGTGAAATTCGCGGCCAGCTCACCCAGCGCGGCGTCGTCACCGCCGCCACCGCCACGCTCAGCGGCGCGCAGGAAGTGCCCGCGAACACGTCGACCGCAAGCGGGCGCGGCACGGTGATCGTGGACACCAACACCTTGGACGTTATCGTCGCTTACGCAACGCACAACGTCGTCGGTGCCACGGTCTCGCACATTCATACCGGCGCCGCAGGTGCCAACGGGCCGGCGAACGTGGTGACCTTCCGCGCGGGGACCAACCTGTTCACGTCCAGCGCAGGCGCCAAGTTCACCGCGCAACAGCTCACCGACCTAAGGGCCGGCAACCACTACTTCAACGTGCACAGTGCCACCTTCCCGGGCGGTGAAATCCGCGGGCAGGCGGCGGTGCAGTAGCGACTGGCGTAGAGAATTTCGGCCCATCCAGCGCTGCAGCATCACCGCAGCGCTGGCGCGCAAGCTCACACCAACTTCAAGTGCTTCAGCGGCAGCGTGCGCACCGGCTTGCCGGTCGCGGCATAGATGGCGTTGAGCATGCAGGGCGCCACCACGCAGATGGTGGGCTCGCCCACACCGCCCCAGAAGTCGTGCGTGGGCACGATCACCGTCTCAACCTTGGGCATCTCGGCCAGCTTCATGATCGGGTAGTTGTGGAAGTTGAGCTCCACCGCGCGGCCCTTGTCGATGCTGATCTCGCCATACAGCGCAGCCGACATACCGTAGGCGACCGAGCCTTCAACCTGAGCCGCAATCTGCTCGGGGTTGACGGCGTGGCCGCAGTTCAACGCCAGCACCATGCGGTGGACTTTGAGCTCACCGCGCGGGCTGACAGAGACCTCGGCCACCGCCGCTGAATAGCTGAAGTAGCCCATGAACTGCGCGATGCCGCGAAAGACGCCCGGTGGCAGCGGCTTGCCCCAACCCGCGTGTTCGGCCGCCGCGTTCAGCACCGCCAGGTGCTTGGGGTGCTTGTGCATCAGGCGGCGGCGGAACTCCACCGCGTCGACGTTGGCGGCGCGCGCCACCTCATCGATGAAACACTCCATGTAGACGCCGTTCTGGTTGGTGTTGACACCACGCCAGGGGCCCACGGGCACGTGGCTGTTGCGCATGGCGTACTCAATCAACAGGTTGGGCACGGTGTAGCCCAGTTGCGCGTCGTCGGGCTCGGCCCAGAAGCCTTGCAACTGGCGCCGGTCTTTGCCGTCGGCCACCGTTTGCGGTGCGATGAAGGCGTTGATCGACTGGCCCGAGACGCGCACATGAAGCCCCACCAGTTGGCCGTTGGCGTCCAGGCCCGCGCTCATCTTGGCCATCGAGATCGGGCGGTAGAAGTCCTGCGCCTGGTCTTCTTCGCGGCTCCAGATCATCTGGATGGCCGTGCCTGGAAACTGCTTGGCGATGGCCACGGCCTGGCGCACGTAGTCTTGCAAACCACCGCGCCGGCCAAAGCCGCCGCCCAGATCCAGCCGGTGCACTTCACACTGCGCCAGGGGCAGGCCCGACGACTCGCTCAGCGCCGCGTGCGCGGCCTCGGCGTTTTGCGTGGCCACCCAGCATTCGGCCTTGTCAGCGGTGACGCGCGCGGTGCAGTTCATCGGCTCCATGGTGGCGTGGGCCAGGAAGGGCGAGCCGTAGGTGGCCTCGACCTTCTTCGCCGCGCCAGCGATGGCCTTCAAGGTGTCGCCCTCATTGCGCAGGGCAAACGCGTTGGTCGCCGTCAAGCCTTCGGTCAAGCGCGCAGCAATGGTGGCGCTGTTTTGCGTGGCGCCCTCGCCTTCGTCCCAAACGATCGGCAACGCGTCGAGCGCGGTCTTGGCGCGCCACCAGGTGTCGGCCACCACCGCCACGGTGCGGTCGTTCACGCGCACCACCGCACGCACGCCGCGCCTTGCGGTGACCGCAGCCGCGTCAAAACTCACCAGCTTGCCGCCCCACACTGGGCAGGCCTTGATGGCGGCGGCTAACTGCCCAGGTACGCGCACATCGATGGCGAAGATCTTGCTGCCGTCGAGCTTGTCGGCGGTGTCCAGGCGCTTCACGCCTTTGCCCGCCACCTTCCAGGTCTTGGGGTCTTTGAGCGTGATGGCCTTGGCGTCGGGCGGTGTCAGCTTGGCGGCCGCGCCGGCGAGCCTGCCATAGCTGAGGTTGCGCCCGCTGGCGGCGTGGCTCACCACGCCATGGGCCACGCGCAGCTCGGCCACGGGCACTTTCCATTCATCGGCCGCCGCCTGCATGAGCATGATGCGTGCGGCCGCACCGCCACGGCGCACGTAGTCGTGCGAGGTGCGGATGCCGCGGCTGCCGCCGGTGCCCATCTCGCCCCAGGCGCGTTTGCTGGCGAAGTTGCGCTGCGGCGAAATCTGCTCGGTGCTGACCTTGGCCCAGTCGCACTCCAGCTCTTCGGCCACCAGTTGCGCCAGGCCGGTGAGCGTGCCCTGGCCCATCTCGGAGCGTGCG
>JANOJR010000244.1:0-8687 GCA_031418855.1 Rubrivivax sp.
GAACGCCTTCGATGCCGACTGCGTCGTCATCACCAGCATCGATCTCGACCACATGGAGTACCTGGGCCCCGACCGCGAATCGATCGGCCTGGAAAAAGCACAGGTCATGCGCGCGGGCAAGCCGGCCATCGTCAGCGACCCGGTGCCGCCGCACACTGTGGTCGAGCATGCGCAGCGCATTGGCGCTGACCTCTGGTTGGTGGGCCGCGACTTCAACCATGACGGCGACCGCCAGCAGTGGCGTTGGAGTGGCCGTGGCCGGCGCTACAGCGGCATGGCCTACCCCGGTTTGCGTGGTGCCAACCAGCTGCTCAATGCCGCCGGCGCCATTGCCGCACTGGAGTCGCTGCGTGAACGGCTGCCGCTGAGCGCGCAAGCCGTGCGCACGGGGCTGGCGCTGGTGGAATTGCCGGGGCGCTTTCAGGTCATCCCGGGCCAGCCGGCGATCGTGCTCGACGTGGCGCACAACCCGCAGGCGGGAGCGGTTCTGGCGCAGAACCTGGACACCATGGGCTTCTTCCCGCGTACACACGCCGTCTTCGGCGCCATGCGCGACAAAGACGTCGCCGGGCTGCTGGCGCGCCTGCTGCCATTGGTCGACGCCTGGCACCTGTGCGAGCTGCCCAATCCGCGCAGTGCCAAGCCGGCCGAGTTGGCGGCCTTGCTGCCAGCCGTCACACCTGGCCGCAAGGTCGACGTATACCTGCATGCCACGCCCGTCGACGCACTGGCTGCGGCCATGGCCAGCGCAGACCCAGCCGATAGAATCGTGGTCTTCGGTTCGTTCTACACGGTGGGCGGCGTGCTCAAGCATGGTCTGCCCCGCCAGAGCGCGCGCCACACACCCGATCCTTGACGCAAGTACCAGGCCATCGCCAGGCTATTGCGGCCACCGTGGTCACCACCGAACCTCAACCGCGCCCATGTCCCTGCCGTCGTTTCTGAAGCGCCAAGCTGCCACCACGTCGGGCGAGGTCGGCGTGGCTGACGAGGTCGGGCCGGTGCATGACGCCAGGGTTCGCGCGCGCCGAAGGCTCATCGGCGCGGTGGTGTTGTTGGCGGCCGGCCTGGTGCTGTTCCCGTGGCTCTTCGAGTCCAAACCGCGGCCGCTGCCCTTGGACATCCCGATCGACGTTGCGCGCAAAGACAGCGCCGCGCTGCCTAAACCGGTGCCTGTCGCGCCGCGAGCAACGAAGCCGACGCCGCCGCCCGATGCGGGCAATGAAGTGCCTGCTGCGGTGGCGCCTGAAGCCGCGCCGACCAAAGTCGAAACGTCGCCGCCAATGCCGACCCCAGCGCGGCCCGCAGCCCCGGTGGCTGCTGTGGCGGTACCCGCGCCCGCAGCGACAGCAACGCCGCAAGCTGCTGCCTCAGCACCCCCGGCCGCGGCATCCGCAGGCACCGGCCGCTTCGTCGTGCAGGTAGGGGCGTTCAATGAAGCCACGGCCTTGCGCGAGGCGCGCAGCAAGGTCGAGCGCCTGGGTCTGAAGACCTACACGCAGGTGATTGAGACGGCATCGGGCGCACGCACACGCGTGCGTGTGGGCCCTTTTGAGACCCGCGACGAAGCCGATCGCGCCAGCGCACGCCTCAAGGCTGCGGGCCTGCCGGCCTACATCCTGGTGCTGTGATGGACACGCTGGCCACACTCAGCTGGCTTGACTGGACCCTGCTCGTGGTGCTGGCCGTCTCGGTGGTGGTGGGCCTGGTGCGCGGTTTTGTCTTCGAGCTGATGTCGCTCGCCGGCTGGGTCGTGGCCTGGTTCGCGGCGCAGTGGCTGGCGCCTTGGCTTGGCCCGCAGCTACCGGTCGGCGCGCCGGGTTCGGCCTTGAACATCGCCACTGCTTTTGCGCTGTGCTTCATTGGCGTCATGATCGTCTGGGCCTTGCTCGCCAAGTTCGTGCGCATGCTGGTGCAGGCGACGCCGCTGTCACTGCCCGACCGCGCGCTGGGCGCCGGCTTTGGCTTTGTGCGTGGCGCTGTGCTGCTGCTGGCGGTGGCCACGCTGGTGGCCTTGACGCCGGCGGCGCGTGCGCCCGAGTGGCAGGCGTCCAAAGGCGCTGCCTGGTTGATGATTGCGCTGCAAGGGCTCAAGCCGCTGCTGCCTACGGCGATGGCCGAACGGCTGCCCGCCTGACATTTCGATATCTAACGTAAACGCGAACGCTAACGTTCAAGTTCGAGGACAAACCACCCCATGTGCGGCATCGTCGGAGTCATCTCCCAAGGCAGTGTGAATCAGCTGATTTACGACGCCTTGCTGCTCTTGCAGCACCGCGGGCAAGACGCCGCCGGCATCGTCACCATGCTCGGCACCAAGTGCACCATGCACAAGGGGCGCGGCATGGTGCGCGACGTCTTTCGCACACGCAACATGCGTGCGCTGCCCGGGCATGTCGGCCTGGGCCAGGTGCGCTACCCCACCGCCGGCAACGCCTACAGCGAAGAGGAGGCGCAGCCGTTCTACGTCAATGCCCCCTTTGGCATCGTGCTCGTGCACAACGGCAACCTGACCAACGCGCATGCGCTCAAAAAAGAGCTCTTCGACATCGACCGCCGCCACATCAACACCACCAGCGACACCGAGGTGCTGATCAACATCCTGGCGCATGAATTGGACAAGGCGGCGCGCGACTTGCCGCTCACGCCCGATGAAGTCTTCCGCGCCGTGGCCGCCGTGCACAAACGCGTCAAAGGCTCTTACGCCGTGGTGGCGCTGATCGCGGGTTACGGCCTGCTGGCGTTTCGCGACCCCTTCGGCATTCGCCCGCTGGTGCTGGGCGAAGGCACTGGCGCGGCCAGTGGTGAGTTCATCGTCGCCAGCGAGTCGGTAGCGGTCGAGGGCACGGGCCACCGCCTGCTGCGCGACGTGGCGCCGGGCGAGGCCATCTTCATCGACACCGAGGGCCGCATGCACGCACGCCAGTGCGCCGACCACCCGAGCCTGAACCCGTGCATGTTCGAGTTCGTCTACCTGGCGCGGCCCGACTCGGTGATGGACGGCATTTCGGTCTACCAGGCACGACTGAACCTTGGCGAAACGCTGGCGCAGCGTGTCATTTCCACCATGCCACCCAGCGATATCGATGTCGTCATCCCCATCCCCGAATCCAGCCGCCCCTCGGCCATGCAGTTAGCACAGAAGATCGGCAAGCCTTACCGCGAAGGTTTTGTGAAGAACCGCTACGTTGGCCGCACTTTCATCATGCCGGGCCAGGCCGTGCGCAAGAAGAGCGTGCGCCAGAAGTTGAACGCCATCGGCGTCGAGTTCCGCGGCCGCAACGTGCTCTTGGTGGACGACTCCATCGTGCGCGGCACCACCAGCAAAGAGATCGTGCAGATGGCGCGCGAAGCCGGCGCGCGCAAGGTCTATATGGCGTCGGCGGCGCCACCCGTGCGCTTCCCCAATGTCTACGGCATCGACATGCCCACGCCCGAGGAGTTGGTGGCCTTCGGCCGCAGCAACGAAGAGATCCGCCAGTACATCGGCGCCGATGCCTTGATCTACCAGGACGTCGACGCCATGAAGCGCGTGGTGGCAGCACTCAACCCCAAGCTCGCGGGCTTCGAGGCGAGTTGTTTCGACGGCCACTACGTCACCGGCGACATCAGTGCCGATGACTTCGCCGTGCTCGAAACCCAGCGCCGCAGTCAGGGCGATGAGGACGAAGAAGCCGGCCGCTCGCGCCTGGCGCTGCAAGGCCGCGAGGAGCGCGCATGATCCCGCGCGTCAAGCTCCCCGCTGACGCGCGGCTCGACACCTTGGCGGTGCGCGAAGGCTTGCCGCCTTCAAGCTGGGGTGAGAACTCGGAAGCCCTCTTTCTCACGAGCTCGTTCGTGCACCCCGATGCCGCGACGGCCGCAGCGCGTTTTGCCAACGAAGAAGAGGCCTTCGTCTACAGCCGCTTCTCCAACCCCACCGTGATGATGATGGAGCGCCGGCTGGCGGCGCTGGAAGGCACGGGCAGCTGCATTGGCACGGCCAGCGGCATGGCGGCCATCATGTTGCTGGTGATGGGCTTGCTCAAGAGCGGCGACCACATCGTGTGCTCGCGCAGCGTCTTCGGCTCAACCATCAAGCTTTTCCAGGACTTCGCGAAGTTCGGCGTGAGCGCGAGCTTTGTCTCGCAGACCGATGTTGACGAATGGCGCGCTGCGATGACGCCCGCGACCAAGCTCCTTTTTGCAGAAACGCCGACCAATCCATTGACCGAGGTCTGTGACATCGCCGCCTTGGCGGACATCGCCCACGCTGGCGGCGCTTGGTTGGCGGTGGACAACTGCTTTTGTTCGCCTGCCCTGCAGCAGCCGGTGAAGTACGGCGCCGACTTCATCATCCACTCGGGCACCAAGTACCTCGACGGCCAGGGCCGCGTCATCGCGGGCGCGGTGTGCGGGCCGCAGGACCTCATCGACGCCAAGTTGGTGCCGACGATGCGCAGCGCAGGCATGAGCCTGTCGCCGTTCAACGCCTGGGTCGTGCTCAAGGGCATGGAGACGCTGTCGATTCGCCTGCAAGCGCAAAGCGCACGCGCCATGCTGCTGGCGCAGTGGCTGGAGGCGCACGCTGCGGTTGAGCGTGTGTACTACCCAGGCCTGCCTTCGCATCCGCAGCATGCCCTGGCGATGGCGCAGCAGGCCGGCAGCGGTGGTGCTGTGGTGTCCTTCAACGTCAAGGGTGAGCGTGCCGGTGCTTTCAGCGTTATTGACGCCGCGCAGTTCTTGTCGATCACGGCCAACTTGGGCGACACGAAGACGACCATCACCCATCCGTCAAGCACCTCGCATGGCCGCTTGAGTGAAGCGCAGCGACTTGCTGCGGGTATCACGCAGGGCACCATCCGCGTAGCGGTGGGTTTGGAAGACATCGAGGACATCAAGGGTGACCTCGCGCGCGGCCTGAGTGCACTGGCATGAACAATCCTGTTCGCACCCGCATCGCGCCATCGCCCACCGGCTTCCTTCACCTGGGCACGGCCCGGACGGCGCTGTACTCCTGGGCCTACGCGCGCCATCATGGCGGCACGTTTGTGCTGCGCATCGAAGACACCGATGTCGCGCGCTCCACGCCCGAGGCGGTGGCGCAAATCGTCGAGGCCATGCGCTGGCTCGAGCTCGACTGGGACGAGGGCCCGTACTACCAGATGCAGCGGCTTGACCGCTATCACGACGCCGCCGAGCGCTTGATTGCCAGCGGCCACGCCTACCGCTGCTGGTGCACGCCCGAAGAGCTAGACGCCATGCGCCAAGCGCAACGCGATCGTGGCGAGAAAACACATTACGACGGCCGCTGGCGCCCGGCCGCCGGCAAGACCTTGCCGGCGCCGCCCGCTGGCGTGAACCCCGTGATCCGCTTCGCCAACCCGAGCGCGGGCGACGTGGCCTGGCACGACCTCGTGAAAGGCCCGATCCACATCAACAACCGCGAGATCGACGACCTCATCATCGTGCGCCCCGACGGCGTGCCGACCTACAACTTCGCCGTCGTCGTTGACGACATCGACATGGCCATCACGCATGTCTTTCGCGGTGACGAGCATGTCAACAACACGCCCTGGCAGATCAACCTTTTTCGCGCGCTGGGTGCACCGCTGCCCGAGTTCGGGCATTGCCCGGTGATCCTGGGTGACGATGGCTTGAAGCTTTCCAAGCGCCGCGGCGCGGTCAGCGTCACCGCCTATCGCGACGCCGGCTACCTGCCCGAAGCCATGCTCAACTACCTGGCGCGCCTGGGTTGGAGCCACGGCGACGAAGAGCTCTTCACACGCGCGCAAATGGTGCAATGGTTTGACGGCTCGCATCTGGCCAAGAGCCCCGCGATGTGGGACCCGGCTAAGCTTTTGTGGGTCAATGCGCAATACATCAAGCATGCCGACGACACGCGGCTGGCGGCGCTGGCTGCCGCGCAACTGGCCACGCGTGGGCAGCATGTCGACGCCGCTGACGTCGTTGCGGCCTGTGCGCTCTACAAGGAGCGCTGCACGACGCTGGTCGAGCTTGCCGACTGGATAGCGATGATGTCCGTCGCCGTGCAGCCCCAGGCCGAGGACCTGGCCGCGCTTGTCACCGACGCCGTCAAGCCCGCCTTGCTGGCCTTGGCCGATCGATTGGCCGACGAGGCCAGCGTCACCTGGGATAAGACCGGCATTGCCGCCGCGCTGAAGCAGACCTTGAGCGACTTCGCATTGAAGATGCCGCAACTCGCGCCGGCCATTCGTGTGCTCGTCTGCGGCCGCAAGGACACGCCGTCGATCGACGCGGTGCTGGCCCTTTTCCCCCGCGCAACCGTGGCTGCGCGTTTGCGGCGGCCCTGAATTTCCAGCTATACTGCCGGACTCGCTTGAACAGCGCTCTTGATCACACAAGTCCTTAAGGGCAAGTGCGAAACCTCGGGGGTATAGCTCAGCTGGGAGAGCGCTTGCATGGCATGCAAGAGGTCAGCGGTTCGATCCCGCTTACCTCCACCAAACAAGCGTTGTTCAGGTAGACATCGTTCTTGGTCCCCTTCGTCTAGAGGCCTAGGACACGACCCTTTCACGGTCGGTACAGGGGTTCGAATCCCCTAGGGGACGCCAACCAATTCGCAAGACCGGTTGGACAAGTTGGGCTGCACTTGGGGAGTGATCCTGCAACGCAGCCACCGCTGCGGAGTGGTAGTTCAGTTGGTTAGAATACCGGCCTGTCACGCCGGGGGTCGCGGGTTCGAGTCCCGTCCACTCCGCCATTAGCATCCATGGGTTGCCGCAGAAATGCCGCAGCCCTTTTTTTTGGTCGTGGTCGCCGCTCAGCCGGCCACTGGGTCGGCGGGTCAGACGGCCACGCCCGCGCGCCGAAACCCGGCCGACGCTTGCATCAGGCTCTTGGTGTAGTCGGCCTGTACGCGGTGCGCGGCCAGCTCGGCGGCGGCCACCATCTCGACCATGCGGCCGCGCTGCATGACCATCAGCCGCTCGCACAGGTGGGTGACGACCGCGAGGTCGTGGCTGACCATCAAAAAGCTCAGGCCGTTCTTGCGGCGCAGCGCTTCGAGCAGGTTCAAGACTTCGGCCTGCACCGACGCGTCAAGCGCCGACGTGGGCTCGTCGAGCAAGAGCACCTGCGGCTCCAGGATCAAGGCGCGCGCCACGGCCACGCGTTGGCGCTGGCCGCCTGAGAGCTGGTGCGGGAAGCGGAAGCGAAAACCGTCGCCCAGGCCGACCTCTTCGAGCGCGCGCTCGATACGTGTGTCGGTGTCACTCACGCCATGAATGACCAGGGGTTCGGCCAGGATGCGGTCGACCGTCTGGCGTGGATGCAATGAGCCGTAGGGGTCTTGAAAGACCATCTGCACGAGGCGACGAAAGCCCTGGCTGCCCGGCGCGTGTGTGCAGCCGCTGAGCTGCACCCGGCCTGCCGACATCGGCGCCAGGCCGCAGATCGCGCGCAAGATGGTGCTCTTGCCCGAGCCCGATTCGCCCACGATGCCGAAGCTTTCACCCGGGGCGACGTCGAAGGAAACATCGTCCACCGCGGTGAAGCCGTCGAACACCACGCGCAACTTGCTAACGCTCAAGCCGATCATGCCAACCAAGCCTCTTGGCGGTCGAGCGTGGGCAAGGGGTGGCGCGACACACCCAGCTGCGGCAGGCAGTTGAGCAGCCCGCGTGTGTAGGGGTGCTCGGCCTCGTGCAGCCGGCGCGCGTCAAGGGCCTCCACCACGCGCCCGGCGTACATCACCAGCACGCGGTCGCAAAAGCTGGCCACCAGGCGCAGGTCATGGCTGATGAAGATGAGGCCCATGCCACGCTCGGCCACCAGGCGGTCAAGGATGCCCAGCACTTGCAATTGCACGGTGACGTCCAGCGCCGAGGTCGGCTCGTCGGCGATGAGCAATTCGGGCCCGGCGATGAGCATCATGGCGATCATGGCGCGCTGGCCCATGCCGCCCGAGACTTCATGCGGGTACAGACCGAACATGCGCTCGGGGTTGTCGATCTGCACGGCCGCCAGCGCTTGCAGCGCTTTCTCGCGTGCCGCGCGCCGGGGCAGGCGCTGATGGGTTTGCAGCGTCTCGATGATTTGCGCGCCGATGCTCAGCACCGGGTTGAGCGAGTACTTGGGGTCCTGCAACACCATGGCGATACGCCCGCCGCGCAATTTGCGGCGCTCTGCTGCCGTGCAGTGCAGCAGGTCGGTGTCATGAAATAACATTTTTTTGGCACTGACACGACCTTCCGCCGCCGTCAGCCCCATGATGGCGCGGCCGGTCTGCGATTTGCCCGAGCCCGACTCACCCACGATGCCCAGCCGCTCGCGGCCCAGCGTGAACGAGACACCGCGCACAACCTCAATGAAGCCGCCTTCGCGCCTTGGGTAGGCCACGCGCAAGTCGTCGATGGTGAGCACAGGCGCCATCACTTCATCGCCTTCGGATCGAGCGCATCCCGCAGCCCGTCGCCTAGCAAGTTGAACGCCAGGCTCACGATGAAGATCGCCGCGCCGGGCGCTGCCGCCACCCACCACTGATCCAGCACATACGCGCGGCCGTTGGCGATCATCGCGCCCCACTCGGGTGTGGGTGGCTGCGCCCCCAGGCCCAGGAAGCCCAGGCCGGCGGCGGTGAGGATGATGCCGGCCATGTCTAACGTCACACGTACGATGACACTGGACAGGCACAGCGGCATGATGTGGCGCAGCACGATGCGCCA
>JANOJR010000245.1:0-22135 GCA_031418855.1 Rubrivivax sp.
AGCGCCGCCGCAATCACGCATTGGGTGGTCGAAGACGCCCGCAGCGCGCGCGCCTTCCTCAAGCGTGTGGCGGTACTTTCGACGTTAGCTGTGCCGCTGCAAAGCCTGGACATCCGCGAGCTTCCAAAGCCGCGCAAAGGCAGCCACGAGACGGTGAGTGCGGCAGCGTGGGCGCAGTTGCTCGCACCCGCATTGGCCGGATCCGACGTCGGGCTGCTCTCAGAAGCTGGCCTGCCCGCCGTGGCCGACCCCGGCGCCGCTCTCGTGCACGCCGCACACGACTTGGGCATACGCGTCTGGCCGCTGGCCGGTCCGAGCTCGCTGATGCTGGCCCTGGCCGGCAGCGGCCTCAACGGCCAGAGCTTTGCCTTCGTGGGCTACTTGCCGCAGGACGCCAGCGCGCGCGCCACCAGGCTGCGCGAGCTGGAAGCCTTGTCGCGACGCGCCCAGCAAACGCAGTTGATCATCGAGACGCCCTATCGCAACGGCGCCTTGCTCGCGGCTATGTTGGCCACCCTGGCGCCACCAACGCGGCTATCGGTCAGCATGGGTTTGACACTGCCTGAAGGCTGGGTGCGCTGCCACAGCGTGGCAATGTGGCGGCAGCAGGCGGTGACCTTGTCAGACCGCGTCCCCGCGGTGTTTGCCCTGCTGGCGACTTAGGACGTAGTTCAGCGCCCGCCGCCGAGCAGCGACGCGACTTTCTTCTTCGGCCGGATGTTGGGCGAGACACCACGCGCCGGTGTCGTCGGGCTGGTCGCTGCCGTGGCCAGTTCGCCCTTGGCGCCTTCCGAGGCTGGCGTATCGCTGGCGCTGGGCTCATAGGGTTTGTCGAAAAACGGATCGCTGCTTGCGCTCGGCCGCCGTGGCGCACGCACAGGGCTGCGCTCAGCGGCGCGGTCGATGACCTGCGCGGCGGCAACTTCGGCGTCGCGCTGCGCGTCGGCATCGAAACTCTCGCGCTCTTCACGCGGCCGCCTACGCGGGCGCTCGTCGTCGATCTCCACCGGCTCGATCTCAATCTTCAGGTGGATCAGCTTTTCGATGTCGGCCACCAGACGCGTGTCGTCGCGCGTCACCAGCGTCACGGCCAGACCAGACGCCCCCGCACGGCCGGTGCGGCCGATGCGGTGCACATAGTCTTCGGCGTTGAAGGGCACGTCGAAGTTGAAGACCGCCGGCAGGTCGACGATATCCAGGCCACGCGCGGCCACGTCGGTGGCCACGAGCAAGTCGACCTCGCCGCGCTTGAAGGCCGCCAGCGACTTCAAACGCTCGTCTTGCGACTTGTCGCCATGCAGCGCCGCCGTCTTCAAGCCTTCACGCTCGAAGGAACGCGCCAGCCGCGCCGCGCCGAGTTTGGAGTTGACGAAGACCAGCGCCTGCGTGAGACCGCGCTGGCGAATGATCTGGCGTACCACCGCGCGTTTGTCGTCGGCTGAGACGCTGTAGAAGCGCTGCTCGACCTTGGTGGCTGTGGCGTTGGCGCGCGCCACTTCCACGGTCAGTGGGTCTTGCAAGTAGCTATTGGCCAGGCGCCGAATTTCAGGCGAAAACGTCGCCGAAAAGAGCAGCGTCTGACGCTGCTTGGGCAGGTAGGAGAGGATGCGCTGCAAGTCGGGCAGGAAGCCGATGTCGAGCATACGGTCGGCTTCATCCAGCACGACGTACTCAACTTGATGGAGGGCTGCGTTCTTCAACTCGATGTGGTCGAGCAGCCTGCCCGGCGTGGCAATCAAGACCTCAACACCCGCACGCAGCAGCGCCGTCTGCGGCTTGATGTCGACACCGCCAAAGACCACCGCCGAGCGCAACATCGTGTGCTTGGCGTAAGTCTTGATGCTGTTGGCCACCTGGTCGGCCAGTTCGCGCGTGGGTGTCAGCACCAGCGCCCGCACCGGGTGGCGCGCGGGCGAGGTGCTGGCGCTTTCATGCTTGAGCATGCGCTGCAAAAGTGGCAAGGAGAACGCTGCGGTTTTGCCCGTGCCGGTTTGCGCCGCGCCCATGACGTCGCGACCTGCCAAGACGAGCGGTATCGCCTTGGCCTGGATCGGCGTCATCGTCTCGTACCCAGAGTCGGCCACGGCACGTAGGAGCTTGGCGTCAAGCGGCAGAACCGCGAAGCGCATGTGCGCCCCATCACATGGTGGGGCTTCAGTTTCGGTTTCAATCACGTTTGCAATTATCCAACACTTGCACCTCGGCGCGATGAGCACCCTTGAGGCTGAAATAAACTGGGGAGAGTGATGGGACAAGCACAAGAAGTCGAACCGCGCCATGAAGACGCACCTCGGGTCGCCCCGAGCAGGCGCTCTGCCGTGCGCGAACTGCTGGCGCCGTGGGAGGAATTCCGCCGCGTCATTCCGCTGGTGTCGCTGCAATCTTTGCTGCGCCCGCCGCACCCCAAGGTGCCGCGTGTGGCGGTGCTTTTGTGCACCATGCAGGGCCAGCGTTTCCTTGCCGAGCAGCTCAACTCGGTGGCCACGCAGTCGCACCCGCTATGGGAAATCTGGGCCTCTGACGACGGCTCCGATGACCACACCCATGCCATCCTGGAGTACTACCAGTCGCATTGGGGCGGCGAGCGCATTTCCATCCACGCCGGCCCGGCCGAAGGTTCGACCGCCAACTTCCTGTCGCTGACCTGCCGCGCCGACATCGACGCCGACTACTTCGCCTACGCCGACCAAGACGACATCTGGGAAGCCGACAAGCTGGAGCGCGCGGTGGCCTGGCTGGAGACCGTGCCCGAGGACATCCCCGCGCTTTACGGTTCGCGCACGCTGCTGGTCGACGCGCGCAACCAGCACATCGGCTACTCGCCGCTCTTCGGCAAAGCGCCAGGGTTTCGCAACGCGTTGGTGCAGAACGTCGCGGGCGGCAACACGATGGTCTTCAACCGCGCGGCGCGCGAGCTCTTACAGCGCGCCGGCGAAAACGTGCTGGCAGTGACCCACGACTGGTGGGCCTACATGGTCGTCACCGGCTGCGGCGGGCAGGTGCACTACGACCCCTACCCCACCGTGCGCTACCGCCAGCACGAGAACAACCTGATCGGCTCCAACAACGGCTGGATGGCGCGCCTGCACCGCATCAAGCTCTTGCTGCAGGGCCGCTTCAAGCGCTGGAACGATCTCAACATCGCCTCGCTGCGCGAGATCGAGCCGCTACTGACCACCGAGAACCGCCTTGTGCTGGACGACTTCTCCCAGGCCCGTTCGCGCGGCTTCTTCCAGCGCCTGGCCGGGCTCAAACGCACGGGAGTGTTCCGCCAGACAGTGCTCGGTAACATCGGCCTGGTGATCGCTGCGGCCATCAACCGGCTCTGAATTCGTGCCGACTTGATGGCGGTGCGGCCCGCGTCGGCGCGCTGCGGCCGCCCATTTCATTGACCTACAACATCTGCACATGAGCGCGATTCGATTGCTGCGCAACGCTCTGCGCTACTGGCGCGCCTTTGGCTCGCGCGCCCTGCTGCGTGAAGCTCAGCGGCGGCTGACGACCCCCCTGCCACCCGGCATGTCCTCGCTAGCGCTGGCGCCGCCACCCGCGCCAGTGAACAGCCGCGCGCAGGCGGTGCCTGCCGCGCAGATGCTCGCCGGCCGCTTTGCGCAATGCGCCGCCTTGCCGGTCTTCACGGTGCCGCGCACGGGCTTGCCGCGCATCAGCATCGTCACCGACAGCATCAACAAGGGCAGCCTCTTCGGCGGCGTGGGCACAGCGATGATCATGGCCGCGCTGCTGGTCAAAGCGCGCGTCGCGCGGCTGCGCATCATCACGCGCACCGAGCCGGCGCAGCAGGCTAACCTGCACAGTGTGCTGACACTCTACGGCCTGGCGCTGGAACATGAAGTCGAGTTTGCCTTCGCCCATGTGCAGGCACCGCAGGCGGCGGTCAACGTCTATGCCGACGAACTCTTCATCACCACCTCGTGGTGGACCACCGAATGCACGCTGGCGACTATTGCCCCAGCGCGTGTGCTCTACGTGCTGCAAGAAGACGAACGCATGTTCTATCCAGCCGGCGACGACCAGCTGCGTTGCACACGCACGCTGCTGAACACGCAAGTGCACGTCGCCGTCAACACGCATGGCCTGCTGGAACACCTCGCCACTTCGGGCCTGGCACATCTGCGCGAGCAGGCCGTGGCCTTCGAGCCGGCGTTTCCGCGCGACTTGTACAAGCGCCACGAGCAGCCCGCGCAATCCAAGCGCCGATTGATGTTCTACGCGCGCCCCAACCACCTGCGCAACCTCTTCTACTTCGGCCTGGAAGTGATTGACCAGGCGGTGGCGCGCGGAGTCATCGACACCAAGCTGTGGGACCTCCACTTCGTCGGCGCGCATGTGCCCGCCGTGACGCTGTGCGACGGCACCGTGCCGACTCGACACGAACAGCTGCCGTGGCAGGACTACGCCGAGCTGCTGGGCAGCATCGACGTCGGTCTGTGCTTGATGTGCACGCCGCACCCGAGCTACCCGCCGCTGGACCTGGCCGCTGCCGGCGGCGTGGCGGTGACCAA
The DNA here is from genome assembly GCA_031418855.1 of Rubrivivax sp. Lineage (GTDB taxonomy): Bacteria > Pseudomonadota > Gammaproteobacteria > Burkholderiales > Burkholderiaceae_C > Rubrivivax. The sequence goes on from JANOJR010000245.1 coordinate 4,524, forward strand.
TCGCTATGGCTCGAAGGCGGCGCTCGCGGCCTACTGCGAGAACATCCTCAGCGCTGAACTGACGCTCGACGACATGCTGGCGACCCTCAAGCAAGCCATGGCCTTGGCGCTGAACGAGCCCGAACGCCAGCGTCGCCATGCCGCGCGCGGCATGCACAGCGACTGGGCCGGCGCCTTCAGTGACGTCGTGGCGCGCTACTCGAAGGCCGGCGGTGTTTGGGCTTGATTCGGTCGGCCCGGTTGACTATGCCGACCCGTGGCTGCTGCCGCTGGGCGAGCGGCTGCGAATGCTGCATCGGGGCTGCCGGCGTGTGGCCTACTTTTACGAGTTAGCCGACAACAGCACCTTTCGCTACCGCATCTACAACATGGCGCAGGTGCTCAACGAAGCATCCGACGAGGTCTCGGCCAGCTGGTTTTTTCTCGACGACCTGCCCTCACTGCCACCAGGCTCGGGCCTGGCCGACGTCGCCGACATGCTGGTCATCTGCCGCACGCGCTACGACCACCGCGTCGCACAGCTCATCGCCAGCTTTCGTGCGCGTGGCAAGCGTGTTCTGTACGACACCGACGATCTGGTCTTCGACCCCGCCTATGCGCACCTGCTGATCACCACGCTAGACCTCGACCCGCGCGACCCACGCGTCTGGGACGACTGGTTTGCCTACACCTCGCGCCTTGGCGCCACGCTGCGCGCGTGCGACGGCGCCATCACCACCACACCCAACCTGGCCGAGCGCATCGCGGCCTACGCGGGCGTGCCGGTGGCGGTGGTGCCGAACTTCCTCAACCGCGAGCAACTCGCGCTTTCAGACCGCTGCTTCGAGGCCAAACGCGAGGCAGCGCTCGGCGAAGACGGGCTCATCCACCTGGGCTACTTCAGCGGCTCACCCTCGCACAACCGGGACTTCGCGATGGTCGTGCCGGCCTTGCAGACCTTGCTGGAAGAAGACGACTCGCTGGGCGTGGTGGTCGTGGGCTACATCGAGCCCGGCCCGCTCTTGGAGCGCTTCGGCCCGCGCGTGAAGCGCTTTGAGTTCCACGACTACGTCAACCTGCAGCGGCTTGTCGCGCGGGTGGAATACAACCTGATGCCGCTGCAGTACAACGTCTTCACGAACTGCAAGTCGGAGCTGAAGTATTTCGACGCAGCGGTGGTTGGCACGGTCAGCATCGCCTCCCCCACCGACACCTACCGCGCGGCGATTACCCATGGCCACAACGGCTACCTGGCGCAAGCGCACCAATGGCTGGATGTCATGCGCGAAGCACTGGCTGCGCGCGCGGGCTATCCCGAGATGGCGCAGCGCGCGCAGGCGCATGCGCGGGGCCGCTACAGCTGGACAACGCAGCGGCCGGTGATCCTGGCCGCGCTGGGGTTGGACTAGGGCGCCGGATCGTCAAGCCGCGCGAATGGTGTCCACACCAGCCGCCAGCCGGCGTGTTTCACAGCCGTGCCAAAGGACACGGCCTCAGGCTGGCGCTGCCACAGTGGCCAGAGCTCGCGGCGCATCAACATGCATGACGGCGTGACAGCCTCCACCGCCTGCGTCAGCGCATGGCGCCCGAAGTGGCCGCCGCGTGTGGGGTCGCTGCCAAGGTAAGCCACACGCGCCTGGCCATCGGCGTCGATGGTCAAAGCGCCTTCGACAAGCAAGCCGTCGCGTGTGATGCAGCCCGCCGCCACGCCGACACCCGGGCGTGACACTTGCGCCACCAGCTCGTCAAGCCAGCCGCCCTCGCCTTGCAGGCCTTCGCGGCACACCAGCACCAAGGCGCTGGCGTTGATGCGCTCATCTCCGTCGTTAGCCTTTGCGATCACCGGCATGGCTTGCGGCAGCGGGTAGCGCACACGCAGGTAGCCCAGAGCCGGCAGCAGCTCAACTTGGGCCAGCGGCTCGCATCGCGACAGGCTGTCTTGCACGGCGCGCAGCGCGGCGGCCAGCGCATAGGGCTTGCCCTGGCTGCTGGCGGCGGTGCTGCCAGCGCCGGCGCGCCAGTGGTAGAGCACGCGCGGGATGTGCACGATCTGCGCCGGCGCCAAGCGCTCGGTGGCGCGCAGCGCCAGATCATGGTCCTGCGCGCCTTCGAAGCCTTCACGGAAACCAACGATGTCCATCATCAGGCTGCGTCGGTACGCCACCAGGTGGTTGATGAAGTTCTGGCCGCGCAAGAGCTCGACGCTGAAGGCCGGCTTGAAGTGAGGCTCGAAGCGCCGCCCGCTGCCGTCGAGCTTGTCTTCGTCGCTGTAGATCAGGGCCACGCGTGGGTTACAAAGCGCCGCGTCAGCGAGCTCGGCCAGTGCGTTCGGTGCCAGCACGTCGTCCTGGTCAAGCAGCGTGACCCACTCACCACTGGCCAACTCAAGCGCGCTGTTGCTCGCCGCGCTGATGTGGCCGTTACTCGCACGCTCGACCACACGCAAACGGCTCTCGCGCGCGGCCCAGTCGCGCAGGTGTTCGCGCACGCCGGGCGCGGTGGAGGCATCGTCAGCGACACACAGCTCCCAATGCGGCCAGCTCTGCGCGCGCAGTGACTCGATGGCGGCGTCGATCTGGCTTAAGCCTGGGTTGAAGACCGGCATCAGCACCGACACCCGCGGGCCATCGCCCTGCGCGCGTGCGGCGAGCACGCTCTGGCGCGCCGCGATGTCCGCCGCCTCAACGGTGGCGATCCACCGCGCGTAGCCATCTCGCCGCTGCGGCCACGCGCGCCAGGTGGATTGCCGACGCAAGCTGCCGAGGCGCTGTCGCAACAAACGCAGACGGTCCATCGCATCGCGCAACGGCTGGGTGATGCGCCACGAGCTCGACTGCAGCATGGTTTGCAGCGCGTCGGCCGTTCGCTGGCGCTCGATGCGTGTCGCCGCCAAAGTGCCTTGCGTGCTGGTCAGCGCGTGGTGGGTCGTCGCCAACGTGTCGTGCGTGGTCGCCAACGTGTCTTGCGTGGTCGCCAGCACAACCTGCGTGCGGGCCAACATGTCTTGTGTACTGGCCAGCGCATGCTGCTCGGTCGCAAGCATCAGCTGCGTCCGGGCTAACTCGTCTTCAGCCTGCTGGCGCTCGGTGCTCATCTGTGTGGCATGACGGACCTGCTCACCCAACAGGCCGTGCAGCTGCGTGACATCGGCCGCCCATTGCGCCGCCTGCTGCTGCGACTGCACCAGTGTGTCGCGCGTGCTCTGCAAATGGCCCAAAAGGTCCGCCGACTGCGCCAACGCGCCGCGCAGTTCACGCTGAACGGCCGGCAGGCGTTCGCCCGCGTGCAGCGCTTGCGCCCACCATGCGCTTGGCGCCAGGGTCCACCACTTGTGCCACAGCTTGAAGTAGGCGGCGTCACCATGTGCGACGCGGTGCACGTCGGACGAGGCCTCACCAATGAGGTAGCGCGCCGAGACGCCCGGCACATGCACAAAGCGGCCGAGCTGGCTGAGTTGCAACCAAAAGTCCCAGTCCTCGTAGAGCTCGAAACTCTTGTCGAAGGTGATGCCGCTAGCCCGAACAAGCGTCGCGTCGAAGAGCACGGCGTGGATGGGCATGCGGTTACCCAGCAGCAACTCCCAGGGCTCAAAGGCTTCGTCGACAACGCTTGACGTACGGGCACCACTCTGCCCACGCACAATCTCGACGCCTGTGTGGGCAAGCACGGCGCCAGGAGCGCCGGCCAGTGCGGCGATCAGTTTGTCGAGGTGGCCAGGCAGCAGCACGTCGTCGTCGTCGAGAAAAATGGCCCATCGCGTCAGCACGGCCGCCAAGCCCAGCTGGGCCGCCGTGCTGCGAGGCAAGTGGCAGCCTTGACTCAGCCAGCGAATGGGCAGCAGCGCGGTCACTGGCTTGGCGAGGTCGCCACGCGCGTCGACCACGATGACATCGATGTCGTCGCGGCCCTGGTCAGCGATCGAACTCAGGGCATCGAGCAGGCTAGGCCGCCCCATCGTGCGCACAATCACCGAAGCAAGCATCGTAGGCATTATCGTGTGCGGCGCCACCTTCACCGGCCTTGCCGACCCTGCGCCTTGCACCTTCAACCCAAGCCATCAACCCCGCCTGCGGCCCCGCCAGCACTGACGACGCTCGCATGTGTGTGGGTGCTCTACATGCCGCTGGGCATGCAGTACGCCCTGTTTTTGGGTGTGGGACTGATCGCCGCATGGCAGCTACGTGGCACAACCGAGCTGCGCCACGCGGCACGCCATCCTCTCTTGCTGTGGCCGCTGGCGTTTCTGGCCTGGATGGCGCTGTCCGCAGCTTGGTCAAGCGCCACGCCTGGCGAAATCCTCAGTCATCTGTGGCACTACAGCCTGCCGCTTTGCATGGCACTTTTGGCCGCCACCATGCGCCCGGCCGATGCACGCAAGGGCTTGCGGCACTTCGTGCTCATTTCGGCCGCTGCCGCACTGGCGTCGTTCTGGTGGGACCCCGAACGATTGGGTGGCAATCAGCGCATCGCCTTTTCGATCTTGCTGGCACTTGCCGCGGCGATGGGTGTGGTCGAAGGGCTGCGCATGCCGCAGGACTGGCGCCGCCGTGTCGCGTGGCTGTTGGCCGCATGCCTGTGCACGATGGGGCTGGTGTTGCAGGATCGGCGCACGGGCATGCTGCTGCTGCCGCTGCTGCTGTTTGCGCTGGTGTGGGTACGGCTCTCGGGCCTGAAGCGGGCGGCCATGCTTTTGCTGGTGTTGGCGTCGACGCTGGCCGTCTGGCACAACTCGGACACGGTGCGCGCACGGTTTGACCAGGGCTTGCACGAGCTGCGGCACTACCGCAGCGAGGGCGAGATCAACACCAGCATCGGCATGCGCGTGCGCATGCTGGAAGTCAGCGTACAAATGCTGCGCGAGCACCCCTGGTTCGGCCATGGCGTGGGCAGCTGGCAGGGCTTGTGGCGGCAACGGGTCCAAGAGCGGGGGTTGCTGGCCTCGCACTCAACGCCCCACAACGAATATCTGCTGGTGGCGGCGCAAGGCGGTGCCATCGGGCTGATGTTTTTCATTGCAGCCTTGCTGGCCTTGGGGCAATTGATCTGGCGACGCGGCCGCCTTGCCGAAGCAGCGTTGCTGGTATGGCTGGCGTTTGTTTTTACCGGGCTACTCAATGCAGTCTTGCGTGACGCCAAGTTTGCGCTGCCGCTGCTGATGCTGGGCGCCCTGGCCTGGGCGGCTTCGCGCGAGCCAGAACGCCACTGAACGCGGCGACCTCATCCGGCGCTACTGCTGCAGCGCCGCGATACAGCTCCGGACTCTGTCCAGCGTGGTCGTGTCGCCGGCCATAGCGAGTTGCGGCTGCGCTCAATGCGAGCAGTGATCTTCCAGCGGATTGGCTCGTACTTGCCCCGCGATTAATCCAGCGTCTTGACACATGAGTATCGAAGCATAGGTGCCGTGATTGCACTTCGCCTACCATCAAGGCGCGGCCTCGTATTTCCGTGTCGTGGTGAAATGCGCGCGCGCTCTCAGGGAGGTGGCGCAGCAAATGGCCAACTACACAACGCTGGACAACTTTCCAGATCTCACCCCGGACGCCATGGCGACGGCACGCAGCTTGGTGTTCTCAGCGGCACCGCCTAATGGCAACGGTTGGGATTTCACTGCCGAGGTCACTGGCAACGAATCGGGTGCGGCGCGGCACAAGCTGTACCGGTTCAACGCCAACGAAGGGTCTTTGTACGACCTCTTCACGACGAGCTTCTTCGACCCAGTCAACCTGCTGATCTACGACCAGATGGGCAACGCCATCAGCGCCAACAACGAGGCCGACGATCCTGACGATGTGCTGAGCGCAGACGGTGCGCTCTACGGTGTGGATGCTACCTACGCATGGCGCGCGCCCTACACCGGCACTTACTTCGTAGATTCGGGCTGGAACCAGGGTAGCCGCTTCAGCTTCTATTCACTGGTGCTGCAGGAGGATCGCGACCTTGTCGGTGGTGCCAACCGTGCGCCCGTGCTTGTGCTGCCACTGCCAGACCAGAACTGGGTCGAAGGCCAGGCCTTCCAGTACATCTTTGCCAGCGGCACTTTCAGCGACCCCGAGGGCCAAGCGCTGGGCTACAGCGCGACGCTGGCCAGCGGCGCGGCGCTGCCGTCCTGGCTCAGCTTTAACGCGGCCACGCGCAGTTTCAGTGGCACACCACCCATCGGCACTGATGACGTGACGGTGAGGCTGCGCGCCACCGATGGATTTGGATTGAGCAACGCGGACGACATGGTGATCTTTACGGCACCACCGTTGAACCGTGCTCCGGTGCTGGTGGTTGCACTGGTGGATCAAAGCTGGATCGAGGGCCAAGCCTCTCGATACCTGGTGCCGATTGGCAGCTTCAGCGACCCCGAAGGTCAGACGCCCGTTTACAGCGCAAGTTTGAGCAGCGGCGACAGCTTGCCAAGCTGGTTGAGCTTCGATCCCGTCAAGCGGCAATTCGACGGGACCGCGCCGCTGGGCACGGCCGATGTCACGGTGCGGGTCCGCGCCGCCGACAGCGGGGGGCTTAGTGCCTTCGACGATCTAGTGATCTTCACCCCGCCACCACCCAACCGCGCACCGACCCTCGTGTTGCCCCTGTTGGACCAGAATTGGATCGAAGCCCGGCCAGGGCAGTACCTCGTGCCTGCCAACACGTTTGCGGACCCCGAAGCACAGATGCTGAGCCATAGCGCAGCGATGATCGACGGTTCATCGCTGCCGAGCTGGCTACGCTTTGATGCAGCCACGCGCAGTTTCAGCGGCACGCCACCTGTCGGCTCGCCCGACCTCACGGTCCGCGTGCGGGCCACCGACACGGGCACGCTAAGTGCGTTCGATGACGTCGTGTTTTTCACGCCCGCCAATGAGGCGGAGAGTGGCCGAGAGATCCGTGGCTTCACCGGCAACGACAAGCTCAAGGGTGGGCCCGGCGCCGACGCCATTTATGGCAGCAAAGGCGATGACGAGTTGACCGGCGGTGGTGGCAACGACACGTTGGACGGTGGTGATGACATCGACACGGCGGTGTACCTGGGCCGTTATGCCGAATACACCATCGCTTATGACGAGCCGTCTCGCCGCTACACGGTGACCGACCAACGCAGCGGCCGCGATGGCATCGACACGCTGACCAGCATCGAGGTTTTCAAGTTTAGTGACAGCACCCAGCCCGCCGGCGTTTCTGCCGGCGGCCCTGTGCTCAACGGCACCGCAGCGGCCGACACCATCGTTGGCGGTCCGCGAGACGAAACGATCTTTGGCGAAGAGGGTGGTGACACGCTCGACGGCGGTGCCGGCAACGACCGGCTGTATGGCGGGCCTGGAAACGACACCTACGTGCTCGATAGCCCCGGCGACATCGTCATCGAAGAGATCAATGAAGGCACCGACACCATCCGCGTGTCGTTCGATTTTTCTTTGGAGACACTGCGTTACGTCGAGAACCTGGTCGCTACAGGAGCAGGGCCGGTGAAGCTGACCGGCAACGGGCTGAACAACGTCATTGCTGGCAGCGCTGGCAATGACCTACTGCGCGGCGCCGCTGGCAACGATTGGCTGCAAGGCAGCGGCAACGACGACACGCTGGATGGTGGCATCGGCATCGACAGCGCGGTCTACACCGGTGCACGTGCCCACTACACCCTCACCCCACTCGCCCAGGGCTTCAGCGTTCGCGACATCATTGGCCCCGACGGCATGGACACCCTGCTGGCGGTCGAACGCATCGAATTCCGGGATGCCCACGTCGCCCTTGACCTAGATGGCAATGCCGGTACGGTGGCCAAATTGATCGGCGCGGTGTTTGGCGCGAAGGCGGTGCAAAACCCGCTGTTCGTGGGCATTGGCCTGTCCAAACTCGACGCTGGCATGAGCGCGGTGGATCTAGCCATGCTGGCGATGGCGGAAACGGGCCGGCACACGGCGGTCGACATCGTCAGCTTGTTGTGGACCAACGTTGTCGGCCGTGCGCCGACAACGCTGGAAGCGCAGCCCTACATCAATCTGCTCACTGGCAATGTGATGAGCATCGGTACGCTGACGCTGTTCGCGGCCGACTCTTTTGAGAACGCACAGAACATCGACCTGGTGGGGTTGGCCAAAAGTGGCCTTGTGTACACAGATGTCGGATAGGCCTCACGCGACTCCACTCCTTGAGCGCCTGCGCCGGTGGCGTCATGCGGGGGATATGGCCACTGCACGCGCCTGTCTTGCCCAACTCGTGCACGAACGCCCTGCCGACGCGGTCTTGCGCCGTCTGGCCTGGGAGCACGAAGCGTTCTGGTGGGAGCCTGTGCGGGGCCTGCGCACCCGCTTGCAACGCCGCGGCCCTGACGATGCCGAGCTGGCACGTACATGTTGGGCCGACGTCGACTTCATGCGCCGCTTCAATCGCATGGCGGTGCAACTGCCCACCGACGATGCAGAGCTGCGCGCGGTGTTGCAACGTGAGCAGGCGGCGATCATTTCGGAGTCGCAAGCTTTGCACTGGACGGTCGAGCGAGGCGGCCGAACGCTCGGCTTCGTGAGCGTCGTCAACATCACGATGAAACATCGACGCGCAGAGTTTTTGATCGGCCTGCACGGCGACCGCAACCCTTGGGCGGGCCCCGAGGCTTCACATCTGGCGCTGGGCTTTCTGGCTAAACACGTCGGCATCGAGCGCCTGACCGCGCACTTCTACACCGACAACGCGGGCGCGTTCACCGCCGCGATGAAGCTCGGGTTTGAAGTCGAAGGGACGCTGAAAGCCTATTTGCGTGGTGCCGACGGCCGCCGATTCGACCTGGTTGTCGCCGGGCTGATCTTGGACCCAGCGTTCTTCGAACGCACAGAGAAACTCCGCCGGCGCCTGCTTGGGCCCGCCGCCACGCTGTGAACGCGGTACCAACCGTGTTCTTGCGCGTCAGTGACGGGGTGGGGGTGCGGCCAAAAACTTGGACTGGTTAAGCGGCGATCCCCAGGCGCCTGCGGTACTCGACGGAGTGCCGAAGCGGTGGTCGCGCGCATGATCGAAAGTCTGCACGCGATGCGCAGCCTGCATCATCCTTGAGCTAGCTGACTCAGCGGCGCGCTGATGGAGTTCGACCGCTGCCCCTGCGGCAAGCCGCGATAAATCTCAATATGCCGCGCGGCGACATCTTCAATGTCCGGCCAGCTGGCCATACGTTGCCGCGCTCGTGTGGCGCATGCGTCACGTTCGGTGGGGTCGGCGAGAAAGTCGCGCAGGTCCGCTGCAAATGCCGCCGCGTCGTTAGCCAACAAACGGGCCGCGTTACCGACGAGTTCGGGCACGCCGCCTGCCGCTGTGCACGCCACTGGCAGCCCGGCTTGCAGCGCTTCGATATGGGCCATCGGGAAGGCTTCGGTGGCCGACGCACTGGTGAAGGCATCGGCGCCGGCGAAGTGCCAGCTCGGATCATCGGCGAAGGTGATGGTGGGCGGCGCTACCTCCAGCTCTTGCGCCAGGCGAAACAACGCGCTGGCGTCGCCCTCGCCCAGAATGACAAGTCGCCAAGGGGTAGCCACGCCCTGCATTGCGCGCACCACCCAGTCCATGCGCTTGAGCGGTACGAACTGTCCCACACACAGCAAGATGCGTTCGTCGGCCCGCCAGCCGCCCAACGTTTGTCGGGCAGCATCGCGCGTCGGCATACGCCAAGGCCTCTTGGCGTGTGGCACCACAAACCAGCGCGGCATCTGCATCGGCGCTCTACCCAGCCCAGCCGCCACGTTGGCACGGCCAAGTTGCGTGAGAAAGACCACCCAGTCGGCACGTGCGAAGACGCCAGCCTCCAAGCTGACCAGCGAACGCCGCAGCGCCTCGGGCAAAGGCATAAAGTGGTGGTGTAAAACCTCGGAGATGGTCGCGTAGCCATGCTGCGTAACGCCAAACCGCAGCCGGCGGCGACCCGCACGATGCAGGTAGCCATGCGCGACCACGGCATCGTGGCAGTGCACGTGGGTGACCCCGCTGTACGTATCGTCCTTGCACGCAAGGTGTATACGCTCTGCAGCTTCGACGCCGGTGTGCCAAGCACGGCTGAGAATCTCGAAAAGCGGTAGCTGTTGGGCGCCCCCCGCCCGTTGGGACCACTGCAAGGCGCGCCGCTGCGCCGTGTCCAACATAGTTGCACTCAAGTCGCCGGCGCTGAACTTCAGTGCCCCGACGCCGCTCAGGCGCAGGCCTTGTACAAGCTGATGCACTGCGCGCCCCATGCCGAAACGCTCGTCGCCACGGACTTCGCGGGTAACGTGCAAGACCTTCATGTCGGGTGTATGGGTGCCAAGCCCAGCCTCCGCAGCAGATGCTGGTGCATCGAGTCGATGAGCGCAGGCACACCGCGCGCTGCGGTCTCGGCGTCGATTAGATGGAAAGCCTCGGTGTGGGTGACCTGCGGGCCCAGCGTGTAAGAGCGATAGCGGTTGAGCGCTAGCACATGTTCGTCATAACGTTGGCTAGTCAATTGCGAGGCAAACGCGGCCATTGCCCGCCGTTTGCGTGCCAGTACCGGTGTGATATCAACCAATACATTGGGCAGTAAAGGATGGCCGACCTCATAGTACGCCAGCTGACACGATGGGCCACGTGGCATGAGTTGCATAAACGCTTGTGTCACCGCAAGACTAACCACGCGATGGTCGGGGTGCACTTCCAGTGGCGATGGCGCGAGCACCATGTCGGCACCACGGGCTTCGATCAACGCCGCGATGCGTGCAACGAACCCGGCGTCGGCATGCACCGCGCGATCGGTCTGCCGCCAGAAATCGATAGTCGGCAAGTGTGTGGACGAACCCCATTCAAGGGCGGCGGCCATGGTCTCGCGCTCACGCACGGCCACGTCACCGCCAGCACCACCGCCGCTCACCACCACCACATGTACGGGCATCTGTGCGTCGATGGCCCGCGCAAGGGTGCCGCCGCAGCCGAACACCTCGTCGTCAGGATGCGGTGCAAAGACCAGCAAGGAGCGTGCGGGCAAACCCGCCAACGCGGAGTAGGGATAGATCGCGGCCTCATCCGGTAGCTGCTGTGAAGCGATGGTCGTGTTCATGGGAGATAACAAGGCCTGCCGGTAGTCAGCGAAAGTCGGTGTCGCCCGACATCAAGAACCAGCGCCCGCGATACGCGGCTGGTGCCGGGCCGTTGGAGTGTGCGTTGGCGGGCACCTGGATGCCAAGTCTTTCGACGCGCGGGCGCTCAGTGCCTGCGGTATCAAAGAGAACGCGCTGCGAAGCCGTGATCCACATCTCCACGAGTGGCAGAGTAGCGCGTGCGGCCACGCCCTGCGCCATACGCACCAGCGCCCCGAAGCGCGAAGGCGCGGCCACGAGGTCGAGCAGCTCCAGCCGATCAGCATGCCGCAGAAGCACCACCATCCCTTCGAGCCGGCCGCGCCTGCGCGACCGCAGGGCCCAGGCTTCGTAGCGTGCTCCAGGACGCTGCACATATCGATGCAGTAGCCAGGCAGGGCTGCGCACCCCGATGGCGTGGCCCACAAAGGCCGCAGCCATGCGTTGCCACAGCACTCGAACCGAGGCGTTTTCGGCGCCGCCTTCGCGCAGCGCTTGCCAGTCCAGCGGCGATACGCGCCAACGCCAGCAGAGTTGCTCGGCACCCGCCGCAGCCGGCCATTCGAAACGTATCATTTCGTCGACCGACTGGTACAACCCCAGGTGCTCGGCTACACCGAAGTGCCGGTCACTGGGAAAGCCAAAGCCAATCAGGTGGGGTTGCTCATACCCGATTTGATGCTCCAGAAAGCTCGCGGTGATGATGGCCAGCGGGCCCTGCCGGGCCAGCGTGCCGCGCACCTTGGGGGCGACCATGACGTCACAGACTTGGCACGCCCGAACGGCTTGCCCAAACGCCAGCACCTCTCGCGTATTGCCGCCATAGTGCGCCACTAGCTCGCCGTCGATCCAAAGGCCCAAACCAACGCCGCGGCCGTCGCCGTATTTCCATTGCCATAGCGCAGCGCTCATGGCGTGACCGAACACGGCTTCAAAAAGCTGGCGCATCACAACGTCGTGTTCCTCGCCGATCCAGCCCATTGCGCGGCGTGATTCGGGGTGCCTGGACCACACCGTGGCCGCTTCGCCACTCGCCACCAATGACCAACCCAAGCGCGGCACCAATGCGGCAACACGCTTCGATTCGTTTGTTATCAACAACGATGCGGAGCCACGGCCCAACGACTTAGCAACGGTGTTCAGTGCCCGGATGGCATCTTCTCGTTCGCTGCAGGCCGTTGCCCTCCAGCCGAGATCGCACAGGCCTTGCGCGATATTCGCCGCACCGTCGCCCAACACGGCCACGGGCCCTTTTGGCAACACCGCCAGCAACCACTCGGGGACTTGACTCACGCCGACGCGCTCACCGTCCAGACATGTGGCAAAGACACCACGCCCTGCTCAAGGTGGGTTTGTTCGACGTCGATAGTGGCCACGTGCTCCGCCATTGAGTAGACATTGATCGAACGATCGCACAGTACATACACAGAGAGCGTGTAGTGGCCTTTGAGCAGTGGCAGCGCCGGAAAGCGCAGCGTTGCGCGGCCGGCGCCGTCGACGTTGCGCTGTAGCGGCACATCGTCGAGCCAATTGCCAGCGCTACAGATGACGCGCGTGTCGGCAGCATGAATGAGCACCCCCAATGTCGGGTGAGCAATGCTAGGGTCGCTTTCGAACTCAACCGTGACCTCGAGGTCGTCACGTCGATTGCGGTAAGTGCTGCCTTGGCTCGGCGGGCTCAAGTTGACGGAAATGATCTTGGCCGAGATCGAGTCAAAACGCTGCGCCGCCGTGCCACCTGCGGTCTGGCCGTTCTCCTGGCGCTCGAGCCATTCGGAGTATTCGACCGTCGCCTGGTGCGCATGGCCATCAAACCGCACCGCACCGGCTTCGATCCAGATCGCGCGAGCACACATCGACTCGACCTGGAACAACGAATGCGAACAAAAGAGGATGGTGGTGCCACGATCCTTGAGCTGCATGATGCGCTCGAAAGATTTGCGCGCGAACGCACCGTCCCCCACCGACAGCGCCTCGTCGATAACCAGGATGTCGGGGTCGACACTGGTGGCCATCGAAAATGCCAGCCGCATAAACATGCCGCTGGAATAGCTGCGCACGGGTTGGTCGATGTACTCGCCGATGCCAGCGAACTCGATGATGCCGGGCAGGCGCTCTTCGACCTGTGCGCTGGCCATGCCCAGCAGCGGCCCGTTGAGGCGTACGTTTTCGCGCCCCGTCAGCTCTGGATTGAAACCGGCGCCTAACTCCAAAAGTGCTGCGATGCGTCCGCGCACCACACGCGCACCGCTGCTGGGTTGCAGAACCCCACACACCACTTGCAACAGCGTCGACTTGCCGGCGCCATTGCGGCCGACGATGCCCACCACCTCGCCGCGCCGAATGCGCAGGTTCACGTCGTGCAATGCATGGTGCTGCCGGCCGGCGTCGACACGGCCCGTCAACTGATTCCACAAACGGCGCGCTGGGCGCGCCTCCAGCGAATAACTCTTGGAGACTTGGCGCAATTCAATCACCGTGTCGTCTTCAGTCATTTCGCCACTCACACCAAGTCGGCGAAACCGGGCCGCAAACGCCGGAACACCCAACGCGCACCCACCAACGCCAACACCAACAACGCCATTTGACAGGCCGCAGCAACACCATCGAAAGCATCACCAAACCATCCAGCGCGGGCCATCTCGATGGGCATCGTCAGCGGGTTGATCGCCAACAGCGCCGCCAGCGCTTTGGGCGCGGCCGACATCGGATAGAACACCGGCGTCAAGAACAGCAATCCGCCCATCGCCACGGGCACCAGATGCTGCAGGTCACGCAAATAACAACCAAGCGCGGCCAACAGCAGTGCCAGCGCGTACTGCAGAGTCAAGAGCCAGACCCACGCCAGCGGCACCCACAACCACGACACCCGTGGCCCTTCACCCATCGCCACCAGCAGCACGGCCAACAGCCCCACTTGCAACAGCGAGTGAACGGCCACCTGGATCAACAACGCGGCGGCCAGTAGCTCGAACGGGAACACCACCCGCTTGACGAGGTTGGCGTTGTCTTGCACCAGGCGCGTCGCGCGGGTGGCGACTTCAGACACTGCAGAGAACATCATCAAGCCCGCAAACAAGCGCGCAACATATCCCAACCCATCACCGGTGCCGCCCGCCCAGCGAGCCTGGAACACACCTTGAAATACCGACGCGTACACCGCCACCATCACCAGCGGCGTGAGCAGCGCCCACAGCACACCGACGACGCTGCCGCGATAGCGCGCGAGCACGTCGCGCTTGGCCAGGGGCCAGGCGAGATTGAAAAAGGCGAGCCCGGGAAACATCACAAGCACACGCTCATTGCGTCTGGCGTGCGGTGGTGATGCGAACCTGGGTGACCGGTAGGTTCTCGAACGGGCTGGCCAATCTGCGTGTGGGCACCGCCCCGATTTCATCGACAACATTGAGTCCGCTGATGACTCTTCCAAACACGGCGTAGCCATCTGGCGAGACGCCGCCCGGATCGAGGCTGAAGTTGTCGACCAAGTTCAGATAGAACTGCGAAGTGGCCGAATCTGGGTCGGCGCCTCGGGCCATTGCAATGCTGCCGCGCAAGTTGCTCAGGCCGTTGCTTGCCTCGTTCTTGATTCCGGGGCGAATGGCTGGCTTGTCCACCTCAGCGACGGTGAAGCCGCCCCCTTGTGCAACGAAACCGGCGATCACACGATGAAAGATCGTGTTCGTATAGAAGGTGTTGTTCACATAGGCCAGGAAGTTGTCGACGGTGAGCTTGGCTTTGGCTGGATCCAACTCAACGACAAAGCTGCCACCGCGCGTGCCGTCGTTCACCGCGATGGTCACCTGCGGCGTCAACGCCTCAAGTTTCAACGAACCCAGCTCACGGCGCGACGTGGTGTTGCGCACGCGTGGCGTGATCTCGCCAACGCCTGAGACCACGCAGCTGAACAGGGCCTGTGTCGAGGTGGCAGCGCCCACCGCAACGACACCGCCGCAGGGGCCATCCACGCCCATTTCGATGTTGCTATCGAGCCGCTGGCCCGTCACGGTGACAGTGAGCGTTTGCGAGTAGCGCGGTACGGTCGACTGCAGATTGCTGACCGAGGGGCCATCGTTTTCACCGCCGCCGCAGGCGGACAGCAGCAGCGCAGCAGCGGTGCAGATTGAAATGGCAATGTGGTTCATGGTGTGTCGCGAGGCTGGAGGTCGGTTCTGACGGCAAGAAACTGGTCAAGGTCATCGATCACGTGTTGCATCGGCATACCTGACACCACCATCAGTCGCATGCGCGATGCCAGGTATTCGTAGCGAACTTGTACCAAGTCGCGGTTGGCCGTAAACAGCCGGCTGCGCGCGTCCAGCACATCGACCGCAGTTGCCAATCCTGTCTCTTGCGCGCGTGTCAGGCCCAACAGCGCCGTCTCGTTCGCAGACACCACGTTGCGCTGCGCGTCGATGCGCGGCACGCCGTTGGACACGGCCATGTACAACCGCTGCACTTCAAGCTCGAGGTTTTCCCGCTCGCTGCGAGCGTCTTGCTCCGCGCGGGCTTGGTCTGCTTCGGACTGGCGCACGCTGGCGCTGACACCACCACCACTGAACAGCGGAATCGAAATCTGCACGCCCAGCGACGTGAGGTTGTTGGTCTGATTCAGGTTGGTGATCGAATCGTTACGCGACTTCGACGAGCTGGCCACCAGGTCCACGCGCGGCAGGTGGCCAGCGATGTTGCGCTGAACGTTTGCACGCGCCACCGTCACAGTCTTCAGGCGCGATTCCAGCGTCGGGTTTTGGTCGGTGGCGAGTCCAATCCACTCTTGCAATCCGCCCGGCACAAGTGGTGCTGGGCGGAAGTCAGCGCTGAGCCCGCGGACCCAACCCGCCTCTTGCCCCGTGATACGCCGCAGCCGATTCTTCGCGAAGGCCAGCTGATCGGTCGCGTCAATGACGCGGTAGCGCGATTGCTCCAAGCCAGCCCTTGCCTGGGCCTGCTCGGTGCGGGTGCCTTCGCCTCGGAGCATACGCTGCTCGGCGCGCGCGACTTGCGCGTTCAGCGACACCACCTCAGATTGCGCCAACTCAAGCGCTGTCACCGCCAACAGTGCCTGGATGTACGCGGTAGAAAGCCGGTCAACCAACTCAAGACCACGCGCGCGATAGTTGGACTCTGCGACTTCGGTTTGCGCTTCAGCCTGACGGTAGCGGCTGAGCGATTCATAGTTAAAAAGCGGTTGACGTATCGACAGCGAAGTCTGTGGCGCGGTGTAGTCAACCCGCGTGGTGACCTCTTGCAGCGTCGAATTGGGGAACTGTCGGTTGCCCGTGACTGCTGAGGTCGATATGTTCAGGCTCACTTGCGGCAGCAAACCAGCGCGCGCGATCGGAACGCCCAGTCGCGAGGAATCAAGCTCGAACGCCGCTGCGCGAAACTGCGGGTCGAAGGCTCGCGCAGCTTCAAAGGCTTCGGCCAGCGTCATGGCTGGCACGTTGGCGCTGAGCGTCGCGAAAGCCAGCGTGACGACAATGCCGAGAACAGTCCGACGGCACATGGTCACTCCTCGGTCATTGCTGCGGCAATGCGTTTGGTGAACGGGTGAAGCAAATAGGTCAGCAGCGAGCGCTCTCCGGTCTTAATCAAGACCTCGGCTTGCATGCCGGGTTTCATCGTGCGGTCGCCCAGGGCCTTCAGGCCTTCGGGGGTGATCTCCACGCGGGCGAGGTAGTAGGAGTGCGGTAAGCCGCCCAAGGATTCGGTCACCGCATCTCGCGACAGTGAGACCACCTTGCCATGCACGACGAGAGAAGGGGCGTTGGCGAAGGATGAGAAACGCACTTCGGTGGCGTCACCGGTCTTGATGCGATCTATGACCGTGGGCGGTACCTGCGCATCGAGCAGCAGCGATTCACCTTTGGGCACGATGTCCATTAGGCGCTGACCGGGTGCTGCCACACCGCCGACATTGGACAGCGCCAAGGACACAACCTGTCCATCGACTGGGCTCTTGATCTGCGTTCGGCCCAGCTCGGCCGTGATGGCCGATAGCCGCTCTTGATTGGCCTGCACTTCACGCCGAACATCGGCAAGTTGCAACGACACCTCGCGTACGTACTCCTGTTTGCGCTGCGCGATGCGCAACCTGGTTTCCGCGATACCACTCTTGGCGCGCTGGATGTTGGCTTCCAGATCGGCCAAGCTGCCGCGCAGCTCGGCCTGCGCCTGCTCGAGTTGCAGGGCCTGGTTGCGCGGCGCGAAACCGTCGTTGGCCAGCACTTGCACGCTGCTCAGTTGGCGGCTTTGCAATGCGGCCTGCTGGCGACGTGACTCCAGCATCTGCGCCATGCCAGTGATCTGGCCTTCGATGCCGGCGATCGATTGTTCGGCAGCCGCGATCTCAGCCACCTGCGCAGCACGCCGTGCGACAAATACCTGCTGCTGCACGGCCATATGTTGTTGCGCTGGCAGGTCGTTCTTGCCCAGCAAGTCGGGATGAAAGCTGATCGAACCCGCACCGGACAGTTCAGCGATCAGGCGGTTCTCCAGCGCGCGCTGGCCCTGATAGTTTTGGCGGATGGACTCGTAGCCGACGCGGGGTGTGGCATCGTCCAATACGACCAACAC
>JANOJR010000246.1:0-10461 GCA_031418855.1 Rubrivivax sp.
CGGCCAGCGGCGCGTCGCCAAAACCACTCGTGCCTGCGCCGTTGGAGACCAGCGCGATGGTGAGGTTGCCGCCGAAGCTGCCGGCCGTCGCGGTGGACAGGCTGACGTTGCGTGGCTCCGCAGCACCTGCTGCGATCAAGCCGGTGCTGGCCGCGCCACTGACCGCAAAGCCGCTCGGTGCGGCGCCGAAGGTGCCGCGCAGGCCTTCGCTGAAGCCATCGGTGGCGGCGGTGTTGGCGAGCGTGAGCACGCCCGTGGCGGCGGCCTCGCCGACCCGGCGCGCGGCCAGGTTGATGGGGGTGTTGACGCCTGCCGTGGCCAAGCGGTAGGCGTCCGCACTCAAAGTCACGCTCTGCGATGGCAGGGGCGTGGGCACCTGGTTGTTGAAGCTGCCGTCGGAGACGAAGTTCAGCACCTGGGTGCCGCTCTTGGCGCCGGCCGTGGCCAGGCCAGACAGGGTCACGCTCATCGCGGTGTTGTTGGAGCCACCGGTGGGCAGCGAGGTGATGCTGCCGGCGTTGTTGCTGGCGCTGCCCGTAGCCGCGCCGAAGCTGGCGTTGAGGCCTTCGCCTGGGCCTTGTGTCAGGTTGCTGACGGTGAGCTGCTGCGTCTGGCTGGCTGCGCCTTCGCGAAACTTGCCGAAGTTCACCGTGGTGGGGTTCAGGCCGGCGGTGGCCAGGTTGCCGACGTTGGCGGTGATCAGGCCGTCGAGGTTGATTGTCTGGGTGGGCAGTGCGGTCAGGCCCAGCCCGTTGCCGATGGCCGTGCCGTTGGAATCCAGCAGGACCTGCACGTTGGCCGTCTTCGCCCCGGTCAAGCTGGTGTTCAGCGTCACCACCATGCTAGTGTTGTTGCTGCCACCGGCGAGCAGCCCAGCGATGGCGCCAGCACCTGAGAAGCTGGCGGCGTTGGTGCCACCGAAGACGCCAAACGCGGCATTCAGCGCCTCGGAGAAACCGTCGGCCGTAGCCTGATTGCTGATGGTCAGGGTGCGCGTCTGTACGCTGTTGGCCAGCACGTTGCCAAAGTTGACCGCAGCGATGGTATTGGGTGCAGCCAGGCGGTAGCCGCTGGCGTTGACGGTGATCGCTTGCGCGGCACCGAGGTCCAGGTTGCCCAGGCCCGTGTCGCCCGTGGTGGCGATGCCGTTGGAGCGAAGTTGCACGTTGACGCTGCCGGTGTTGGCGCCGGCGTTGATGCCCGATAGGCCGACATTGAGCGTGCCGTTGCCACCGGCCACGGCGTTGCTGAATCCCGTGCCCGTGGCCTGCCCGCTGGTGGAGAGGATGGCCGCGGCCAGGCCTTCCTGGAAGCCCGTCGGCGCGAGGTTGGTGTTGGTGACGACGATGCCCGGCGCGGCCTGAGCGCCGGCGCCGGCGCGGAAGTTGCCGAGGTTGACCACGCTGGGCAGAGCGGCAGGTGTGGGCTGCGCGGCCTGGTAGACGTTGCCGATAACGTTGAAGTTGTGGATGCCCGCACTCACCGCAGCCAGCCCGCTGTTGCCGTTCGGCCCGGTACCGTCCGACTCGAAGGTCAGCCTGGCCTGGCCTGTTTTGGCACCCGCCGTCGTGGTGTCCACGCCGACCTTCATGGCGCCAACATTGCTGCCGCCGGCGATCAAATTCGTCACCGCCCCGCCGTTGTTGATGGCCTGTCCGACGAAGCTTGCGAAGCTGGCATTCAAGGCCTCAGAAAACAGGCCCGCCGGCGCCGTGTTCGTCGTCGTCAAATCTTGCATCAGCGTGCCGCCGACGCGCTGATTCGCCATCGTCACCGGTGCTGGCGTCGTCGTGTGCCCGGCGCGGTTGTAGGCGGCCGCGCCCGCGGCCAGCACGATGTTGAGCTTCTGGTCGGCGATGTTCTCGAAGTTGCTGCGCAAGTTCAGCACCTGGCCGGTCAGCGCCGGCATAAGGCCTGCACTGCCGGGATTGAAGACGACCGCAAGGTTGCCGCTGTTGCCACCCGGCGCACCGGCGTTGTAGTTGGTGGGCGTGATGCCACTGCCACCGGTGAGACGCACATCGTTCAGGTTGGCGCCGTTGACGTTGGTCTGGATCGCGCCGCGCAAGGTCGGACCCGTCGCGCCGACGTTGGCGATCTGGTAGTCGAAGTTGTTCGCACCGACACGCACGTTGCCAATGGTCAGCGTGGCGTTGGCGGTGTTGCCCCCCGTGATGCTGGTGCCGGTGATGGCTTGCGCGGCGTTGGCGGCGGCGACGATCTGGCCCGTGCCAGTGACACCGGTGCGCCGCGCGAAGCTGTTGCCGGTGCCGGCGGCAGCGTTGGTGTAGTCGTTGGTGATGGTGAGGTTGCCGCTACCCATGTTGAGTGCGGAACCGGCGGCGCCCATCGTCAGCGTACCCTGTGTCTTGGCGCCGTTGGCCAGGTTCATGATGCCGGCGGCGTCAACCTGCAGCGTGCCGGTACCTGACAGCGCGGTCGACACGTTGAGCGTTCCGCTCTGCGCCCGCAGCAGTCCGGTGTTGGTCAGGCCGTTGTCCAGAGCCTGGATCGTGATCACACCGCCACCGTCGGAGTTGATGGTGCCGTTGTTGATGATCGCGTTGCCGCTGCCGTTGACGAACTGGCCCTGGCCGACCAGGCCGTTGACGCCTTGGATGGTCACGCCCGAGGCGATCGTCAGCGTCTTGTTGCCGCCGTCGACGCCGAGCCGGTTGTTGGCGGCAGAGCCGAACACGATGCTGCCGGAGCCGGCCAGCGTCTGCGTGCCTTCCATGTTGACGACGCTGCTGGCGTCGATGTTGAACGTGCCGTTGACGGTCATGCCGTTGATGACGCGCACGAACGAGGCGGCGCTGGCCATGTCGATGGTGCTGCCGCTGGTCAGCGTCACGCCCGAGAGGTAGTTGTTGCCGCTGTTGGCCAGCCGGTAGGTGGCAGTGCCGCTGTTGGTGATGTTGCCGCCGGTGACAACCACACCGTTCTGCAGCACGACGCCGCCGGTGGTGCTGCGTAGCGTGCCGGCGGTGTTCGTCACGTCGCCGTCCAGGCGCAGCACGCTGCCAGCGCCGACCGCTTCGGCAAAGCTCTGGTTGGCGAAGGTCGCACCGCCCACGTTGATGGTGCCGCCGCTGTCGGAACTGATCAGGCCCTGGTTGACCAGCGTGTTGCCGCTGCCGTTGATGAACTGGCCGAGGCCGATGGTGCCGTTTTGGCCGCGGATCGTCACGCCATTAGCGATCGTCAAGATCTTGTTGCCGCCGTCAACGCCGACGCGGTTGTTGGCAGCCGTCGCGCCGAAGACGATCGAGCCGTTGCCGCTGAGCGTCTGGTTGCCCAGGAAGTTCAGCACGCTGGTGTTGTTGATGTTGATGGTGCCGTTGAGAACCAGGTTGTTGGTCACGTACTCGAAGCCTGCGGCGCTGGCCAGGTCGAGGTTGCCGTTGAGCGTCACGCCGGACAGGATGTTGTTGCCACTGTTGGTCGGCCGCAGGTTGCCGCTGCCGCTGGTGTTGATGACGCCGGAGATCGTCACGCCCTGCTGCGAGATCACGCTGCCGGCGCCGGCCACCAGCTGCCCGCCGGGCGAGCCGACGAGGTTGCTCTGCAACTGCAGCGTGCCGCCGTTGAGGGCGCGGATGGTGCCGTTGTTGGTGACCGGCGACTGCGCCAACGTGATCGTGCCGCCGGCCACGTCGGCGGAAATGGTGCCGTTGTTGATCAGCGTGTTGCCGCTGCCGTTGACCAGTTGCCCCAGGCCGATGCTGCCGTTCTGGCCACGGATGGTCATGCCGCTGGCAACGGTCAAGGTCTTGTTGCCCCCATCGATGCCCACCCGGTTGTTGCCCGTGGCGCCGAAGATGATGGTGCCGTTGCCACTGAGCGCCTGGTCGCCCTCGAAGTTCAGCAGGCTGCTGATGTCGACGTTGATGGTGCCGTTGAGCACCAGGTTGCCCACGACGCGCTCGAGCGACACGGCGCTGGCCATGTCGAGGCTGCCGTTCAGCGTCACCGCAGACAGGAAGTTGTTGCCGCTGTTGACCGGCCGCAGGTTGCCGCTGCCGCTGGTGTTGACGACACCGCTGATCGTGACGCCTTGCTGCGAGATCACGCTGCCGGCGCCGGCCGCCAGCTGGCTGCCCGCGCCGCCGGTGAGGTTGCTCTGCAACGCGATGGTGCCGCCGTTGTCCGCGCGGATGGTGCCGTTGTTGGTGACCGGCGACTGCGCCAACGTGATCGTGCCGCCGGCCACGTCGGCCGCGATGGTGCCGTTGTTCACCAACGTGTTGCCCGACCCGTTCACCAACTGCCCCAGGCCGATGCTGCCGTTCTCGCCGCGGATGGTGACGCCGCTGGCGACGGTTAGCGTCCTGTTGCCGCCGTCGATGCCCACCCGGTTGTTGCCAACCGAACCGAAGACGATGCTGCCGCTGCCGCCCAGCGTCTGGTCGCCTTCGAAGTTGATCAGGCTGCCGTTGTTGACACTGACAGTGCCGTTCAGCGTCATGCCGCCAATGACGCGCTCCAGCGACGTGGCACTGGCCAGGTCGATCTGGCTGCCTGCGGTCAGCGTCACCCCGCCGAGGAAGTTGTTGCCGTTGTTGGCCGCGCGGAAGCTGCCGCCACCGCTGTTGCTGATGTTGCCGCCAGTGACGGTCACGCCGTTCTGAAGCACCACGCCGCCGGCCAAGCTGCGCAGCGTGCCGCCGGTGTTGGTGACATTGGTGTCCAGCCGCAGCACGCTGCCGGCGCCGATGGCTTCGACGATGTTCTGGTTGGCCAGCGTGGCGCCGGCGATGCTGATAATGCCGCCCGAGTCCGCGCTGATCGTGCCCAGGTTCAGCAGCGTGTTGCCGCTGCCGTTGACCAGCGAGCCGACACCGATGGTGCCAGTTTGGCCGCGCACCACGATGTTGGCGCCCAGCGTGGTGGTGATGTTGCCGCCATCCACACCCAGCCGGTTGTTGCCGGTGGCGCCGAAGACGAAGCTGCCGCTGCCGCCGATCGACTGCGTGCCTTCGAGATTGATGTAGCCACCATTGTTGACGCTCACCGTGCCAGTCAGCGTGAAGCCATTGGCAATGCGCATCTGCCCACCGTTGGTGGCTGCGTCGAGGCTACCGTTGAGCGTGACGCCGCGCAGGTAGTTGGAGGCGTTGACGAACGACATCAGCGCACCGCTGCCCGTGGTGTTGATCGTGCCGCCGGTGATGGTGCTGCCAAACTGGTTGACCACGCTGCCGTTGGCGACGTTGATCACGCCGCCAGCGTTGTTGACGTTGTGGCCGGCCGAGACACCCAGATTGGCCGTGACGCCGCTGCCGACGTTGATGGTGCCGGTGTTGGTCGTGCCGCCCCCACCCACCAGATTCAAGCCAAACGCATCGATGTTGATCTGCCCGGCGTTGCCGAGGTTCAGCACGTTCTGCCCGGTATTGATCGTGACCAAGCCTGTGGCGCCGATGGTGGCTGTGTCGGCAGCACCCGGGACGCCTGCGGGACTGCCGTTGCCGGCCACGCAAGTCGCCCAGTTGGCGAGCGCGGCCCAGTTGCCGGCGGTGGTGTTCCAAGTACAGGACGCAGCCAGCGCATCTTGCATCGGCAGCAACGCCAACGCGGCGGCCAACGCCAGGGCGGTCTTCGGGGTGCGGATGGTTTGCGTGCTCATGGTCGAACTCCCAGATGTTTCTGCAGCCCGAGCATCGACGCCGACCGTTAGGCGATCGTTAGAAACTGCCGTCACGAAAGCGCTAAATCGCCCCCCATTCGCGGGGTCCGCAGGTTCGCGTTTACCCGAGGTCGAGCGCCATGCGCATGGCCTGGGCCATCGTCAGCTCACGCCCTTGTGACCACAGCGCTGCCTCGCGCTCGGCGCCGATCTGTGCCCGCACCAGGCGCCGCGTACGCCGGCGTTCGCGCAGGTCGGACCAGCCGAGCTGGCCAAAACGCTCGGCAGCGAAGCGGTCGGCGAACGCCAGCAGCGGCGCGGCCCGCTCGGGCTGGCGCTGGTGCGCCAGCGTGCGCGGCAAGTTCCACAGCGCATAGAACCATTCGCGCCAGGCGCTGTGGCTCCAAGCCACGTGCAGGCAGGCACGGTAGCTCGCCGCCGATTCCTCCCAGCGGCACAGGTCGGCCAAGGCATAGCCCGTGACGCTGAGCACGAAGGCCTGCAGCCGCACCTGGCCTTGTGCCGCGGCCGTCGTTTGCGCTTGCGCCAGCAGTGCCAACTGTTCAGGCACGCGGTGGACGAAGCCCAGTGCCAGCGCCAGATTCACCAGCCCTTCGGTCACCCGCGCCGGCGCCCCGAACGCACGCCACAGGGCCAGCGCCTGGGTGTCCAGCTCGATCTTGCCGGCGTAGTCGCGTGCGCGGCGCGCGATGCAGATGCCGCGCAAGGTCAGCAGCCGCGCCTGCGTGTCGATACGCTGGTGCTGGACGGCCAGCGCCAGACCTTCGTCGATGAGTGCGCCGGTGGTGGTGGTGTCGTTGTGCACGCGCAAGCGAATGCGCGCCGCCACGTACAAGGCGTCGGCGCAAAAGCGGCTGGCCGGCGGCATCTGGCGCCGGGCCTGCTCGGCATGCTCACAGGCGGTGTCGGATTGGCCGCTCTCGAAACACTGTTCGGCCAGCAAGGCATGCACGCGGGCACGGAGCTCGTCGTCCTGCGTCGTCGCGGCCAGGCAGCGGCGCAGCAGCGCCAGCGCGCTGGGCGGCAGCGTCACGTCGTCCAGCGCGCGCAGGCAATGCAGTGCGCTGGCCAGCACTGCAGCAGGCCGGTCATGGCCTGCGGCGAAGTCCCAGGCGGCGATGAGATTGGCCTGTTCATCGCGGAACTCGGCCAGCGAAGGCGCGCGACCCAGGCCGGCACACCATGACTGGACCCAGCGCCAATGACCCGAGCGCAGCGCCGCCACTGCGCCGGCGTCCAGACCCATCAGCGCAAATTCGCGCACCGGCTCGAACGGCTGGTAACGCGTGACGTCGTCGCCGCCTTGCTGGAGGTGCTGGCAGGTGGTGACGACCGACGAGGCCACGAGTTCGTCCAGGTGCATGGCCGCTTCGTGCAGCGCCAGCCCCGACATCGCAGCCACGGCATCCAGTGTGGCGCCGCCGGCAAAGACCGACAGCACGTCCAGCACGCCGCGCGCCGCCGGGCTCAGGTGCTGGAAGCTCCACTGCATGACATGCAGCATCGAGGCGTGGCGTGGGTCGTCCGCCGCACGCGGGCCACTGCGCATGAGCAGTGCGAACGCGGCGTCGGGCTGCCCCGACTGCGCCGCTTCGAGCATGAACTGCATCTGCGGCAGCGCGATGCTGCGCACGCGCGCCGCGGCCAGCTCGATGGCCAGCGGCAGGCCGTGCAGCAGCTGCACGATGGCGGCCACGCGCGCATGGTTGCGCTCGTTCAGGCTGAAGCTGCCGCGGGCGGCGCGGGCGCGGTCGGCAAACAGCGCCACGGCGGGGTTCCTGGCGTGATCCTGCAGGCTCGCGCCAGGCGGTGGCAGGGCCAGCGCTTCCAGCGCCTGCTCATGTTCACCGTCAAGGCCTAACGCGCGACGTGAGGTGACCAGCAAGTGCAGCGTCGGCAGCCGCGTCAGCCATTGCGACAGCGTGGATTGCCCTACGTCGACCAGCTGCTCGAAGTTGTCCAGCACCAGCAGCACGCTGCGGCCGGCGAGCGCATGCTCGACCTGCGCCGTGGCGTTGAGCGGGGCGGCTGTGCCAGCGCCCGCAGTGCCGGAAGCGCCTTCACTGCGCAGCGCCCGGATCACGGCTTCGCACAACGCGGCGGCCGTGGTCACACTGGCCAGCGGCACGAAGACCACGGCGTCAAAAGGCAGCTTCTCTTCGGCCGCCCCGGCCAGGCCTGTCGCGCGATGGGCCAGCCAGCGCGCTACCTCCACCGCCAGCCGCGTCTTGCCGGCCCCGCCCGGGCCGCGCAGCAGCACCAGGCGATGCGCCTGCACGGCGCTGGCCAGCCCGGCGCCGGCCTCTTCGTAGCCGAGCATGCGTGTGACGTAGGCAGGCAGCCAGTGCATCGCCGCCAGCGCCAGTGGCGGCGGTGCACGCGCGGCACTCGCGGCACTCGCAGCGTGCGCTGCGCGGGGCGCTTGGTCGTCGGGCCGGGCGTTGGGTGCGGCTGCGGCGCCAGCACGTGCCACAGCCTCTTCGACCTCGCGTCTCTCTTCCAGCACCCATTCGTCGAAGTGTCCGGGCAGCAGCTCGCCGTGGTGCAGCGCGGCCGCCGCGCTCGCATGGCCCGCGCGCAGCGCAGCGCGCAAGGCATCGACGTCACTGGCCACCGCGCCCGGCGCCAGGCGCACGGTGTGGCGATCCGCCATCAGCATGGCCATGCCGGCCTCGCCGCCGGGCTCGAGCACGCTGCGCAATGAAGACAGCGCCTGGCGCAAGCGGTTGCGTCCGACGGCCAGGTCGACTGCGGGCCATAGTAAGTCGATCAATTCTTCGCGCGGATGGTCGCGCTGCGGCGCCAGCGCCAGGCGCGCCAAGATCAACAAGACCGCACGGCTAGGCAGGCGATGCAGCGTCGTGGTGCCGTCGCTGAGCTCGAACCGACCGAGCAGGCGCAAGTGCCAGCGTGCCGACATGGCCGTCATGGTTCGTGGCGCAAGCGTGCCAGGGCCCACAGACTCGGCGAACCGGTAACTGCCAAGGCGCCGCTGCGTTCAGCCGCGCAGTTTTCGCGCGACGAAGTCGAGCCGGTCCTGACCCCAGAAGATCTCACCGTCGATGACGTAGCTGGGCGCGCCGAACACACCAATGTCGATGGCCGACTGCGTGGCCTCGGCATAGGCCGACTGCACCGCCGGCTCGGCGGCCTGCGCCTGGCGTGCAGCGGGCAGGCCGGCGTCATGCAGCACAGCCGCCAGCGTCTCCGCATCGGCGATGTTTTTCTCCTCGACCCACACTGCCCTGAGCAGGCGGCCCGTCAGGTCCAGCGCTGCGTCCTGACCGTCATGTTGTGCCACGCAGGCGATGAGACGCGCGGCCGCGTCACCCACCACCGGGAAGAACACCGGATGCAGGTTCAGTGGCAGCGCAAGGGCTTCAGAGAAACGCTTGAGCTCGACCAACCGATAGGCCTGGCGCTGCGGCGCACGCTTGGGCAGCGGCAGGCCGCCCGAGACCGGGAAGATCTGCCCCAGGTCCATCGGCAGCACGCGCACGCTGGCGCCGTGCTCGCGGGCGAGGCGCACCAGGCGATCGTGGCCGAGGTAGGTCCAAGGGGATTGCGGGGCGAGGTAGTAGTCGATCGTGCGGCCCATAGTCGTCCTGCGAATGCGCGGTGAGAGTTGACGACGTCATTGTCTTATCGAACCGACCGGCCATGAGTACCGACGGCGCCGCGCGCACCACCGTCGTCGCGGACACCGTCGGTCGCCGCACGCGCTGAGCAATGCCGCGCTCAGGTGGCAGCGAGCGCGTGCGCCAGGAAGCGCCCGGTGTGGCTGCCCGCAAACGCCGCCACGTCTTCAGGCGTGCCGGCCACCACCACCTGGCCGCCGCCCGAGCCGCCTTCGGGGCCCATGTCGATGACCCAGTCGGCGGTCTTGATGACGTCGAGGTTGTGCTCGATCACGACGATGGTGTTGCCAGCGTCAGCCAGCTGGTGCAGCACGGTGAGCAAGAGGCCGATGTCGTGGAAGTGCAGCCCGGTGGTGGGCTCGTCCAGGATGTACAGCGTGCGCCCGGTGTCGCGTTTGCTGAGCTCGAGTGCGAGCTTCACACGCTGCGCTTCGCCGCCTGAGAGCGTGGTCGCACTCTGGCCCAGGCGCACATAACCCAGGCCGACATCGAGCAGCGTTTGCAGCTTGCGCGCCAGGTTGGGCACGGCGCTGAAGAAGGCGTGCGCCTCTTCCACCGTCATGTGCAGCACCTCGGCGATGTTCTTGCCCTTAAAGAAAACTTCCAGCGTCTCGCGGTTGTAGCGTTTGCCGTGGCAGGTGTCGCAGGGCACGTAGACGTCGGGCAGGAAGTGCATCTCGACCTTGATCACGCCGTCGCCTTCGCAGGCTTCGCAGCGGCCACCGCCGCTTGAAGCGCTAACGTTGAAGCTGAACCGACCGGCGCCGTAGCCGCGCTCGCGCGCGGTGGGCACTTCGGCGAAGAGTTCGCGCATCGGCGTAAAGAGGCCCGTGTAGGTCGCCGGGTTGCTGCGCGGCGTGCGACCGATGGGGCTTTGGTCGACGTTGATGACCTTGTCGAAAAGCTCCAGGCCTTCCACACGGTCGTGTGGTGCCGGCTCGGCGTGGCTTTGGTAGAGCTTCCTGGCCACCGCCGCATACAGCGTGTCATTCACCAGCGTGCTCTTGCCCGAGCCCGAGACGCCGGTGACGCAGGTGAGCAGCCCCACGGGGATCTCGGCGGTGACGTTCTTCAGGTTGTTGCCGCGGGCATTGATCAGCCGCAGGCAGGTGGCGGTGGACGCGATGTAGCCGGGCCAGGCCGGCTTGTCGCCCTTGGCCGCGGCCTTGACGG
>JANOJR010000247.1:0-4801 GCA_031418855.1 Rubrivivax sp.
GTCAGCAGCGGCAGCGAGACGCCGCGCCAGGGCTGCGTGAGCGCGCTCACCTCGGCACTGCGCACCAGCGCGCTGGCGATGGCAAGGAGCGCCATCACGATGAAGGCCCAGGCCGTGAGCGTGACAAAGCGTGAGCGCGAACCGACGTTGTAGGTTTGAGGCATGGCGAGCTCCTCAAGTCGATCGCACGACGGCGGGGTGGCTGAATGGTGTGGCGGCGGTCGCTGATCAACTTGTGCCGCCATTGGACGCTGCCGCCGCCGCTTGAGCGATCCCCCAAACGATGGTGTCGGCCTGCATTCAAGGGGTTGTGTGTGCGATGCGCCACAACCCAGCGCACGTCAGCCACAGCGCAGGGTCTCGAAGGTGATGCCGCCGTCACGCGTGACCCAGGTTCAGCGCCGCGTGTTGCATCTCGAAGAGGCCTTGGTCGTCGAGCGCATCGCCGCGCAACCGCACCGTGACAATGCCGCTACCGATGAACCCAGGCGCCGTCTACGCAGCCCTCGCCTTCGTGGCGTGGGGCTTGTACCCCTTGTACTTTCGCTTGGTGGCCAGCGTGCCGGCGTTTGAAGTGGTGCTGCATCGCGCCGTCTGGTCGCTGCTCTTCATCGCCCTCGTGCTGGCCACCCTGCGCCGCTGGTCGTGGCTGGCGGCTCTGCGCGAAACGCCGCGCCAGCTGTGGGTCTACGCCGCCAGCGCCTTGCTCATCAGCAGCAACTGGCTGCTCTATGTCTGGGCCGTGAGCAGCGGCCATGTGCTCGACGCCAGCCTGGGCTACTTCATCAACCCGCTCTTCAACGTCGCGCTGGGCGTGCTGGTGCTGCGTGAGCGGCTGCGTTTGACGCAGTGGTTGGCGGTGGTGCTGGCTGCGGCTGGCGTGGCGTGGTTGACGTTTGCCGCCGGGGCTCTGCCGTGGGTGGCGTTGTCGCTCGCCGCGCTCTTTGCGCTTTACGGTTTGGTGCGCAAGACGGCGCGTCTTGGCGCGCTGGAAGGGCTGTCGGTCGAGACAGGATTGATGGCCGCCTTCGCACTGCCGCTGCTGGCCTGGTGGACGCTGCAACATGACGGCGCACTCCTGCGCGGCGACACCACGCTGGTGGCGTGGCTGGTGGCGTCGGGGCCACTCACCGTGGTGCCCTTGGTCATGTTCGCGGCGGCCGCGCGCCGGCTGCCGCTGGCCACGCTGGGCCTCTTGCAGTACATCTCACCGAGCTTGCAGTTTGTGCTCGGGGTGTGGGTCTTCCATGAGGCCTTCGACAGCACACGGCTCGTGGGCTTCGCGCTGATCTGGGCCGGCCTGGCTGTCTACAGCGTCGACGCCTTGGCTTTGACGCGCCGCGCGGTGGCGCCCACGCCGCCGCCTTGAGCGGGCTCGCGCAACGCAGCGTCGATCAGCGCCTGGGCCATCCACAGCGCCGTGCGCTCGACCTCGCGGTCGCCCACGCCCCAGATGTCTTTGAGCACCATGTAAGGCTCGATGCCGAACACGATGCCCATCGCCATGTGCAGGCGCTTGTGCGCGCCCGCACTCATTTTGGCCGTTAGCGGCGCGAGCGCGTGCTCCAGGATGCGGATGCGGTGCCCGCGCTGGTAGGGCTCTTCTTCCAGCAAACCCGCGCGGCGCAACTGCCACTGCTCCAATGACAACTGCGCGGCCGCACGCATCTGCGCCTCGAATTCCTTGAAACGTGGGAAGGAGCGCTCAAAGAGCTCCTGCACACGCTCGCGGGCGTCGCCGCTGGTGGATTGGAAGGTGCGCACCGGCC
Organism: Rubrivivax sp.; assembly: GCA_031418855.1. Taxonomy (GTDB): domain Bacteria; phylum Pseudomonadota; class Gammaproteobacteria; order Burkholderiales; family Burkholderiaceae_C; genus Rubrivivax. The sequence continues at coordinate 1,770 of JANOJR010000247.1, forward strand.
CCAGCGAGACATTGATCACCGCCGTGATGAGCGCGCTGCGCGAAGGGAAGTAGCGGTAGGCGGTGGCGCGTGAAATCTTGCAGCGCACCGCCACTTCGGCCACCGAAGGGATGTGGCCGTCTTGCTTGATCAGCGCCATCGCCGTCTCCAGCAGCAGCGCGTGGGTGGCTGCCTTGACGCCGCGCTCGGGCGGGGCCGGGGCTTCGGTTGGGCGAGGGTGCGGCATACGGGTTAGTCCTGAAGTGAATGGCGGTCGCGGGCATTGCGCGCTCAACGAGCACGCGCCTATGATGCAGCCATCCCGAATTGAGACGCAAGTCTCAATTTTCAAAGAGCCTGCGTTGACTTTCGTACACGCGGCGCCAGGAGACCCACCCGCATGCGCATTGCCAGCTGGACCTGGGGCGGCAGCCCCCACGTCGGCACCGTCTCGGCCGACGGCCGCGAGCTGACACCCTTGCGCGTGGCCGACGCCACGCTCGGCGCGCTGCCTTTGATCGACCTGCTGCTGCGCGGCGAGCCCCTGCCGCCACCTGCGGGCGCGCGGCTACCCATCGACGCCGTGACCCTGCGCGCGCCGCTGCCGCGCCCGCACCGCAACCTCTTTTGTGTCGGCCGCAACTACCGCGCCCATGCGCAAGAGCTCGCCGCCAGCGTCTTCAGCGGCACGCAGGCGAAGGACGACGGCTGGCCGATGGTCTTCAGCAAGGTGCCGCAAACGGTGATCGGGCCCTTTGACGTGGTGCGCCTGCCGGGCAAGGCGGTGTCGGAGCAGATCGACTACGAAAGTGAACTGGCCGTCGTCATCGGCCGCGGTGGGCGCGACATCCCGCGCAGCCAGGCGATGGACCACATCTTTGGCTACACCATCGTCAACGACGTCACCGCGCGCGACATCCAGGTGCGCCACGGCCAGTGGCACCTGGGCAAGAGCATCGACACCTTCTGCCCCATGGGGCCGTGGCTGGTGACGGCCGACGAGATGGACGGGCGCAGCACGCGCGTGCGCGGCTGGGTCAATGGCGAGCTGCGGCAAGACGCCGTCACCCCCGACATGATTTTCGACATCCCGCTGCTGATCGAAACCTGCTCGCGCGGCTTGACGCTGATGCCCGGTGACATCATCGCCACGGGCACGCCCGCAGGCGTGGGCATGGGCTTTTCGCCGCAGCGCTGGTTGCAGCGTGGCGACGTCGTGCGCATCGAAATCGATGGCATCGGCGCCATCGAAAACCGCTTCGAGTAGCGCGCGCGATGGCGGTGCAGTACGTCGATCGAATGGCCGTGGACGTGCGCGGCGAGGGCGATACGCTGCTCTTCATTCATGGCCTGGGCGGCAGCATGAACGCCTGGACGCCGCTCTTGCCGGCCCTCAGCCGCCAGCGCTGCGTGCGTGTGGAGATGCCGGGTTCGGCGCGTTCAAACGCGGCCTACTTGCTGGACGAGCACACGCCGCACAAGGGGCAGTTGACGATCGCTGTGTTCGTCGATGCCGTACGCAGAGTGTGTGACGCGCTGGGCATCACGCGCGCGCATGTCGTCGGCCATTCGCTGGGCACCATCACGGCCCAACACTTGGCTGTTAGCGCGCCAGGGCTGGTGCGCAGCCTCACGCTCTTTGGCGCCATGGCCGAGGCCTTGCCGGCGCAGCGTGTGGCCATGCGCGAGCGCGCGGCGGTGGCGCGCAACGAAGGTTTGTTCGGCATTGCCGAGGGCATCTCGGGCACCGCGCTGTCGGCGTCCACGCGCGAGAACAACCCACTGGCGGTGGCTTATGTGCGCGAGTCGGTGGCGGCGCAGCCCCCCGAAGGTTTTGCGCGCAGCTGCGTCGCACTGGCAGAAAGCACCGCCGCGCCGGCGCATCACATCAACTGCCCGGTGCTCATCGTCAACGGCGACGAAGACGTGGTCACGCCGCTGTCGGGCGCGCGCCAGCTTGCCGCGCAGTTGCGCGACGCGCGTGTTGAAGCACTCAGCCGCTGTGGCCACTGGCCGCAGCTCGAGCGCACGCCCGAGTGCCAGCGCTTGCTGCGCGACTTTGTTGAGCGCACGCGCTAACCGCGAAAGTACACGCCATGGCCGATGTCCACTTCACCAACGTACGCGTCTTCGACGGCGGTGGCGAAACGCCTTTCAGCGGCGAGGTGCTGGTCAGCGGCAACCGTATCTCGCGCGTAGTGAAGAGCGGCTTTGGCCAACGCAGCGCGCCGGTGGCGGGCGCGCAGGTCATCGACGGCGCGGGCGCCTTCCTCATGCCCGGCATGGTGGAAGCGCACACGCACTTTTCGTGGAACAACCAGCCCACGCTGGACAGCATCCAGCGCATGCCGCCCGAGGAACACATCCTGTGGTGCGCTGAGGTGGCCAAGATCTATCTCGACATGGGCTGGACGAGCTGCGTGGGCGCGGCCACGGCCAAGGCGCGGCTGGACGTGGTGATCCGCAACGCCATCAATGACGGCACCATCGTCGGCCCGCGCTACATCGCCGCCAGCCAGGAAATCACCGTGCCCGGCGGCCTGGGCGACACCACGGCGCCGCACTTGCCGCAACACGAATTTGCCTTCGGCGCCATCGTCAGCGGCAATGAAGAGATGCGCCGCTGCGTGCGCATGTTCGCCAAGTACGGCGTGGACCAGATCAAGATCAACCTCAGCGGCGAGTCCATCACCGGCATGCCCAGCGAGATGAGCCAGTTCACCGAAGGCGAGGTGGCGACCTGCGTGGACGAATCCAAACGCTGGGGCAAGCGTGTCGCCGCGCACGCGCGCAGCACCTGGGCCATCAAGGAGTGCGTGCGCCAGGGTATCCAGGTCATCTACCACGCAAGTTACGCTGACAGCGAGGCACTGGACATGCTCGAAGCGAAGAAATTCGAGCACTTCGTGGCACCCGGCCTGGCCTGGCTCATCAACACCTGCCACCACGCCAGCGAGTGGGGTTTGACGCCCGAGGTGACCAAGAAGATGGGCTACCACCGCGAGCTCGAAGCGGCGGTGGCCAGCATGAAAGCCATGCGCCAGCGCGGCATC
>JANOJR010000248.1:0-1850 GCA_031418855.1 Rubrivivax sp.
CGGCGAGCACGCCGCCTTCAGCAAGGAAGCGGCGGACTTGTTGCTTGAGGTCGGCATCATCAAGGCGCTACCCGACATGAGCAAGCTGGCCGACACGCGCTTCATCAAGTGAAGCCGCTGACGGCGGTGGCGCCGGGCACGCGTGTCGTGCTCGGCATCAGCTTCTTCGTGCTCTTCGTCGCCGCCTGGTCGCTTGCGACCTTCGGTGGCTTCGTCAGCAAGACCTTTCTTGCCGACCCCTGGATGATGCTCACCAGCGGCTACACGCTCTTGACGAAGATGGGCTTTGCCGGCGACATCGGCATGACGGTGTGGCGCGTGCTCGGCGGCTTTGTCATCGCTGCGGCGCTGGCGCTGCCGCTGGGCGTGCTGATGGGTGCCTACAAGCCCATCGAAGCTTTCTTCGAGCCCTTTGTGAGCTTCGCGCGCTACCTGCCGGCCAGCGCCTTCATCCCGCTCTTGATCTTGTGGGCAGGCATTGGCGAAGCGCAAAAGCTCGCGGTCATCTTCATCGGCAGTTTCTTCCAGCTCGTGCTGATGATCGCGGTGACGGTGGGCAATACGCGGCGTGATCTGGTCGAGGCGGCCTACACCTTGGGCGTTAGCGACCGCGGGCTGATTCGCCGCGTGCTGATTCCGGGCGCCGCGCCCGAGATCTTCGAGACCCTGCGCATGGTGCTCGGTTGGGCCTGGACCTACGTCATCGTGGCCGAGCTCATCGGCGCCTCCAGCGGCATCGGCCACATGATCACCGACAGCCAGGCCTTGCTGGCCACCGACCAGATCATCTTCGGCATCATCGTCATCGGCCTCATCGGTTTGTGCAGCGACTTGTTTTTCAAGTGGGGCAACCGCCGCATGTTTCCCTGGGCGCAGCTTGGGCGATGAAAGAGCGATGAACGGGTGATGAAAGCCAACATGAACATCCTTGCCGTGCGCGGCGTTGAGCGCCGCTTCGATCAAACCTTGGCACTCCAGGCCACCGACCTTGACGTGGCCGAGAACGACTTCATCACCATCCTCGGCCCCAGTGGTTGCGGCAAGAGCACGCTCTTGCGCATCATCGCCGGGCTGGACCGTCAAACAGCCGGTGAGGTGCTGCTGGATGGCCGGCGCATCACCGGACCCGGCGCCGACCGCGGCATGGTCTTCCAGAGCTACACGCTCTTCCCCTGGCTGACGGTGCAAGACAACGTTTGCTTCGGCCTGCGCGAGCGTGGCCTGCCGCGGCCTGAGCAGGTGGCGGTGGCGCAGGGCTACTTGCACAAGGTGGGGCTCAAGGGCTTTGAGAACCACTTCCCCAAGCAGCTCTCGGGCGGCATGCAGCAGCGCACCGCGCTGGCGCGCGCACTGGCCAACAAGCCGCGCATGCTCTTGATGGACGAGCCCTTTGGCGCGCTAGACCATCAAACCCGCGAGCTGATGCAAGAGCTGCTGCTGGGCATCTGGGAGGCCGAGCGCACGACGGTGCTCTTCGTCACGCACGACATTGACGAAGCCGTGTTCATGGGCAGCCGCGTGATGGTGATGAGCGCGCGGCCCGGGCGCATCAAGCTCGACCGCGTGGTGCCGCTGGCGCACCCGCGCCACTACTCGGTGAAGACGACGCCGGCGTTCACGGCCCTGAAGGCCGAGCTGACGGAAGCGGTGCGCGTGGAGGTGTTGGCGGCGCAGGCGGCGATGGCCTGATGTCGCTGCGTGCCTAGGAGCCTGTCGGGCTTTCCCAGCTATCCCAGTCGTGTGCCAGCTTGGACTATGGCGTCATTTAAAACGGGTGCCCACTGCATGAGCCGATTCGTTGCTGTTGATCGAGACACTTCCGACCTGCTGCCGCCATCGGTGGACGAATG
>JANOJR010000249.1:0-1660 GCA_031418855.1 Rubrivivax sp.
GTTATTCGACGCCCACGCCGAACCGCTGGCGCCGCGCGGCCAGCCCGGCGAACTGCTGGCCCGGCGCGGCCACGCCGTGCTGCGTGCCACGCGCGACGGTGCGGTTTGGCTGGGCCATGTGCGCCGGCTTGATGTGCCTGACGTGACGTCGGCCATCAAGCTGCCCACGACCTTGGCCTTCGCGCACGAGGCGGCACTTTTACCGGAGTGGCCTGCTGCCGTCGACGCTGAGACGGGCTGGCGCGAGATCCGCTACGAACGCTATGGCGACGTGGGTGTGCTGCACTTCGACGTCTACAACGGCGCGATGTCAACGACGCAATGCCAAGCCCTGCTGAGTGCGCTGCGCTGGGCGCTGGCGCAGCCACCGCGTGTGCTTCTGCTGGCCGGCGGCAGCGACGCCTGGTGCAATGGCATCCACCTGAACGTGATTGAAGCCGCCGCCAGCCCAGCCGATGAGTCCTGGCGCAACATCCTGGCCATCGACGAGCTCACGCGCGAGCTGATCAAAGCCAGCGGCCGCCTGGTCATCGCCGCCATGCAAGGCGGTGCCGGTGCCGGCGGTGTGTTCATGGCGCTGGCCGCCGACGAGGTCTGGGCCCACCCCGGCGTGGTGCTCAACCCGCACTACAAGAACATGGGCAACCTCTACGGCTCGGAGTACTGGACTTACCTGCTGCCGCGGCGGCTGCGCGCCGGTGCCACGGTGGGCGACGTGATGGCGCGGCGACTGCCGCTGTCGGCCGCCATGGCGGCCAAGCTCGGCCTCGTTGATGCCTTCTTTGCAACGAGCACCCATGACTTCATGGCGCAGGCCTTGGCGCGCGCCGCCGCATTGGCCGGCAGCCCGGAGTTGCCGGCGCGGCTGGCGGCCAAACATGCGGCGCGGGTGCGTGATGAAGCCGTGAAGCCACTGGATGCCTACCGCGACGACGAGTTGGCGCAGATGCGCCGCAACTTCTATGGCTTCGACCCGAGCTACCACATCGCCCGCAGCAACTTCGTGCGCCGCGTGCTGCCTTCGTGGACGCCGCGCCACCTGGCCGTGCACCGCCAAACCCACCGCAACTGATGCAAGTCAAGTTCGCCGTCAGGCGCGCTGCCCAGAATGCGCCGACACCTGCTCTCACGACGGAGACCCGCAATGAAATCAGCCCTCGTTTTACTTGCCGCCTCGGCGCTTTGGGCCCTGGCCGGCACGGCCACGGCCGCACCGGCCGACGACATCGTGGCCAAGGAAAAGTGCAGCAAGTGCCATACCGCGTCGACCACGAAAAAGGGCCCGTCCTGGGCCTCGGTCGCCACCAAGTACAAAGGCAACGCCGAAGCGCCGGACAAGTTGTTCACCTACCTGAAGACCGGCGGCAAGATGAGCGACGGCGACGAGCACAACAAGTTGCAGTGCAGCGACGCCGACCTCAAGGCCGTGGTCAACCTCGTGCTGACCACGAAGTAGCGCCGCGATGGCCGCGCCCGCGCCGCCCGGCACGCCGGGCTTGTTCAAGCGCCTGTGGCGCTGGCTCTTTTCGCCCTCGGCGCGCTGGTCGGTCTTTGCGCTGGTGCTGGTGGGTGGTGTGCTCGGTGCGGGCAGCGTCATCGGCACGCAGGTCGCTGTTCATCTGACGGGCACCGACGAGTTTTGCGGCGGCGCCTGCCACTC
>JANOJR010000250.1:0-3316 GCA_031418855.1 Rubrivivax sp.
ACGGGCGAGTTCTCGATGCTCAAAGCGCTGGTGCGCCACCCGCGCCAGCCGCTCAGCCGCGACAAGCTGGCGCAGCTGGCGCGTGGGCGCGAATTCGAGCCCTTTGACCGCAGCCTGGACGTGCAGGTCTCGCGCCTGAGGAAGATGCTCGAGCCCGACCCCGCGCAGCCGCGCTACATTCAAACCGTCTGGGGAGTGGGGTACGTGTTCGTGCCGGACGGCGCCAATTGAGGGCTGCCCGCTGCGGCACGGACTGATTTGCACCGTTGTCGCGCAAGCCTTTAGCACTCAGCCTCTTTTGGCGCACCACCTTCCTGCTGGCCGTCCTGCTTGCAGGTGGCGTCTTCGCGTGGGTGCAAACACTCTCGGCCCTAGAGTTTGAGCCGCGCGCGGTGCAGGCCGCGCAGCAAACGGCCGGGCTGGTGAATCTTTCGCGCGCCGCACTGCGCCAGGCCGACGGCATCAACCGCGTGATGCTCGTCAAGTCGCTGGGCACCCAGCAGGCCATCCGCGTGGCGCCGCGCGAGCCGGGCGACCGCTGGGAGCCGTTTGACGTCGACCGCTTCACACGCCGCGTCAGCCGCGAGCTGCGTGGTGTGCTCGGGCCCGAGACCATCGTGGCGCGCAGCGTCAATGGCCAAAGCGGCATGTGGGTGGGCTTCGCCATCGAGCGCGACAACTACTGGCTGCAGGCCGAAGCGGCGCACGCCAAGGCGCTGTCGGGGCCTACCTGGTTCGTGTGGACCGGCATCGCGCTGGTGGCCACGCTCTTTGGCTCGGCGGGCATCGCCGGGCTCATCAACCGGCCGCTGAAGCAGCTCTCGTTTGCGGCCAGCCGCATCCGCGGCGGCGACCTCGATTCGCGCCTGGACGAAAACACGCTAACAAGCGAGATACGCGAAGTCAACATGGGCTTCAACCGCATGGCGCGTGAACTCGCGCGTGTGGACGAAGACCGCGCGGTGATGCTCGCGGGCATCAGCCACGACCTGCGCACGCCGCTGGCGCGCCTGCGCCTGGAAACCGAGATGAGCGTGAGTGATGAAGAGGCCAAGCGCAACATGGCCCTGGACATCGACCAGCTCGACGCCATCATCGACAAGTTCATGGACTACGCGCGCCCGGGCCAGACGCTGGTGGAGCCGACGCTGGTCTCGCGCCTGATCGACAAAGAGGCGGCCGTCTACCGCGACCCCACGCAGATCCGCATCACCTCGCGCGTGGCCATCGACTTGAAGGTCATGGCCGATGAAACCGAACTCGGCCGCGTCTTCCAGAATCTCTTCGAGAACGCCCGCCGTTACGGCCGTGGCACCTACACCGGCGTGGCCGAAGTCAACGTGAGCTACGTGCGCACGGGGCCCTGGGTCATCATCACCGTGCGCGATCACGGCCCCGGCGTGGCGCCCGAAAAGCTGAGTCAGCTCACCGTCCCCTTCTTCCGTGGCGACGCTGCGCGCACCGCCGCCACCGGCGCGGGCCTCGGGTTGGCGATCGTCGAAAAAGCCATGCAGCGCATGGAGGGCAGCCTGGAGCTCAGCAACGCCGCCGACGGCGGCTTGATGGCGCATGTGCGGCTGCGGCGGGCCGAGTAGGCACGCGCCGCGCCCAGCCTGAGCGTCAGCGCACTGACGTAGCGCGCGCTAACAGGCAAACGGCACGGGCCTCGATGGCCCGGCCTTCGCCCACCGCGCCCATCTTCTCGGCCGTCTTGGCCTTGACGTTGACGACCTCCACCGTCACGCCCAGCGCTGCGGCAATGCGCGCGCGCATCGCGTCGATATAGGGCGCCAGCTTGGGCGCTTGCGCGATCACGGTACTGTCGATGTTCACCAGCCGCCAGCCCGCCGCCTGCACGCGCTCATAGGCCGCGCGCAGCAGCAGGGTGGAGTCGGCGCCGGCAAAGGCCGCGTCGGTGTCGGGGAAGTGGCGGCCGATGTCGCCCAGGCCTGCAGCGCCCAAGAGCGCGTCGGTGATGGCGTGCAAGAGCGCGTCGGCGTCGGAATGGCCGAGCAGCCCGTGGCTGTGCGGGATGGTCACGCCGCCCAGGATCAGCGGGCGGCCCAGCACCAACTGGTGGATGTCCCAGCCTTCACCCACACGCATCACATTCGGCAAGTCATTCATCGTGTCTCCAGCAATCGTTGCGCCAGCGCGAAGTCGGCCGGCCAGGTGAGCTTGAAGTTTTCCAGCTCGCCGCGCACCAGGCGCGGCTGTAGGCCCAGCTGCTCGACTGCGCTGGCTTCGTCGGTCACGCCCTCACCTGCCTCGTGCAGCGCGCGCGCCAGCAGGCCCAGGCGGAACATCTGCGGCGTTTGCGCGGCCCAGATCTCGCGGCGGTCCAGCGTGCCTTCAACTCTCTCGTTAGCACATCGTTTGAGCGTGTCGGCCACGGGCAGCGCGAGCAGGCCGCCCACGGCGTCGTCGAAGCAGGCGTCGATCAAGCGCTCGACCCACGCTGGCTGTACGAGGCAGCGCGCGGCGTCGTGCACGAGCACCCAGTGGTCGTCAGTGACGCCGCGCTGTCGCAGCTCGGCCAAACCCGCGGCGACCGTGGCCGCTCGGGTGGCGCCACCGCAGTGCGCAAGCCACAGCCTGTCGCTTGCGGCGCCCGGCAAGCTGCGCTCAATGTGGCGCTCAAAAGCCTCGTCACCCGGCGCCAGCACCACCAGCGTGGCCACGACGCGAGGCACGGCCGCAAGTGCGGCCAGCGTGTGCGCCACCACCGTGCGGCCCGCCACCATGGCGTATTGCTTGGGTCCACCGGCACCCGCACGCTCACCCACCCCAGCGCAGGGCACCAAGGCGAAACAGCGCGGCGATGAGGGGCTTGTCATCGCCGCGATTCTAGAATTCACATTCATTCACGCCCCGCCGGCACCTGCGGCGGGGCGCCTTGCTTTTTACGCGCCACTTTCATGCAACTACCCACCATCCACCAAGGCAAGCGTTTCACACTGCCGTGCCCTCTCGGTTCGGGTGATGCCTTGCTTCTTGCGCAACTGGCGCAGCGCCATGTGGCCGAGAAGCGCTTGCTTGCCGTCATCTGCGCCGACCCCGCTGACGCGCAGCGCTTGAGCGACGAGCTGCCGTTCTTCGCGCCGAGCTTGCGCGTGGCCGTGTTCCCCGACTGGGAAACGCTGCCCTACGACACCTTCTCGCCGCATCAAGACCTCATCAGCGAACGCCTGGCCACGCTATGGCGCATCCAGCAGCGTGATGTCGACGTGGTGCTGCTGCCGGCCACCACCGCACTCACGCGCCTGGCGCCGCCGGGCTTCATGGCCGGCTACACCTTTCACTTCAAACACAAGTC
>JANOJR010000251.1:0-13093 GCA_031418855.1 Rubrivivax sp.
CCGGGGGTACCCGGCCTCCTCCTTTACTTCGCTCCACCGGTCGCCTATCGCCCTCGGCCTGCCACCGATGTGCCTGGGCACGAAGGCGCGCCACCACTAGTCGTTTGAGCGAAGACGGCTGTGGCGCTGTGTGGAGTGAAGTATTAGGAGGAGGCCGGGTACCCCCGGCCGGGGGACATGAACGGAACACAGCGCCGCAGTCGGCTTCGCTCCCGTCACCATTCGTAGAGCGCGGCGAACAAAGAATCCAGAGAAAAGCCGACCATGACCCAACTAGCGAAGCACTCAGCAGAAGACCTAGACCAGCTCGTCAAAGAGGCCGACCTAGGCGGCCGCGAGCCCGCAGGAAACGTCGGCAAGCTGCTTGCGCTGATCGCGGGCACATGGTCAATCTTCCAGCTCTGGTACGCCTCGCCACTCCCTTTCGTCTTCGGCTTCGGCATCTTCAACGACACCGAAGCGCGCGCCATCCACCTCGCATTTGCCGTGTTCCTGGCGTTCTGCGCCTACCCCGCATTCAAGCGCTCATCACGAACCCAGGTGCCCCTCATCGACTGGGTGCTCGCCGCAGTCGGCGCCTTCTGCGCCGCCTATCTATTCCTGTTCTACAAAGAACTGGCAACAAGGCCCGGGCAGCCCACCACCTTTGACATCGTCGCCGGCTCAGTGGGTGTGCTGGTGATGCTCGAAGCCACGCGCCGCGCCATGGGCATGGGCATGCTCATCACCACCGGGGTTTTTCTCGCGTTCGTGTTTGCGGGCCCGTACATGCCCGACGTTATTTTGCACAAGGGCGCGTCGCTGCAGCGCTTCATCTCGCACATGTGGCTCACCACCGAAGGTGTGTATGGCGTGGCACTCGGCGTCTCGGTGCAGTTCATTTTTCTCTTCGTGCTCTTTGGCACGCTGCTCGACATCGCCGGTGCGGGCAACTTCATGTTGCAGATGTCGCTGGCCTTGCTGGGCCACCTGCGCGGCGGGCCGGCCAAGGTGGCCGTGGTGTCGTCGGCGCTCAACGGCGTGGTCTCGGGCTCGTCGGTGTCCAACGTCGTCTCGGGCGGCATCTTCACCATCCCGCTGATGAAACGCACCGGCTACTCGGGCGTGAAGGCCGGGGCCATCGAAGCGGCGTCGTCGGTGAATGGGCAAATCATGCCGCCGGTGATGGGTGCAGCGGCATTCTTGATGGTCGAATACGTCGGCATCCCGTACTCAGAAATCGTCAAGCATGCGCTCCTGCCGGCCGTTATTTCCTACATCGCACTGTTCTACATCGTGCACCTGGAAGCGCTGAAATTCGACATCCAACCCCTGACACGGGACCGCATCCCGCCATGGAGAGAGCGCCTCATCGGCTGGGGTCTGGGCGTCTCGGGCACCGTCGTCGCCTTTGCCTTGATTTACTACGCCATCACCGGTTTGCAGGCCATCGCAGGCGCGGCCGCACCCTGGGTACTTGCCGCATTCGCGGTGGCGTCCTATGTCGGCCTGATGGCCTACTCATCGCGCCACCCCGATGTGCCGCAAGACGACCCGCGCCAGCCCGCCGTCAAGTTGCCACTGCCCTGGCCGACAGTGCGCGCCGGGCTGCACTTCTTCATCCCCATCGTCGTGCTCTTGTGGTGCTTGATGGCCGAAGAGTTGTCGCCCGGCCTGTCGGCCTTCTGGGCCACGATGGCGGCTACCGTGCTGGTGCTCGCGCAGCCCATGATGCTTTGCTGGCTGCGCCACATCGGCACACCAGCGCAGGCCTGGCGCAAGGGCTTGAGCGATCTCTGGCGCGGCCTGGTGCTGGGCGCGCGCAACATGATCGGCATCGGTGTGGCGTGTGCCAGCGCCGGGCTCATCGTCGGCGCCATCACGCTCACCGGCGTGGGTTTGATGATGACCGACCTGGTCGAGCTGGTGTCGGCCGGCAACGTGCTGGTGATGCTGCTGCTGACGGCCGTGATCTGCCTGCTCATCGGCGCGGGCGTGCCCACCACCGCCAACTACATCCTGGTGGCCACGCTGATGGCGCCGGTGATCGTTGAGCTGGGTGCGCGCAGCGGGCTGGTGATCCCGCTCATCGCCGTGCATCTCTTCGTTTTCTACTTCGGCATCATGGCCGACGTCACCCCGCCCGTGGGCCTGGCCTCGTATGCCGCAGCCGCCATTTCGGGCGACGACCCCAACGCCACCGGTTGGCAGGCCACCTGGTACAGCCTGCGCACGTCGGTGCTGCCTTTTGTCTTCATCTTCAACCCGCAGTTGCTGATGATTGGCGTGGGCTCCTGGGTCGACGTGGTGCTGGTGTGCGTGGGCGGCACGGTGGCGTCGCTGCTCTTTGCGGCGGCCACCATGGGCTGGTTTCGCGCGCGCTGCAATGCGCTTGAGGTGGTGGTGCTGCTGCTGGCCACCTTCCTCTTCTTCCGCCCCGACTGGGTCATCGACCGCTTCTTGCCCAAGTACATCAGTGCGCCGGTGGCCGATATCTACAAGGAGGCCGACAAGCTCGCCAAAGACGAGTGGCTGGTGGTCGGCATCGCGGGTACCGACATCGACGGCGACAAAATCACCAAGACCGTGGCGCTGCCCATGGGTGAAGGCGCTACCGGCCGCGAGCGCTTGCGCAGCGGCGGCGTGACGATCAGCCAGCTCGGCACTGAAGTCGAGATCGCCAGCGTCAAATTCGGCAGCCGCGCGCGCAAGCTCGGCGTCGAGCAGGGCTACAAGGTCAGCGAGCTGAAGTTGCCCAACCCGGCGCGGCCGTCGCCGCATTGGGTCTTGATCCCGGCGGGTGCGTTGGCGCTGCTGGTGTGGGTGCTGCAAGGGCGGCGAGCGCGCCTTGCATCGCAGAGCAAGGCGCGCCCATGACTCGTATCGCCCTCATCCACGCGCTAACGCATTCGCTGGCACCCATCAACGACGCATTGGCGCGCAGCTGGCCCGAGGCCACACGCGTGAACCTGCTCGACGACAGCCTCTCGGCCGACCTGGCACGCGGCGGCACGCTCGACGCGGCGATGACGCAGCGTTTCATCACGCTGGCCGACTACGCGGTGAACACCGGCGCCGACGCCATCCTCTTCACCTGCTCGGCTTTCGGGCGATGCATCGACGCGGTGAAAGTGCGGCATGCCGGCATCCCCGTCCTCAAACCCAACGAGGCCATGATCGACGAGGCGGTGGCGCTGGCGCAGGAGCGCGGCGGCTCAAACGGCAAGATCGGCCTGCTGGCCAGCTTCGCGCCCACGCTGCCGAGCATGCTGCCCGAGTTCCCCGCCGGTGTGCAGGTACAAACAGCGTTAGCACAAAGCGCCATGGCCGCACTCAACCGTGGCGACATGGCCGCGCATGACACCGCCGTGCTCGAAGCCAGTGACCGCTTGGTGGCCGCCGGCTGCAGCGTCATCGCCCTGGCGCAGTTCAGCATGGCGCGCACGGCGGCGGCGGTGGCCGCGCGCACCGGCTTGCCGGTGCTGACCACACCCGACACGGCGGTGCGGCGGCTGCGCGTGTTGCTGGGCCGCGCTTAGCGCGCCCACCATCCGGAACAAGTCCCATATTGCGCCTGTGGCGTTCGATCAAGTGCTGTGCTGGTGTGCTTCTCGCAGCAGCCCTTCACAAAGGGGCCATGTGGTCATTTGCCGCCAGATCGCTGCCGCTGCCGCTGCCGCTGGTCTGCGCGACGGGCTGAACTGACATGCAGTATCGATTCAACCGGCGCTACAAACTCCGGTGCATCTTGCCGCGACGGCTACGCGCAGCATGCGTGACCGTGCCGCACAACAGACGTGTCATCGTGCGGCTGAACATGGTGCCCAGTCGGGTGGTTCTATGATCTTTTTCCGCCGCCTCAATCTCGTATCGCGCCCCGTGCACAGCAAGGGGGGACCCAGAGCAGCGCACACTGTGGGACCTTGACCATGCTCCAAACCCAGCCATTGCATCCACGTGCCGCCTTGTTCGACCCGGACGACGCGCCCGCCATCAGCTTGCCCGTTTGCGACCACTACGCCGGCGTGGAAGTGCGCATGCGCAAGAGCCTGGAGCTGCAAGCCGAGATGGGCCCCGTGTTCGACGTCACGCTCGACGCTGAAGACGGCGCGCCCGTGGGCGGCGAGGTCGAGCACGCGCAACTCATCGCCGAGCTGGTGAGCTCACCCGCCAACCGCTTCGACCGTGTCGGCGCGCGTGTGCTGCCGGTGGCGCATGCTCACTTTGAAGCACAGGTGCATGCGCTCGTCACGCGTGCCGGCGCGCGGCTGGCCTATGTCATGGTGCCCAAACCACGCAGCCTGGCCGAATTCGAACGCGCCGCCAGCTTGATCGACGAGGCTTGCACACACACCGGGCTGACGCGGCGCATCCCGCTGCACGCCCTGATCGAAACCCACGGCGCACTGCGTGAGGTACAGGCCATCGCCGCGCACCCGCGCATCGAGTCCTTATCGTTCGGCGTGATGGACTTCGTCTCGGCGCATCGAGGCGCCATTCCGCACACGGCGATGTCGGCCACGGGCCAGTTCGACCACCCTTTGGTGCTGCGCGCGAAGCTCGAAATCTCGGCCGCCTGCCACGCGCATGGCAAGGTGCCATCGCACTGCGTGGTGACCGAATTCAAGCATGCGAGTGCTTTGCAAGCGGCGGCGGAGATGGCCTCGCGCCGACTGGGCTACACGCGTATGTGGAGCATCCACCCGGCGCAGATCCGGCCCATCATCGACGCCTTCGCGCCCACCGTGGCCGAGGTCGACATGGCCATCGAGATCATCGCCGCCGCACAAGCCGCGCAGTGGGCGCCGATACGCCACCACAACACCTTGCATGACCGTGCCAGCTACCGCTACTTTTGGCAAGTGCTCGAGCGCGCGCACCGCACATCGTTCAACGGCGGCCCGCAACTGCCTGCCGAAGTCGAACTGGCCTATTTTCAGAGTTCGTCTCAGAACTCGTTTTTGAATAACTTTCAAAATGAGCTGACATGAAAACCCGCCTGGCCCTGCCCGGTGGCAAGCAGGCACTGGTCTTGCGCCGCTTCGCGCAGCCGCTGGAGCTGCGCACCGCGCGCACGTTCTTGCGTGACTGGCGCGACAGCGACCTGCCGGCCTGGGTGGCCATGAACGCGGACCCCGCCGTGCGCCGCTTCTTCCCCGGCATCCACACCGAAGATGAAGCGCTGAAGGAGGCCGCACGCATCCGCGCGAACCTCGCCCAGCGCGGCTGGGGCGTGTGGGCTTTGCAGATCCCAGGTCAGATCGAGTTCGCCGGCTTTGTGGGCCTGCATGTGCCGACGATCGAAGCGCCCTTCATGCCCGCTGTGGAGATGGGCTGGCGCCTGAGCCGCGACGCCTGGGGACGCGGCTGGGCGAGTGAGGCTGCCGCGGCTGCGGCGGCGTTTGCCTTTGACAACCTGGAACTTGACGAACTCGTGGCCTACACCACGCCGGACAACGAGCCCTCGCGCCGCGTCATGCAGCGCATCGGCATGCGCCACGACGCTGCCGACGACTTCGACCACCCGGGGCTTGAACCTGGCCACCCGATGCGCCGGCATGTGCTGTATCGGCTACGCCATGCCGATTTGTTGGAGGCGTGAGACCTCGGCAATTGTTTACGTTTGGCGAGCGGCCTGAGGCACAGCGCTGTTCACAATCCTGCACCCCACATGGAGCCGATATGACCCCAGCACCCAGCAAGCTCACGCCACGCGGCGCCTTTATCCTGGTTTGCGCGCTGGCCGCCCTGTGCGCCAGCGCCGCCGCGCAGACGCCGGCCGCCAAGGCGCCCGCCAACGCTGCGGTACCCGCGAAAGCGCCCAAGCCCGTGGCCGCGAAGCCCGCCCCCAAGCCCGCTGTGGCGCCCACCAGAACCTTGCCCGCAGCCAGTGCCGAGCAGCTCGCCGCCTTCGGCATTGCCCACCTCGGCGAGTACCCCTGCGAGCTTGGCGAGGCCGTGAGCGTGCACGCCACGCCCAAGCACGAGGGCTACCTGGACGTGCACCACAAGAAGGCCGTGCACACCATGAAGCCAGTGCTCTCGTCCACCGGCGCGCTGCGCCTTGAAGACGTGAGCGGGCGCATGCTGATGCTGCAAATCGCCAACAAGTCGATGCTGATGGACGTCAAGCTCGGCCAGCGTGTGGTCGACGGCTGTGTGCATGACATGCAGCGCAACGCCGCCGCCAGTCCCCCTGGCAGCTCGCTGGGCATCGAGCCGGCCAAGCCCTGAACGCCCACTTGCCATGACCCTGGCACGCGGCCTCCGCTGGCTGGCCATCGCGGCCGGCGCGCTGCTGGTGCTGATGGCGCTGGCCTGGTGGGCGCTGCCACCGCTGCTGAAGTCGCAGATCGAGAGCTGCGGCAGTGCGGCACTCGGGCGCGCGCGGCGTGTGGGCGAGCTGAGCTTGGCGGCGCCATGAGCGCCGCACTGCGCCTGCACGAGCTGGCCTTCAACGCCATCACCGAGATGGTCAGCGTGCTCGGCGAAGACGAGGTCTACCGCATGGTCAACGCGGCCTGGTGCCGCGTGGTGGGCTGCACGCCCGAGCAGATCATTGGCCACACCGTGCGCGCCGTCTTCCCCGACGGCGTCGACCCCGAACGCCGCTACGCCGTGCGCGACTGTCTGCGCAGCAGCCAGCCCGTCACCGTGCGTGGGCCCCTCGGCGTGCCGCGACTGGCCGGGCGCCTGTTCGAGGCCACCTACAGCCCCTACGGCGTCGACGAAAGCGGCGTGCGCTGCGTCGTGGTGGTCACACGCGACATCACCGACGCCGAGTCGCGCCGCGCGGCACTCGCCACCAGCGACGCCTACCTGCGCCGCACCTTGAACGCCACCGGCGACGCCATCTTCGCGTCTGACGCGGCCGACCCCGATGTGCCTGTGCGCTTTGTCAACCAGCAGATGTTGACGATGTGGGGCATGCCCGAAGCCCTGGCCGAGGGCCTGACGCCGCGGCAGATCCTGGCGCATTCGGCGCCACTGTTCTTGGACGCTGAGTACGAGCTGCAGCGCATTCGGCACATCGTGGCGAACAAGCTGACGCAGGACGACGTGATCACGCTGCGCGACGGCCGCACATTGCGCCGGCGCTGCGTGGCGTCGACCGACCAAGTGCACGGCGATACGGTGCGTGTCTGGAGCTTTCGCGACATCACGCTGGAGACCGAAGCGCTGCGGCGCATTCAGCAAGCCGAGGCACAAACGCGGGAACTGCTGGATGCTTTTCCGGGCAGCATTGCCGTGCTCGATGAGAGGCTGCGCTACACCTACGTCAACCCGCGTGCGCTGGCGATGCTGGGCCTGTCACGCGATCAAGTGCTGGGCAAATCGGTGGTGGAACTGCGTGGCCCGCAGCGTGCTGATGAAGTTGCCGCCCTGTGCCAGCGTGCGCTCAGGGGCGAGGTTGTGGCCTACGAGGTCGAGTTTGCCGATGCCACCCTGCAAGTCACGTTGTGCGGGGGTTTGAGCGCGCGCACCGGGCGGCCGCAGTTCTACGGGTTTGGCGAAGACATCAGCACGCGCAAACAAGCCGAACTCGCGCTGGTGGCAGCGCGCGACGACGCCGAGCGCGCCAACCGCGCGAAGTCGCAGTTCCTCTCGCACATGTCGCACGAGTTGCGCACGCCGCTGCACGCCATCATGGGCTTCGCGCAGGTGGTCACGGTCGACGACGCCGCACCACTGGCGCCAGCGCAGCGCCGCGCAATCGACGAAATTGCACGCGGTGGGCGCCACCTGCTGCAGCTGGTCAACGACGTGCTCGACCTGCAAGGCGTGGAAGCCGGCAGCCTTGAGGTCGAGCTCGTGCCGCTGGCACTGGCACCCTTGGTGCAGGAATGCGTCAACCTCATGCAGCCACTGGCCGCCACACGCGGCGTGACGCTGAGCGCGCTCACGGTCGCGCCCGGCGCAGCGCTGCACGCTATGGCGGACGCCACGCGGCTGCGGCAGGTGCTGCTGAATCTGCTGGGCAACGCCATCAAATACAACCACCAGGGCGGCAGCGTGGCACTGCATAGCCGGGCCCAGGCCGGGCGCGTGCGCATCACGGTGGCCGACACCGGGGTCGGTTTGAGTGCCGACGAGCAGGCCCGGCTCTTCACACCGTTTGATCGCCTGCACGCTGCGGCCGGCACGGTGGAAGGCGCAGGCATCGGCCTGGCACTCAGCCGCCAGTTGATGCAGGCCATGGGCGGCGAGATCGGTGTGAGCAGCCAGCCCGGGCAAGGTAGCCAGTTCTGGATCGAGCTGCCGCAGCCAGCGCCGGCTGCCATCGCGGCCGCCAAGAAGGCACCGACGGCGCTGGCGCCTGCGAGCTTTCCGCCCGGGCCATGGCACGTGCTCTACATCGAAGACAACGAGGTCAACATCGTGCTGATGGAGGCCATGCTCAGCCGCGTGCCCGGCCTGACGCTCGTCAGCGAAATGCAGCCCGAGGCGGGCCTCGCGCGCGCCAAGCGCCAACTGCCCGATCTCATCTTGCTGGACATCCAGCTGCCGGTGATGAGCGGCTTTCAGGTGCTGCAGCACTTGCGCGCGTCGGCGAGCACGCGCGACATCCCCGTCATCGCCGTCAGCGCCAACGCCATGCCCGGCGATATTGAAGGCGGCCTGGCCGCCGGCTTTGCCGACTACATCACCAAGCCAGTGAATCTGGCCACCCTGCTTGATGCGGTGCGCAGAGCGCTGGCTGGCTTGCCCCGGCCGGCAGCCTGAATGCTGCGAAGATGGCGTACGCAGCGCTGGCTGCTGCGCTCGCGCCGCTCCCCCAATGAGGTTCACGACATGCACCCACACGACCTGACCCGCCGCGCGCTGCTCGCTGCGCTAACCCTTGTCTTGTGCGTGGCGCCAGCCGCCGCCGAGCGCCTGAAGTTGCGCATCCTGGGCACCACCGACCTGCACATGAATGTGCTGAACTGGGACTACTACCAAGAGAAAGCCACCGACGAATACGGCCTGGCCAAAACGGCCACCTTGATCAAGGCCGCGCGCGCCGAGAACGCCAACAACCTCTTGTTTGACAACGGCGACCTGATCCAGGGCAGCCCGCTGGGCGACTATGTGGCGCGCGTCAAGCCACTCGCCCCGGGCCAGGTGCACCCCATGTACAAGGTGATGAACCACCTGCGCTTTGATGCCGCCAACATCGGCAACCACGAGTTCAACTTCGGCCTGCCCTTTGTGCAACAGGCCATCAAGACGGCCAACTTCCCCTATGTCAACGCCAACGTGGTGTTCGATGGCCCTGACCACCCGGACCACCCCGGCGGCCGCAACGTCTTCACGCCCTATGTGCTGCTGGACCGCACGTTCACCAGCGAAAGCGGCGCCAAGGTCGCACTCAAGGTCGGCGTCATCGGCTTCGTGCCGCCGCAGATCATGCAGTGGGACATGCAGCACTTGCAGGGCAAGGTGCGCGCACTCGACATCACCGAGACCGCGCGCCGCTTCATCCCCGAGATGAAGGCCAAAGGTGCGCAGCTCATCGTGGCCGTGCCGCACTCGGGCTTCGAGTTCGGTGAGACCGTTTTCTTCGCTGAAAACGCCGTGGCGCGACTGGCCGAGATTCCCGGCGTCGACGCCATCCTCTTCGGCCATTCGCACGGTGAATTCCCGGGCCGCTTTTTCGCGCGCCACCCCAAGGTTGACCTCGGGCGCGGCACCATCAACGGCGTGCCCGCCGCCATGCCCGGCCGCTGGGGCGACCACCTGGCGGTGATCGACCTTGAGCTTGACGACGCCGCGCCTAACAAACAAGGTACGTGGACCGTCGTCGACGGCCGCGCCGCCATTCGCCCGATCTGGGACCGCGCGGCGCGCAAGCCGCTGGTCGAGGCCGACCCTGAGATCGCGGGCCTGATCAAAGAAGAGCACGAAGGCACTCTGCGCACCATGCGCTCGGAAGTGGCGCAGACCAGCGTGCCGATCCAGAGCTTCTTCGCGCAGGTGGCCGACGACCCCTCGGTGCAGCTGGTCTCTCAGGCACAGATCGACTACGCGCGGCGCGCGCTGGCCGGCACCGCGCACGCCAAGCTGCCCATCCTGTCGGCCGCCGCGCCCTTCAAAACGGGCGGGCGCCAAGGCACGAGCTACTACACCGACATCGCCGCCGGCACGCTGATGCTGCGCCACATCGCCGACCTCTACATCTACCCCAACACGGTGCAAGCGGTGAAGGTGAGCGGCGCGCAAGTGCGTGAATGGCTGGAGATGTCGGCCGGTGCCTTCAACCGCATCGACCCCGCCGGCGCGCCCGAGCAAAACCTTCTCAACGCCGCCTTCCCCAGCTACAACTTCGACACCATCGACGGCGTGAGCTACCGCATCGACCTGACGCAGCCTGCGCGCTATGAGCGCGACGGCAAGCTCGCGGCAGCCAGCGCCCGGCGCATCGTTGACCTGCAATTCGAGGGCAAGGCCATCGACGAGGCTGCCGAGTTCATCGTCGTGACCAACAACTACCGCGCCTCGGGCGGCGGCGCCTTCCCCGGCCTGGACGGCAAGAACATCGTGCTCAATGCACCCGATGAAAACCGCGAAGCGCTGGTGATGTACCTCAAGGCGCAAGGCCGCGTGAACCCGAGTGCCGACGGCAACTGGCGCGTGCAAGCCGTGCCCGGCATCAAGCTGCGTTTCACCTCAGGCGCTGCCGGCGCGGCGCACCTGGCGCGCTACCCAGGCATCAAGCTCGTCAAAGACAACGGCGACGGCTCGGCGCTGTACGAGCTGGCGCAGTGATTGCCGAGTTGCGCAGGGGCCTTCGCCGTGGCTGGCAGGGGGGCTGGCGTGGGCGCTTGCAGCTCGGCCTGCTGGCGCTGACGGCCCTGGTCCTGGCGAGTTTGTTGGCCCTTGCCGGCGCCTCGCTTTGGTACTGGCCGCAGCTTCCTGAGCTGGACCGCGTCACCCACTACCAACCGCGCCAGCCCTTGCAGGTGTTCACGCAAGACGGCGTGGAGATCGCGCAGTTCGGCAGCGAACGGCGCCAGTTCATGGCCATCGAAGCCACGCCCCAGCTGCTGCAAGACGCCGTGCTGGCGGTGGAAGACTGGCACTTTCGCGAGCACGGCGGCATCAGCCTGCGTGGCCTGGCGCGTGCCACGCTGGCCAACCTCACGGGCGGGTTGCCGCAGGGTGCATCCACCATCACGCAGCAGGTGGCGCGCACCTTCTTCTTGTCGACCCGGCGCACGCCCGAGCGCAAGATCAAGGAGGCCCTGCTCTCGCTGCAAATCGAGCAGCGCTTGAGCAAAGACAAGATCCTGGAGCTGTATCTCAACCAGATCTTTCTGGGCCAGCGCGCCTACGGCTTTGCCGCCGCCTCGCACACCTACTTCGGCAAGCCGCTCGCCAGCCTGAGCCTGGCTGAAACGGCCATGCTCGCCGGCCTGCCGCAGAACCCGATCTACGCCAACCCGATTGCTAACGCCGAGCGTGCGCGCAAACGCCAGCTCATCGTGCTGGGCCGCATGAAGAGCGTGGGCCTCATCGACGACGCCGCGCACCGCGCCGCCGTGGCCGAGCGGCTGAGCTACCGCCGCGAGCAGCACACCGACGTGCACGCCGAGTTTGTCGCCGAGATGGCGCGCCAGGCGGTGTTCGAGCGCTTTGGCGAGCGCAGCTACCAAGAAGGTTTTCGCGTGCACACCAGCCTGCGTGCGGCCGACCAACGCGTCGCCTGGGCTGCCCTGCGCAGCGCCTTGCTGGCGCACGAGCGCAAGCAGCCCTATGCCGGCGCGGAAGACGAGGTCGAGCTGCCCCAGGCCCTGGGCGACGACGGGCCGGCGCTCGGGCGCGCGGCCGCGCTGGCGCTGAAGGAGTACCAAGACGACGACGAGCTGCGCGTGGCCTTGGTGCTGCGCGCCAGCCCGCGCGAGCTGGTAGCGCAGCTGGCCGACGGCCAGCGCGTGCACATCAGCGGCGAAGGGCTGCGCCGAGCGCTAACGTCTAAAGGGCTTGCACTCGCGCGCGGCGCGGTGATCCGCGTCATGCAGGAACGCAGCGGCACCCGCTGGGGCGTGACGCAGTGGCCGCAAGCGCAAGGTGCCTTCGTGGCACTCGACCCTGCCAGTGGCCGCGTGCGCGCGCTGGTGGGCGGCTTTGACTTTCGCCGCCAGCCCTTCAACCACGTCACCAGCGCCTGGCGCCAGCCGGGCTCAAGCCTCAAGCCGTTCCTGTATTCGGCCGCACTCGAGAGCGGGCTGATGCCCGAAAGCGTGATCGACGATGCGCCGCTGACCTTGCCCGACGGCAGCCCGCCCACGTGGAACCCGAAAAATTCCGACGGCCGCTATGCCGGCGAAATCACGCTGCGCGAGGCGCTGGCGCGCTCGAAAAACATGGTCAGCGTGCGGCTCTTGCAGCACATCGGCTTGGGCACTGCGCGGCCCTGGCTGGAACGCTTCGGCTTCGAGACCGCGCGGCTGCCTGAGGACCTGACGCTGGCACTCGGCACCGGCAGCACCACGCCGCTGCAACTGGCCGGCGCCTACGCCGTGCTGGCCAACGGCGGGCACCGTGTGCAGCCGGTGGTCATCGAGCGCATCACCGACGCGCGTGGTGCCGTGATCTTTGAAGCGCCCGCCGCGCCGAAGCTTGACGAGAGCACGCGCGTGCTGCCCGCGCGCAATGCCTTCATCACCAGCAGCCTCTTGAACGAGGTCACCAAGAGCGGCACCGCCGCGCGCGTGACGGCGCAGCTCAAGCGCGGCGACTTGCACGGCAAGACGGGCACCACCAACGACGCCGTCGACGCCTGGTTCGCCGGCTACCACGCCAGCCTGGTGGCGGTGGCCTGGATCGGCCACGACCAGCCGAAGAGCCTGGGTGTCGGCGAATCAGGCGGCGGCCTGGCGCTGCCGGCCTGGATCGACTACATGGCGCAGGCCTTGCGCGGCGTGCCTGAACACCACCCCGAGCCGCCCGAGGGCGTGCTGCGTGGCGCTTACGACTGGCGTTATGTGGAATGGCAAGACGACAGCGGGCCGCAGCGGCTGGGGCAGGAAAGTGTCGGCGCGCCGGGGGCGGCAGACAACGAGCCCGTCAAGACGCCGCCTTGAGGGTGTTTTGCTCCCTCCCCCTAGCAGGGGGAGGGCTGGGGAGGGGG
>JANOJR010000252.1:0-6902 GCA_031418855.1 Rubrivivax sp.
TGAGCCGTCGCTTGGGCCGCGCGGCGCTGCGCTTTGCGGGGCGTCCAGGCTCTCGAGATCGGCCAGGTCCTTGAGCCGCCCGCCAACAGTTACTCAACCCCTATGGAGTTGAGTAACTCGACAAACTCTTTGAAGTCGCGGTTCAGCATGAGGCTGACTCGGGTTGCTGCCTTGCCAGGCTTGCTGCCGCAAGGCCTCGACGGCCGCCAGCCGCTCCTCAACGGAGCGGCTCAACCAGTAGGCGAGGTCGTCACTGGCGACCTTGAGCGTACTGCGGCGAACGGTCTTTTCCATGGCCACGATGTTAGGCGACCCACCTGTCTTACACCGGCAACCGCGGATCAAACTTCGCGCGCTTGACACTGAAAAACGCCTTCACGTTGCGCACGTTGGCGTCTTGCGTAAAGAGGCGCTGCACCAGCGCGTGGTAGGCCGACATGTCGGCGGCGAAGACCACCAGCATGAAGTCGGGCCCCGGCGAGACGCGGTAGAGCTGCTGCACCGCGCTGTCTTGCACGGCGCGCGCTTCAAACGCCTCAAGATGTTCGGCGCCCTGCCGATCCAGAGTGATCTCCACCAAAGCCGTCAGCCCGTCACCCAGCGCCTGCGGCGAGAGGATGGCGATGCGGCGTTCGATGACGCCGGCGTCGACGAGCCGGCGCACCCGGCGTAAGGCCGTCGCGGGCGAGGTCGCGGCGCGCGCGGCGAGCTCCTGGTTGGAGAGCGAAGCGTCGCTTTGCAAGAGGCCGAGCAAGCGGCGGTCGGTGGCGTCGAGGTCCATCATGATGAAAGTATTGCGCTGAATTAAAGCTTTTTTCAGCGAATGGTTGCACAGCAAGAGTTGATTGGTGATTTGATGCGCAATCATGGCGAATTTTGATAGAAAACTTCACGCGATGCCGCCTAGCATCGGCCCCGGTTCGTGATTCCCGTCCCCCAAGGAGACCCCCAACATGTGTGGCATCGTCGGCGCCGTCAGCACGCGCAACATCGTTCCCGTCCTCCTTGAAGGCTTGAAGCGGCTGGAATACCGCGGCTACGACTCCTGCGGCGTGGCCGTGCACCAGGGCGGCGAACTCCGGCGCGCACGCAGCACCTCGCGCGTGGCCGAACTTGAAACTAACGTCGCTAGCGAGCGCATCGATTCCGGCACCGGCATCGCCCACACGCGCTGGGCCACGCACGGCGCGCCGGCCGTGCACAACGCGCACCCGCACTTTTCCACCGGCCCGGGCGCGGCCAAAGTGGGTGAACAAGCCAGCAGCGGGCGCATTGCGCTGGTGCACAACGGCATCATCGAAAACCACGAAGAGCTGCGCGCCGAGCTGCAAGCGCGCGGCTTTGTGTTCACCAGCCAGACCGATACCGAGGTCATCGCGCACCTGGTGGAGCATCTCTACGAAGGTGACTTGCTTGACGCCGTGCAGCGCGCCGTGCCGCGCCTGCGCGGCGCCTACGCCATCGCCGTGTTTTGCCGCGACGAGCCGCAGCGTGTGATCGGCGCACGTGAAGGCTCGCCGCTGATCGTCGGCATCGGCAGCGGCGCGCCGGGCTCCTCCACCAAGGGCGAAAACTTTCTGGCCAGCGACGCCATGGCGCTGGCCGGCGTCACCGACCAGATCATCTATCTCGAAGAGGGCGATGTCGTCGACGTGCAGCTGGGCAAGGTGTGGATCAGCGCGCGTGACAAGTCCGGCCGCTTCGCACCGATGGACCGCCCCGTGCGCACCGTCAACGCCCACAGCGGCGCGGCCGAGCTCGGGCCCTACCGCCACTACATGCAAAAGGAAATCTTCGAGCAACCGCGCGCCATTGCCGACACGCTGGACGGCGTGGGTGGCCTGGGTGGCATCAGCCCCGAGCTCTTCGGCGACGGCGCGCATCAAGTCTTCAAAGACGTGCAGCGTGTGCTCATCCTGGCCTGCGGCACGAGCTATTACGCAGGCTCCACGGCGCGCTACTGGCTGGAGAGCATCGCCGGCATCCCGACCACGGTGGAAGTGGCCAGCGAGTACCGCTACCGCGACTCGGTGCCCGACCCCAAGACGCTGGTGGTGACCATCAGCCAGAGTGGCGAGACGGCCGACACCCTGGCCGCGCTCAAACACGCGCGCAGCCTCGGGATGGCGCACACGCTGACGATCTGCAACGTCGCCACCAGCGCCATGGTGCGTGAATGCGCCATGAGCTACATCACGCGTGCAGGCGTCGAGATCGGCGTGGCCAGCACCAAGGCCTTCACCACCCAGCTCGTGGGCCTGTACCTCATGACGCTGGCGCTGGCCACGGCGCGCGGGCGCTTGAGCGAAGCGCAAGAAGCCGAGCACTTGAAGGCCTTGCGCCACCTGCCTGTGGCGGTGCAAGCGGTGTTAGCACTGGAGCCGCAAATCATCGCCTGGAGCGAAGAATTCGCGCGCAAGGAGAACGCACTCTTTCTGGGCCGCGGCCTGCACTACCCCATCGCGATGGAAGGCGCCTTGAAGCTCAAGGAGATCAGCTACATCCACGCCGAGGCCTACCCTGCGGGTGAACTCAAACATGGCCCGCTGGCCTTGGTGACCGACCAGATGCCGGTGGTGACCATTGCGCCCAACGACGCACTGTTGGAAAAACTCAAGAGCAACCTGCAAGAAGTGCGCGCGCGCGGCGGTCAGCTCTACGTGTTTGCGGATGCCGACAGCCACATCGACAACAGCGAGGGTGTGCACGTCATCCGCATGCCCGAACATTACGGCGCGCTGTCACCCATCCTGCATGTGGTGCCGCTGCAGCTGCTGGCGTATCACACGGCGTGTGCGCGGGGCACGGACGTGGACAAGCCGAGGAACCTCGCGAAGTCAGTGACGGTCGAATGACGGTCAACGGCTCGCGGCGCTAACGCCCAAGCTGAGCAGCGCCTGCTCGGCGCGTTCGATGAACAGCGGCGCCTCTTGTTGCCGGGCCACCCGCAAGCCCGCCTCAAGATCCTGACGCACCGTGCTCAGTGGCTCACCACGGCGCTGGCGCAGCTGGCCCTGGACACGCAGCCGCTCGGCTTCCATCCAACCCTGGCCGATGGCCAGCATCGGCAGGGCCAGGTCGAGCGAGGCCTGGGCCTCGGCCAGGCGGCCGGCGCGGCAGCAGGCGTCGGCATGCGGGATGTACCAAAAGTGATAGAAAGCCGCTTGCGTTTGCATTTGGCGAATGCCGCTGGCGGCCATCACGAAGCCTTGTTCAGGGTCGCTGCCGCGCAGCACCATCGCCAGGCCCAGGAACAGCTCCGCGTGGCCGCGCCACAGCGGGCGGTCTTCGTCGGCGTGGGTCAGCTCCAGGAGCTCTTGCGCATAGGCCGACAAGCCGTCGGCGTCGCCCACCACCATGCTCAGCAAGCAGCCGGCGAACATCAACACCTGTGACAGGTCATGCAGGCGCCCGCTGGCACGTGCCACGGCCAGGCTGCGTTCGCGCCAGAGCCGCGCCTGCTCGGGCTGCTTGAAGAAGGTAGCGACCTCGGCCATGCCCACCAGCACCATCAGGTGGTGGCTGGTCGGGCCCACGTCGGCCAGCGCCTGGCCATGGCGGGCCTCGTCAAAGAGTGCCAGGAAGGCTTCGTAGTCGGCCTGCGCCTCCTTGAAGCGGCCGGAGAAGACGCGCGATGTGCCGCGAAAGCGATAGGCCCACAGCTTGTCGACCTCGCTGCCGCCGGTAGCTACCTCGTGCATGCGCTGCGTCAGCGCGGCACGCAGGCCCAAATCGCCGGCGGGGCCATGCCACATCCACTTCAGCGCCAGCGTGGCCACAAGGCTCACCTGCGGGCCCAGGCATTCGGCCAGGCTGATGCTGCGGCTGATCTCGGCGCCGACCTCGGCCGTCTGAAACCCGGTGGCGGCAATCAGGGGTTTGATCAGGCTGCGGCGCAGCTCGAACTCGCGCAGGTCGCGCGCCGCGCTTGGCGCACGCTTGTCGGTGAGATCGAGTGCGCGGCGGAAAAACGCCATCGCTTCTTGGTAGGCGCTGCGCTGGTTGGCGTCCGCGCCGGCGCGTTCCCACCACAGCGCGGCGCGCTCGTCCTCACCCGCCTCGGTCAAGTGCCGCGCCACCGACTGTGGCAAGGCCTCGGCCAGCTGCGGAAAGTTCGACTCGATGGTCTGCGCCGCGTGTGCGTGCAGACGTTGGCGCTCGCGGCGCAGCAGCAGCTGGTAGGCCGCTTCACGCACCAGCATGTGACGAAAGGCGATGGCCTCGCCAAAGCGGCTGTGGCCGGCCACAAACACGCCGGCGTCGAGCAGCTCGCGAATGCCGCGCTGCACACCGGCGCGGTCGAGTGTGGTCGCGCCGACGCTCACGGCGATCAACAGCTCGACGCTGATCTCGCGGCCCAGCACGGCGGCGATGGGTGCGAGCTCACGGCCATGCGCGTAGCGGTCCAGCCGCGCCAGTAGCGACTCCACCAGCGTCGACGGGATGGGCGCGCTGGCGTCGGTGGACTCAGTCAGCGGCGACGCCGCCACCGCGCCCGCCGTGGCCACGCTTTGCAAGCAGGCCCGCGTCAGCTCTTCGGCAAACAGCGGCACGCCGTCGGAGCGTGCGACGACAGCGTCTTCCACCGCAGCACTGAGCACCTGTGGCGCAGCCACGGCACGCGCTAACGCTCGTGTGGAGGCGGCATCGAGCCGGTCCAGCGCCACCACCTCGCCGCGCCCTTCGGCCATCCAGGCCGGCAGCGGACCCGGGCGCATGGTGGCGATGACCAGCACCGGCAGCGTCGCCAGCCGGGCCAGCAGGGTGGCGAAAAGCTCGGCGCTCGATGGGTCGATCCACTGCAGGTCTTCGATGATGAGCAGCGGCGCGCGGCGCGCGGCGGCTTCGAGTTCACTGGCGAGCAAGCGCATCGTCAGCCGGCGCAGCTCGGTCGAGCTCAGCGTGTTCAGCACCGAATCGCTCGTGCGCTTGAGGCGCAGCAGTTCGGCCAGCAGGGCCCGTGGCGGCACCTTGGCTGCCGTCGTCGCCGTCGCGGCAGTCGCCGCCGAAGTCAACTCGGTGCCAACGTTGCTGAGCAGCGTACCGAGCTTGTCCGCCGCCTGTTGCGCGCTGTCGGCCGCGCCGATGCCCGAGGCGCGCTCAAGGTAGTAGCGCACCGAATGCAGCGGCGTCGAAACATGGTAGGGCGAGCACTGGAAGATCAGCCGCGGCCCGCTTGCCAGCTGCGCCACCTGCACCACATGGCCGACCAGGCGCGACTTGCCGATGCCGCCCTCACCGGTGATGACCACCAGCCGGCCGCGCCCGCTGCGCGCCTCGGCCAGGCGCTGCAAGATGCGCGCGGCTTCGTCGCCGCGCCCCACCAGCGCATGCTGGCTGGAAGCGCGCAGCGCGTCAAAGCGGCTGGCCAGCGGGCTTTCGCGCGTCACCTGCCACAAGGGCACGGGGTCGGTGAAGCCCTTCAGCTCGAAGCGGCCGAGCTCATGGCATTCAAACAAGCCGCCGATCAGCTGCCGCGTCTCGGCCGTGACGACCACTGTGTCGGGTGCGGCCATCGACTGCGCACGCGCCGCCAGGTTGGGCGTCTGGCCGACGGCGCTGTGCTCGCTGCTGTCGTCGGCGGCCAGCGTGGCGCCGACCACCGTCATGCCCGTGGCCACGCCAATGCGCACCTGCGGCACATAGTCGGCCGCGCCCACCATGGCGGGCAACGTGACCAGCCCTTCGACGATGGCCAGCGCGGCCGTCACTGCCTGTTCGGCGTCGTGCTCATGCGCCTCGGGGTAGCCGAAGTAGGCCAGCACGCCGTCGCCCAGGTACTGCGCGATCCAGCCCGAATGCTGCTGCACCAGGCGCGCCAGCAGGTTGCGGAAATGGTTCAGGTAGTCGCGCAAGTCTTCGGGGTCGACGCGCGCAGAAAGCGCGGTCGAGCCGACGAGATCGCAGAACACCACCGTGATCTGGCGCCGCTGAACGCTCGGCGCGCTGCGTGCGGCGGCTGCGGCCGGTGGCCGCTGCATCGGGCTTGGTGCTACCGCTGCTACCGGTGCCTGCGGGGCTGGCGGTGCCTGGCGCAACGGGGCCGCCGCGTCGAGCAAACGCCGACGATGGCCCACCGAGCTGATGCCCATCTCGCGCAGGTCGTCGCCGGTGAGTTGCGGCAAGAGTTCGGCGTCGACATGGTTGTCGACAAAGGTCTGTGCGTACGCGGCCAGGCCAAGCTGATCGAGCCAGGCTTGCAGGTCGAACTCGGCGCCTGGGTTAACGTCTGGGTTCATACCTGTGGCGTGTGCGCCGAGGTCAGTTTGAGCTGGCGCCGACGCCAGGCGGTGCGGATGGCGAGCAGCGCCGGCACCAGCACCGCGAGCAGGGCCAGCACGGTCAGCACGGCGGAGATCGGGCGCATGAAGAGGATGCCCAGCCCGGCGTCCGAAATGATCAGCGACTGCCGCAGCGCGCGCTCGGCCAGCGGCCCGAGCACCAGTGCCAGCACCAGCGCGGCGGGTGAGTAGCCGAGCTTCTTCATGGCATAGCCGAGCACGCCAAAGACCAGCATCTGGCCGACGTCGAAGAGGTTGTTCTTCAGCGAATAGGCGCCAGTCACGCACAGCACGATGATGATCGGCATGAGGATGCCGTAGGGCACACGCAGGGCGCGCACGAAGAGCGGGATGAACGCCGTGCTCAGCACCAGCAGCATGATGTTGGCGATGTACTGCGAGGCAATCAGCCCCCAGACGAAATCCGGGTTCTTCTCGAACAGCAAGGGCCCCGGGCGCAGCCCCCACATCATCAGCCCACCGAGCATGATCGCCGTCGTCGCCGAGCCCGGGATGCCCAGCGTCAGCATCGGCACCATGGCGCCGGTGGCGGCGGCGTTGTTGGCCGACTCGGGCCCGGCCACGCCTTCGATGGCGCCGTGGCCAAACTCTTGCGGATGC
>JANOJR010000253.1:0-11402 GCA_031418855.1 Rubrivivax sp.
CGTCGCGCCGGTGTGATGAGACCGCGCCGGCAGCGTTGTTCACGCTGCTGCTGAAAAATGCTCACATTGGCGCGAGCCGAGGCCCGTTACCATGAGACTATGGAATCGGCCACCACGCACCTGGTAGAAAGCATCCGCGACGCGGCTGCGCAAAGTCGTTCGCTGCGCATTCGTGGCGGTGGGACGAAAGATTTTTACGGCCAAAACCTGACCGGGGAAATCCTCGATACACGTGCCCTGAATCACATCATTGCCTATGTGCCGAGTGAGCTGGTGGTGACGGTGGGTGCTGGCACGTCGCTGCGGGAACTGGAGCAGTTGCTGGCTGAGCAGGGCCAGTTCCTGGCATTCGAACCGCCACATTTCGGCCCCGGCGCCACCGTGGGCGGGATGGTCGCCGCAGGCTTGTCCGGCCCGTCGCAGTGCTCGGCCGGGCCGCTGCGTGATTACGTGCTGGGTGTGCAGATGGTGAACGGACAAGCGCAGCGCCTGCGTTTTGGTGGCCAAGTGATGAAAAACGTGGCCGGTTACGACGTGTCGCGGTTGATGACCGGTTCTCTCGGGATTCTCGGGCTGATTACCGAGGTGTCGCTCAAGGTGATGCCGCGCCCTGTCGCACAAGCCACGCTGGTGTTTGCGATGGAACAGGGAGCGGCCCTGCGTCAGCTGGCACAGTGGGCGGCGCGACCGCTGCCGATCAATGCGAGCTGGTGGCAAGCCGATGCGGCAGGTGGACGCTTGACGATACGCCTGCGCGGTGCCCGGGCGGCCGTGGATGCGGCCTGTCGCGATTTGGGCGGTGAACGCCGGGACGATGTGCTGGCGCAGCAGGACTGGCAGGCGTTGCGCGAGCAGACCCTCGGTTTTTTTGAACCCGCGGCACAGGATTGCCTGTGGCGCCTGAGTGTTCCGGGCAGCACCGCGCCGATCACCGACCTGCCATCGCCCTGTCTGGTGGAGTGTGGCGGTGGTGTGCGCTGGCTCAAGGCGCCTGCCTCTGCCATGGCGTCCTTGCGTGCCAGCGTCGGAGCGGTCGGCGGCACGGCCAGCATCTGGCGCCATCCCGCGGTGGGCGAAGACCGGGTTGCTGACGCCTTTCATCCGCTGGCCACCGGCAATCTGCGCATCCAACGTGAACTCAAGCGCCAGTTCGACCCGGCCGGCATTTTCAATCCGGGGCGCATGTTTGCCTCTATCTGAGTCGCCCAACCCGCTTCACCCATGCAAACCACGCTTGCCGCCCAATACCAGGACACGCCCGACGGTCAGGCCGCAGAGGCCATCCTGCGCAAATGCGTGCACTGCGGCTTCTGCACCGCCACCTGCCCCACCTACCAACTCTTGGGCGACGAGCTCGACGGCCCGCGTGGGCGCATCTACCTGATGAAGCAGATGCTCGAAGGCGCCGAGGTCACGCGCAAGACGCAGCTGCACCTGGACCGCTGCCTGACCTGCCGCAACTGCGAGACCACCTGCCCCAGCGGCGTGCAGTACGGCCACCTGGTCGACATCGGCCGCAAACTCGTTGACGAGCGTGTGGAGCGCCCGCTGGGTGAGCGCCTGATGCGCAGCGCCTTGAAGAACGGCCTGACCTCGCCGCTCTTCGGCCCGGCCATGAAACTCGGCCAGCTCGTGCGCCCGCTCTTGCCCGCCGCGCTCAAGCACAAGGTGCCGGCCAAGGCTGGCGCGCGCGCCCACCAGTGGCCGCAGCGCACGCACAAGCGCAAGATGCTGATGCTCTTGGGCTGCGTGCAGCCGGCCATGATGCCGGGCATCAACAGCGCCACGGCACGCGTGCTCGACGCCGCCGGCATCCAGACCCTAGTGGCCAGCGACGCCGGCTGCTGCGGCGCCATCCGCACGCACTTGAACGACATCGACGGCGGCTTGCGCGACATGCGTCGCAACATCGACGCCTGGTGGCCGCTGGTCGAAGGCCTGACGACCCAAGGCCGTGTGGAAGCCATCGTCATGAACGCGTCGGGCTGCGGCGTCGCCGTCAAAGACTACGGCCACGCGCTGGCGCATGACACGGACTATGCGCAAAAGGCTAACCGTATCAGTGCACTGACACGGGACTTGAGTGAGCTGCTGCCTGAGCTGGTGCCTGCGCTGAAAGCGCGCTTGGCCCTCCCCCGCTCGGCGGGGGAGCAGGGAGGGGGTGCGACATTCACACCCGCCAGGCGGGTGGAACGCCTGGCGTTCCACCCACCGTGCACCTTGCAACACGGCCAGCAGCTGCGCGGTGGCGTCGAAACGCACCTGAGCGCCTTGGGCTTCGACGTGCAGATCGCGCCCGTCGAGAGCCACCTGTGCTGCGGCTCAGCCGGCACCTACTCGGTCTTGCAGCCCGAGCTCGCTACCCAGCTGCGCGACCGCAAGCTAGGCAACCTGGCGCCCATCGCCGCCGACACCATCATCTCGGCGAACATCGGCTGCATTCAGCATCTGCAAAGCGGCACCACGACGCCGGTGCGGCATTGGGTGGAGGTGCTGGACGAGGCGTTGGCGAGCGGCTGACGGCGGCCCGCTGCTGATCAGCAACCGTGCGGGGGGGCGGCCTTCGCGCCACCCGGGGATTGGCCGCGGCCTGATCTGTCGCTTTACACATTCGCAACCTGCCGGACACCGTTCGCGCCGCGTTCGCTGGGAAGATCACGGTCATGACTTCTCCCGCCCTTGCCCTGAACCGTTTCGGCCTCGGCGCCCGACCTGACGACGCGCCACCGGCCGACCCGCAGCGCTGGCTGCTCGCGCAGCTAGATTCCTACGAGCCGCAGCCGGCGGCCTGGAAGGCGCTGCCGCGCACGCCTGCACTCGTCGACGTCTGGAACAACATGCAGCGCTCCGTGCGGCAGGCGCCCGAGGGTCAGCGCAGCGGCATCCGCGAGGGCTACCTGCGCGAAGGCAGCAGGGACTACCAGGCCGCAGTGGGCGCGCGCACCACCAGCGCGCTGCAGACGGCCACGCCTTTCGTCGAGCGGCTGGTGCATTTCTGGTCCAACCACTTCGCGGTGTCCGTCGACAAGCTGCTGATCGTGGGTTTGGCCGGAAGCTTCGAGGCCGATGCGATCCGACCCCATGTGCTGGGCCGATTCGAGGACCTGCTGCTGGCGGTCGTGCGGCACCCGGCGATGCTGCTGTACCTCGACCAGGCGCAGTCGACAGGCCCGGCCAGCATGATGGGCTCGCGCGGCCGGGGCCTCAACGAGAACCTCGCGCGCGAAATCCTCGAGCTGCACACGCTGGGTGTGCGCAGCGGCTACACGCAGGAGGACGTAAAGGAGTTCGCGCGCGCGCTCACCGGCTGGACACTGCCCGGTGATGGAGGAACGACCGGCACAACCCCCGGCGGAACCACGGGCGGCGCCACCTTCCGTTTTGTCCCTGCGTTGCACGAGCCCGGCACACGCACCGTCCTCGGCAAGACCTATTCCGATGCGGGCGAAGCGCAGGCCCGCTCCGTGATTCATGACCTGGTCGCGGCGCCGGCCACCGCGCTGCACGTCGCGCGCAAGCTTGCGCGGCACTTCGTTGCGGACGATCCGCCACAAGCATTGGTCCAGCGCCTGGCCGAGACCTTTGCGCGCACCGGCGGCGACCTCGCGAGCGTCTACCGCGAATTGATCGCGTCGCCAGATGCGTGGCAGCCCGCCGCCGCCAAGTTCAAGTCGCCCTGGGACTGGTCGATCTCCAGCCTACGCGCGCTCGGCCGCCGCTCAATGGCGCCCATGCAGGCTGCAAACCTGATGACTCAACTGGGCCAGCCGGTGTGGCAACCCGGCTCGCCTGCGGGCTACAGCGATACCGCTGCCACCTGGGCCGCGCCCGATGCGCTGATGCGTCGTGTGGAGATCGCACAACGGCTCGCACAGGAAGCGGGCGACGCGGCGGACGCACGCAGTCTGGCGCCGCGGGTACTGCTTGGGGCGCTGACCGAGGCCACCGCAACGGCGATCGCGCGTGCAGACAGCGGTGGCACGGCCCTCGCACTGTTGCTGGTTTCCCCCGAATTCTTGAGGAGATAGGAATGAGCATGGATCGACGCGGCTTTATAGGCGCGGCCTCGCTGCTGGCGGCACCGCAGGTGCTCTTCGCACAGGCCGCCACCGAGCGGCGTTTCGTCTTCATCATCCAACGGGGAGCGGCGGATGGCTTGAACATCGTCATTCCCTACGCGGAGCCGGCCTACGCCAGTCTGCGTGGCGGACTGGCCATTGACCCCGCAGCTGCCCTGAAGTTGGACGGGACGTTTGCATTGCACCCGGCACTGCCCAAGCTGCGAGAGTTGTACGCGCTCGGAGAAGCCACGTTCCTGCACGCGGTCGCGTCCCCGTATCGCGACCGCTCCCACTTCGACGCGCAGAACGTGCTGGAAACTGGCGGCAAGTCACCGTACCAGCTGAAGGACGGCTGGATGAACCGGCTGCTCGGAATGCTGCCGCGCAGCGGCAAGGAGGCGATCGCGTTCTCACCCGCCGTGCCACTGGCCATGCAGGGGGCCGCCCCGGTCACGACGTACGCACCGTCTACGTTGCCCGAGGCCAACGAAGACTTGCTCGTGCGGGTGAGGCAACTCTATGCACCAGACCGGCAGCTGCATGCGCTGTGGGCCTCGGCTCTCGAAGCGCGCGGCATGGCGGGCGACGGAAGAGGAGGTGGCGGGAACCGACAGGATGCCGCCGCGCTAGGCCGCATCGCGGCAGGCTTCCTGGCGCGCGCTGACGGACCGCGCATCGCCATGATCGAAACCAGCGGCTGGGACACGCACAGTGGGCAGGACGCGCGCCTGACCAGGCAACTGAGCGGGCTGGACGGCCTGATCGGCGCGCTGCGCGAAGGCATGGGCGCCACCTGGGCGCAGACGGTCGTCGTGGTCGCCACCGAGTTCGGACGCACCGTCGCCGCCAATGGCACCGGCGGCACCGACCACGGCACCGCGGCTGCCGCCATGGTGATCGGCGGCGCAGTGCAGGGCGGGCGGATCGTTACCGACTGGCCGGGACTCGCGCCCGGCAACCTCTTCGAAGGCCGTGATCTCAAGCCCACCCTGGCACTGGAAAAGTTGATTGCGTCGACCTGCGCCGAAGCGTTCAATCTGGACCCGGAGCGCACGACGCAGGTGCTGTTCCCCGGCGCCGATCGGTACAAGGCGCTGCCTGGGCTGCTGCGCGGATAGCCACTGAAGAGCGTCCATTTCGGGTCGATCACGACGCCGACCGACCGCGAGTCAGTGGCCTCGCCGAATGTCTCTTGATTGCCGTGCGCGCAGCGTCAACGTCCAAGCCTTGGACGTCAGCCATGCACCGCACGCCGCCATGGCGTACCAACCCGGATTGATGCGAATGAACACAAATCCGTATCAAACGTGCAGCATCGCCAGCCCACCCAGCGCCACACCCAGCGCAGCCACGCCGTACATGCCGTACTGCAACCACTTGCGCCGCGTCAACAAGGCAATGGCCGCCAGCGCGATGGAGATCTGTAGCGCGGTGGTGGCTTGCGCCCAGCGGTGGTGCTGGTGCATCTGCGCTTCACTCTTCTGGTCAAACGCCTTGGACGCGGCTTCGAGCTTTTCAGCATCGAGCTTGATCTCGGCCTTCTCCTTCTTGTAGCGCTCGACCTCGTCCTTGTAGCCCCCGCGCTTGTCGTCGGGCGCCAGCACCACGGCCAGCTCGGCCAGGTTTTGCTTGTTGCTCTTGGCCTGGTAGTAATTCCACTGGTTCGAGGCCTCCGTCTTCTTGATGGCGGCGTCGTTCTTGTACAGGCCAGCGTTGGCCTGCGTCGCCCCGCCCATGTACGAGAAGAGCGCGCCGACGGTGGCAATGAGCGCGGTGCTGACAGCCACCATGCCCGAGAAGCTGTCCTTCTCACCGTGGCCGCCATGGCCACCTTGGGCGGCGTGTTCGAGTTCGTGGTCGTGGGGGCCGTGTACGTGGAAGCCTGCGCCTGACATGGGTGGTCCTGGGAGAGTGGAAACGAGGTGCGATTGTGCCGCTCGGATAATGACGCCATGAGCAAACAACGCATCGTGGTGGGCCTGAGCGGCGGCGTCGACTCGGCCGTCACCGCCTGGCTGCTCAAGCGCGCGGGCCATGAGGTGGTGGGCATCTTCATGAAGAACTGGGAAGGCGACGACGACGACGCCTATTGCTCATCGAACGTCGATTTCGTCGATGCGGCTGCGGTGGCCGACGTCATCGGCATCGAGATCGAACACGTCAACTTCGCCGCCGACTACCGTGAGCGCGTCTTCGTTGAATTCCTGCGCGAGTACCAGGCCGGGCGCACGCCCAACCCCGACGTGCTGTGCAACGCCGAGATCAAGTTCAAGGCCTTCCTCGACCACGCCATGCACGTCGGGGCTGACAAGATCGCTACCGGCCACTACGCCCGCGTGCGTGAGCTCGGCGGGCAATTCCAGCTGCTCAAGGGCCTGGACGCCACCAAGGACCAAAGTTATTTTCTGCACCGCCTGAACCAGGCGCAGCTGGCGCGCACGCTCTTCCCCATCGGTGAATTGGCCAAGACCGAGGTGCGCCGCCTCGCCGCCGAGATCGGCCTGCCCAATGCGAAGAAGAAGGACTCCACGGGCATCTGCTTCATCGGCGAGCGGCCGTTTCGCGAGTTCCTCAACCGCTACTTGAAGTCCGAGCCCGGGCCCATGCACGACGAGCGCGGGCGCGAGGTCGGCCGCCACATGGGGCTGAGTTTCTACACGCTGGGCCAACGCCAGGGCTTGGGCATCGGCGGCCTGAAGGCGGGCGGCGGCGAGCACGCGCCGTGGTTTGTGGCGGGCAAGGACATGGCGCGCAACGTCTTGCGGGTCGTGCAGGGGCATGAGCACCCGATGCTGCTGTCGCATGCGCTCACGGCTGACGACTTGAGTTGGGTGGCGGGCGTGGCGCCGGGCGATGGCGCTTATGCCGCCAAAGCGCGCTATCGGCAGGCTGATGCGCGCTGCCGATTGCAGCGCAGTGACGGCGCCATCAACCTGCAATTCGAACAAGCCCAATGGGCCGCCACGCCGGGCCAGTCGGCCGTGCTTTACGACGCTGAGGTGTGTCTTGGTGGTGGCGTCATTCGAAGCGTGGTGACGGAAGACGCCGTGGCGGTGGGGCGTTAGCGTTCCTGGCTCGACGTCCCAGCCGTTTTGCGACCCGTCAGTGGCCGCTGCACTCCAGTCGGGACTCACGCTGACGGCCGGGAGCGGCCCTTCATACCCCAGCCGCGCTACTCGATGACCTCGTCCGCCCGCAGCAGCACCGCTTGCGGAAACCTCAGGCCCAGCGCGCGCGCCGTGCCTTGGTGCAGCGCCAGCTGAAAGGTGTTGGGCTGCTCGATAGGCAGCTCGGCCGGCTTGGCGCCCTTGAGGATGCGGTCGGCGAAGTAAGCGGCGCGGTGGAACGCACCTTCCAGGTCGGGGCCGTAGCTCATCAGCCCGCCGCCGCGCAGGTAGGCGCGGTTGGCGAAGATCGTTGCCAGCCGGTGCTTTCGCGCGAGCTCGCCGAGTTGGGCGCGGTAGGTGATGGTCGGCAGGCTGGAGATGATGGCCACGCCCTGCACGCCTTGGCGGGCGGCTGCGGCAAAGGCAGCGTCGATGCCGTCGGGCAGCTGCACCGGCATCTCCACCACCTCGATGCCCAGCTCGTTGCCTGCGGCCAGGCTGGCCTGGATACCGCGCGTCGGCGGATTCGCGCTGGCGGTGTACAGGGCAGCGACACGCCGCATGCTCGGAACCGTCTCCTTCAAGAGTTCGATGCGCTTGGAGGCCAGCTCGAGGGCGAGTACCGAGACGCCCGTGGCATTGCCGTCGGGCCGCGCCAGGCTGGTCGTCGCGCCGCCCGCAATCGCGTCACCAAACGCCGGGACCACGATCGGCATGGCCGGGTTCCGCGACCGAACCGGGCCCAATCCTGTGTCCGCGCAGAGCATCAGCGTGGGTTGCAGGGCGAGCAGTTCGGCCACCAGAGGCTCCATGCGGCTGCGATCGAACGCCGCCCAGCGGAAGTCGATCGCCAGGTTCTGGCCTTCGATCCAGCCGCGCTCGCGCATGCCGCGCACGAAGGCCTGGTCGAATTCGTTAGGGCCTGGCCGCAGTGAGATGTAGCCGATGCGCGCCGGGCGGCCCTGCGCCTGCGCCAAGCAGGGCGCGATCGATGGAGCGAGCGCGGCGCCAGCGCCACGCAGGAATGTGCGTCGATCGGTCATGGGGTCCCCTTCTGGGTTCGTTGCAGAACGAGGATAGCCAGTTCAATGTCCCAACGCTACGTATGCCTGTGGGCACGCAGGTTCGGTCGATTTCAGTTTTCGTGCGCTCTCAACGTTGCGGCCGCGCCAGCACCATGACCCACAGCGGGCGGCCACTCATGCTGCGCTCGCAGGCCAGCGCCATCTCGGTGTAGGCCACGCGGAGTTGCGTGGTGCAGTGGGTCTCGCTGGCCATCCATGCGTGCAACACTGACGTTAGCGTGTGCTGGCCCTGGGCCAGGTTCTCGCCAATGTTCTTGAAGCGATAACCCGCCGCCGTGGCGCGCTCAGTCAGCGCCTGGCCGGCTTCGTTGCGGTGGCGCAGTTCACCCACGCTGACGAGGAAGTGTGCGTGCTGGCGCGCCATGGTTTCTAACGTGGTGTTCCACTGCACCTGGGGGGCGGCGGGAAACGCGCCGCGCGCGCCGCACACGCCGCCTTGGGCGCGCAGGGCATTCAGCTCGGCCAGCACGACGTCGGGGCGGTCTGGGCAAGCCTGCGCCACGCCAAACCATACAGCTAGCAGTGCCGCCACGCAGCGTCTGGCGAGCGGTCTTCTCATAGGCGTTCCGGGCCGTGGGGACATGGCGAGCAGTAGGCCACAATGCCCGCGCCGCAGCCCGCCGGCGCGTCTGTTTCGCGTGACCAAGCGCGCGAATTTGCCGATGACAGAAGCTAGCTCCATCCCCACCCCTTCACCCGTCAATCCCGCCGTTAGCGCCCCGATCACGCCGTCGCGGCTGAGCCCTGCACCCAAGCGCGCACTGCGGCGCAAACGGCGCTGGGTGTGGCTCGTGCTTGCCGTGGTGATGGTCGCCGCCGTCGCGATGGCCATGCTTTCGCGCAAGACCGAAGTGCAGGCCAGTGGCGTGATGTCGGCCTACCCCTCGGCGCAGTTTGCGCAACTCACGGCCTCGGGCTACGTGGTGGCGCAGCGCCGTGCGGCGGTGTCAAGCAAAGCCACGGGCCGCTTGATCGAGCTCAACGTACGTGAAGGTTCACGCCTGAAGGCCGGCGCCTTGATTGCGCGGCTGGACGCCTCGGACGTGGCGGCGCAGCTCGTTGCCGCGCAGGCCGGCGTGCAGCAGGCCGACGCTGGCCGGCGCGTGGCCGAGGCCGGTGTGCGTCAAGCCCAAGTCGAGCTAGGCAATGCCGAGGCCGAGCTGCAACGCACCTTGGGTCTGCAAGCGCAAGGCTTCATCTCGGCGCAGGCGGTCGACACCGGCAAGCGCCGCGCTGACGCTGCACGTGTGGCCATCGCGTCGGCACAGGCTTCGGTCGCTTCAGCGCAAGGCGCTTACGCGGTGGCCTCGGCACAACTGAAGATCAACGAAGTCAACCGCGCCAACACCGAAGTGCGCGCGCCGTTCGACGGCGTGGTGCTGGTGAAGAACGCCAACGTCGGCGACATGATCACGCCGTTTTCCAGCGCCTCGGGCTCGCAGGGCGCAGTGGTGACCATGGCCGACATGGGCACGCTGGAGGTCGAGGCGGATGTCTCGGAAGCCAACGTCGGGCGCATCAAGGTGGAGCAGCCGGTGGAGATCGCGCTCGACGCTTTGCCGGGCGAGCGCTTCCGCGGTTTCGTGGCCAGCGTGGTGCCCACGGTCGACCGCGCCAAGGCCACCGTGATGACCAAGATTCGCTTCGAGAAACTCGACGCGCGCGTGCTGCCCGAGATGAGCGCCAAGGTCGTGTTCCTGTCGAAGGTGGCGAGCGACAACGACTTCAAGCCGGTGACGGCCGTGAACCCGAAAACGGTGATCGAGCGCGACGGCAAGAAGCTCGTGTTCCGCATCAATGCAGATGTGTTGGAGGCCGTGCCGGTCAGCGTCGGTAGGACGTTAGGTGACGCGTTGGAGATCACCAGCGCCGGGCTCAAGGCGAGCGACAAGCTCGTGCTGTCGCCCAGCGACAAGCTGCAAGCCGGCGCCAAGGTCAGCGTGGCCGGCAAGTGAGCGCGTGATGAGCGAGCCTCTCATCCGCATCCGCGATTTGCATAAGTCCTACCAGCGCGGCGGGCAAGAGATCCCCGTGCTGATGGGCATCGAACTGGAGGTCGCCGCCGGCGAATTCGTGGCACTCATGGGCCCAAGCGGCTCGGGCAAGAGCACCTTGCTCAACCTCATTGCCGGCATCGACAAGCCCACGGCCGGCACGATCGAGATGGCCGGCATCGACATCGCCACGCTGAGCGACGCCGAGCTGTCGGACTGGCGCGCGGCCAACGTGGGTTTCATCTTCCAGTTCTATAACTTGATGCCTGTGCTGACAGCGTTTGAGAACATCGAACTGCCACTCTTGCTGACGGGCCTGAGCTCGCGTGAGCGCCGCGCACGTGTGCAGCAGATGTTGGAGCTGGTCTCGCTGGCCGACCGCGCCGACCACTACCCCAACGAGCTCTCGGGCGGCCAGCAGCAGCGTGTGGCGATTGCGCGTGCACTGGTCACCGACCCGACGCTCATCGTCGCCGACGAGCCCACGGGCGACCTCGACCGCACGACCGGCCAGGAAGTGCTGGGGCTGATGGAGCGGCTGGTGACGGAACTCGGCAAGACCATCGTGATGGTCACGCACGACCCCAAGGCGGCGGCGCGCGCGGCTCGCCTGATCCACCTGGAAAAAGGCGTGCTGGTGGACGAGGTGCTGGCCTGAACCGACGCCCGACACAAGCCACCATGTTCGTCTTTCGCCTGCTGCTGAAAAACGCCTTTCGCCACAAGCTGCGCACGCTGCTCACGATGGTCGGGCTGGTGGTGGCCGTGTGCGCATTTGGCATGCTGCGCACCATCGTTGATGCCTGGTACGCAGGCGCCAACGCGAGCTCCAGCACGCGGCTCATCACACGCAGCGCCACCTCGCTCACCGTCTCGCTGCCGCTGGCTTACGCCGAGCGTGTGCGTGCGGTGGAAGGTGTGACGCGTGTCTCGTGGTCGAACTGGTTTGGCGGCATCTACCTGGAGCCGCGCAACTTCTTCCCGCAGTTCGCGGTGGACGCGCCGAGCTACCTCGCGCTGTACCCCGAATACGTCATCAACGACAACGACCGCCTGGCCTGGCTGCGCGACCGCCAAGGCGCGCTGGTGGGGCGCAAGCTGGCCGACAAATGGGGCTGGAAGATAGGCGACACCATCCCCATCAAAGGCACGATT